>CAZZJR010000056.1:0-18745 GCA_964654585.1 uncultured Bdellovibrionales bacterium
GAGGATCGAAAGCGAAGGAACTGCTGCCACCCATTGTGGTTTGGCATCCGGTCAGGGCGCCCGCGGCGAGCATGGACGTGAGGGTCAGGAGAGCGGTCTTGATCATGGGTGGACAGATAGTGTCCGCAGCCGCGATGGCAAGCAGAAACCCGATGCGGGACAACTTGCGTGTTGCCAAGGGCACCCGGCCGATAGAGAAAAAATGTCACACCAACCGACCCGTTCCGTGAAGAAAACCATCCTCATCGTCGACGACGAGAAAAACACCCGCGAAGGACTCCGCACCTCGCTGGAGGACGACTACGAAGTCTACGTCGCCGCCGATGCGGCCGGCGCCAAGGCCATCATGGAAACGGACCGCGTCGACCTCCTCCTCACCGACCTCCGCCTCGGCGCAGACAACGGCATGGACCTCCTCGCCTGGGCCCTGCGGCAGAATCAGGCGCCGGTCTGCATCATGATGACGGCCTACGGCGGCATCGAGGAAGCGGTCGAGGCGATGAAGCACGGCGCTTATGACTTTGTCACCAAGCCGGTCAATATCGACCGCCTCGATCTCCTGATCAAACGCGCCCTCCGCGGCTCGGAAATCGAACGCGAGAACGTCCGCCTACGCGAGCAGGTCGATAAACGCTACGGGCTGGAAAATTTCGTCGGCGACTCGCCGGCGATGGCCCACGTGCTCGACACGATCAAACAGGTCGCCCCGTCCCGGGCCACCGTGCTCATCTCCGGCGAGAGCGGCACGGGTAAAGAACTCATCGCGCGCCGCCTGCACAGCAAGAGCGATCGGTCAACTACAGCTTTGACGGTGATTGGGGGAACAATCCGTTCTGGGCTCCTTACGATCCGTACGACTACTACTCAGACTCTAGCCGTGTGCGGCGCATGGTGGCTGAAGAGCTGCGCTGGAGCTCGGACGATCCGCTCTACGAGCACGGCGAGAAGGGGCGCTGGCTCTTGGGCGCCTACTTCCAGCGGCTGACAGAGGGCACCACAACCACCGAGTCCTCAAACGGGGAGGCGTACGACTTCCTGAAAGCTGATTACGCGGCTAACCAGGGCTCGGTGTTCGGTGACATCGAGACTCCGCTCGGCAACGGCACCAGCCTCTCGACAGGCCTGCGCGTTGAGCAGCGCGGAACGAGCTACTCAGACACGAACGGCTCAGAGTTTACCCCGAACTACACCATGCTCGGCGGAGCAATCACGCTGCAGAAGGATGTGACGGATTCCGTGCGCAGCTATGCGACTGTCTCACGCGGCTACAAGGGGGGCGGATTTAATGCGGGGCCGAGTGTGCAGGTAGAAGATAGGCAGTACGAGCCAGAGTATCTGTGGAACTTCGAAGTTGGCGTAAAGGGGGTCTTTATGCGGAAGAGGCTCGAGTCAAACCTGGCGGTCTTTCACGACCTGCGACGTGACACGCAGCTTAAATTCGCTATCCAGGACAACCCAAACGATCCGCTATCCTTCACCTACGTCGTCGATAGCTCTGGGCACGGCGAGAGCACTGGAATGGAGCTAGAGAACTCATACCATGCCACGCCGTGGCTCGACCTCTTCGCCTCGGGGTCGCTCATGACCTCCGAGTACACTCAGGTGCCGGGGGAGGCGCAGTACCTTGAGGGGCGAGCCTTCTCGTATGCCCCGCCGTACCAGTACTCAGCCGGATTCCGCTCGTTGCTCGGCGGGGGTGCCTTCTTACGAATCGAAGAGACGGGGAAGGGGAGCTTCTACTTTGATGACAGCAACGACCAGAAGAGCACTGCCTACAACCTCTTCAACGCCACCCTCGGATGGCAGGACGAGGGGCTGCAGGTGCTCCTGTGGAGCCGGAACCTATTCAACCAGGTCTACGCCGTGCGGGGCTTCTACTTCGGCAATGAGCCCCCGGACTACCCGAATAAACTCTATATCCAGCAGGGCGATCCAAGAGCCTTCGGCGCAACCGTGTCGTATGTTTTTTAGTCACGCGCTATTTAGCCGCGGGCCCAACGCCGGTCTCGGCACCGGGAACGGTCCCGGCCCCGGAGCCGGAACCGGGGCCGGAGCCGGGACCGTTCCGGTTCCCGATGCGGGGTCGAATAGGGGGGAGCGGGGTGCGTCGAAGGTGGCTTACATGAGCGCTATATCAGTGATTGCGAAGTGGTTGTGGTGCTCCTTATACTTTGCGCTGTATGAAATACAATCAGCTCCAGTCAATCTCCCTCTCTCTCTTCTTTTCGGCGACCGTTCTCACGGTAAGTGGATGCGCCAACCTGAATGACCCGTACGCGCCGGGAGGCTACGGCGGGGGATACGGAAACTACGGAGGTGGCTACGGCGGCTACAATCAGCCTCCGCCTTACTACGGTGGTCCCGGCTATTACAACAACAATAACTATCAAAATTATAGACAAGAGCAGCGAGAACTTGAGCGTGAGCGCCGTAGGCTCGAAGAGGAGCGCAGGCGCCTTGAGCGCGAACGGCAACAGCAGTACAACCGACCGCCACCTCCGCCGCCGCCAGCGCCACGCCCAATGGATCGCTGTCCGGCCGGCTTTAGCCCAAGCGAAAATAAGTGCACCCCGCAGGAGCGTCAGCGTGGCTGCCGAGACATGCGGCTGCCGAGCGGGTTGGGTTGCGTCTCGCGTTAGCGCGGTGAGCTCCATCTACCCAGGAGCCGCCTCAATTGTGTAGAGTCCTCCCCAGCTAATCGGGGTGGTTATGACTACACGGGGCGAGAGCCAGAAAGAGACAGCTCGAATTGACCAGCTCGTTGAAGAGCTAAACGACCACTCGTACCGGTACTACGTTCTCTCGCAGCCTACCATCAGCGATGCTGAGTACGATCAGCTCTTCCGTGAGCTTCAAAAGCTTGAGGCCGCGCATCCCGAGGCTGTGCGCGCCGACTCGCCAACGCAGCGCGTGGGCGCGAAGCCGCTCGAAGGGTTCGCGACGGTTCAGCACCGACTCCCGATGCTCTCGCTCGACAACGCGATGAATGAGGAGGAGCTGATCGAATTCGATGAGCAGGTACGGCGCTTCCTCGCAAAGGATGGGCACGATGCTGGAGAGATTGAGTACACGGTGGAGTTCAAGTTCGACGGCGTAGCTGTTTCGCTGCTCTACCAGGACGGGAAGCTCGCGCAGGCCGCAACCCGCGGCGACGGCACAACCGGCGAGGATGTGACCCTCAATGTGCGCACCATCAAGGCGATTCCGCTCAAGCTGCGCGGGAAGCAGCTTCCGCAGGGGCTGCTTGAGATCCGCGGTGAGGTGCTCTTCCGGAAGAAGGAGTTCGACGCGCTCAACGAAGAGCGGCAAGCGCGCGGTGAGGAGACCTTCGCTAATCCGCGCAACGCAGCGTCGGGGAGCCTGCGGCAGCTCGATCCGCAGGAGACTGCGAAGCGGCCACTCTGGTTCTTCTCGTACGGCGTAGGAGTGGTCGAGAGCGCGACGAGGCATATTTCGAATCTTGCGCGCTCGCCGCTCGACAAGGCCATGCAGGAGGTAGAGGGGCTCGGATTCTCAATCTCGCCCGGGTTCCGCACGGTACGTGGAGCGGCAGCGCTGGCGAAAGCCTACCACGAGGCGGAAGAAGCCAGGGACTCGCTGCCTTTTGAAGTTGACGGTATCGTGATTAAGGTCAACGACGTGGGGCTGCAAGAGCGGCTCGGCTTCAGGCAGCGTTCGCCGCGCTGGGCTATAGCTGCGAAGTTTAAGCCGGTCGAGGCTGTAACGACGCTCGAAGATATTATCATCCAGGTGGGGCGCACTGGAGCGCTCACCCCTGTGGCAGTGCTCAAGCCGGTTAGGGTTGGAGGAGTAGTGGTATCGCGCGCCACCCTCCACAACCAAGATGAGATCGAGCGCAAAGGGCTCCTGATCGGCGACTCTGTCGTTGTGCGTCGCCAGGGAGACGTAATCCCAGCAGTCGTTGCGGCAGTGACCGCGTCGCGCACCGGCAAGGAGCGTCGATTCTCGTTTCCCACGGCGTGCCCAGAGTGCAACACCGCAGTCGAGCGGCCTGAAGGAGAGGCAGTCGCGCGTTGCCCAAACCCGCAGTGCCCGGCGAAGCTTCACAACCGCATCGTGCACTTTGCGTCGCGTGATGCGATGGATATCGAGGGGCTCGGTGACAAGATGGTGGAGCTGCTGCTTGAGCACAAAGTGGTAGACGATCTGCCTGCTCTCTACCTGCTATCACCCGAGGTGCTCAGGGAGTTGCCGCGCATGGGAGAGATCTCAAGCAAGAACTTGGTGCAGGCGATAGCGTCGAGCAAGCAGCGCCCCCTCGATCGATTGATCTTTGCACTCGGCGTTCGGCATGTGGGCTCCAAGACTGCGCAGACGCTGGCTCGTCAGTGCGGAACGATCGAGAAGTTTCTGGCACTGACAGAGGAAGAGCTGCTGGCGATGGAGGAGGTAGGGCCTGAAACCGCCAGCTCGGTGGCGGAGTTTCTTGCGGACCGATACTCACAGGACCTCGTGCGAGCGCTGCTCAAGCGCGGAGTCTCCCCGGCTCCTGTTGCAGTTCGAGCTACTGAAGGCGGAGCGCTCTCGGGACAGACCTTCGTGTTGACGGGGACACTCGCGACGATGTCGAGAAAGGAGGCGGAGGAGCAGATCCTCAACCGGGGAGGGAAGGTCTCTTCATCGGTCAGCAAGAAGACCTCGTTTGTCGTCGCCGGGGAGAGTCCCGGCTCAAAGCTCGATGCCGCCAAGAAGCTTGGGGTGGCAGTGCTCTCTGAGCAGGAGTTCGCAGCCCTCCTCGGTTAAGCACCCTCGGTCGCGCCCCTCTCCAACTCTTCGGAGCCGGGAGCGGCACCGGTAACGGTTGCGGTTCCGCTCCCCATGTCGTCTGTCCAATGACTGTATTGTGCACTCCTTTTCAGAAAGCAGCGGCAAATTCGGCACCGGAGCCGGACCCGTTCCCGGTGCCGTTCCCGAGTTGTGGCTGGTTAGGGGGCATCGTTGGCAGCGACTTCCCGGATGATCTCTCTTTTTGCCAAGGTGATGGGGGGTGGTCTATATTCCTGCCGTCTACGAGGGCAAAACTATGACCGAAGTCCGCACCCGTTTCGCGCCGTCTCCGACAGGGCTCCAGCACCTGGGCGGATTTCGCACCGCTTTCTTCGCCTACCTGCTCGCTAAGAAGCATGGCGGAAAGTTCCTGCTGCGTATCGAAGACACCGATCGCGAGCGGCTGGTGCCGGGAGCGATCCGCTTCATCGTCGAGGAGCTGGGCTGGCTCGGGATCCAGATCGACGAAGGTCCAAGCAGAGAAGAGCTGAAAGCTATCGGCGAGCTGTGGGACGGAGCGCCCGATCTTGGTGGGCCGTGTGGCCCTTACATCCAGAGCCTCAAGCTGAAGCGCTACCGCGAGGTGGCCGACGAGCTGATCGCTAAGGGCTTCGCCTATCGCTGCGACTGCACCCCGGAGATGCTTGAGCGCGAGAGGGCCGAGCAGATGGCGCGGCGCGAGCTGCCTGGCTACTCAGGGTACTGCCGCACACGAGAAGTTTCGGCCGACAAGCCGCACGTCGTTCGCTTCAAGATTCCGCAGAAGCGCGCGCTGACGCTCAACGACGCCATACGTGGCCGGGTACACTGGGAGACGATTCCGCTGCGGGATACGGTGCTGCTCAAGAGCGGCGGATTCCCGACCTACCACTTGGCTGCCATGGTCGATGACCACGATATGCGCATCACTCACGTGCTGCGCGGGGTCGAGTGGCTATCGTCGGCGCCGGTTCACCTCTTGCTATACGAGGCTCTAGGCTGGGAGCCGCCGGTGTTTGCTCATATTCCGCTCGTTAACGGCACTGATGGAAAGAAGCTCTCGAAGCGCTCCGGTGCGCTCAACGCGCGGCAGGTGCGCGAAATGGGGTATCTGCCCGAGACTGTGCTGAACTTCGTGTCTCTGATCGGTTGGGCGCCAGGGGAGGGGAGCAACCAAGAGGTATTCACCCGCGATGAGCTGGTGAAGAGCTTCTCGCTTGAGGGGATCAACCCTGCCAGCGGCGTGTTCGATGCCACAAAGATGGCGTGGATGAATGGTCTCTACATCAGGAACCTTCCGGTGGGCGACTTCATCGAGCGCTGCAAGCCGTTCATGCAGCAGGCGGGGGTTGTGGTTCCCGAGGCGCAGTTTGCTGCCCTCGCCCCGCACGTGCAGGAGCGCGTGAAGGTGCTGACGGAAGTTCCGGCGATGCTCGAGTTCTTGAGCGACAAGCCGCTTGAGCGTGACATGGGTGCGATGTTCCAGAAGGGAGTCGATGGCCCGAAGGCGCGTGAGGTCCTGACCCGCTCGATCGCCGTGATTGAGGCTTTGCCGGAGTTTACGGTTGAGGCCATTGATCAAGCATTGCGAGGGGTTGCAACGGAGCTAGGGCTCAAGGCTGGGCCTGCCTTTGGCGTCTTGCGCGTTGCGGCGACAGGGAAAACCATCACCCCGCCGCTCTTTGAGTCGTTTGCAGTTCTCGGCAAGGATACGGTACTATCCCGGCTCCGAGAGACCCTTGGCTTGGTACCACAGCAGTAACGGAAAAGAGTTATGAAAGCTAAAGATGTGCGCCGTGGCACGGTAATCGTGCTCAAGAACAACCTGTACAGCGTTATGGATTTTCACCACCACACGCCGGGCAACCTGCGCGCAATGGTGCACATGAAGCTGCGCAACCTGAGCACCGGCACGCAGATGGAGCAGCGCTTCAGCTCGACGGAAGATATCGACACAGCTGACGTATTCAATCAAGCGGCGACCTTCCTCTACGCTGACACGAATGGCTACCACTTCATGAACTCAGAGACGTACGAGCAGGTTTCGATCACTCCAGAGATGATCGGAGACGGCCGGTACTACGTTCAGGAGGGGATGCAGGTTCAGCTCTCGATGTACGAAGAGAATCCGATCGGCATCCAGCTTCCACAGACCGTAACCCTCACCATCGCCGAGACCGAGCCTGGGCTTAAGGGCGCAACGCAGACCAACTCGCCGAAGCCGGCGAAGACGGAGACTGGCTTGCAGCTAAACGTGCCGCAGTTCGTCAATATCGGTGACAAGGTGATCATCAACACCGAGACCGGCGAGTACCAGAGCCGCGCCTAAGACCAGGCCTGCCATGAAACGACCGATGACCCCACGCGGCTACGCCGCGCTCCGCACTGAACTGACTAAGCTAAAGGCTATGAGGCCCGAGATCGCCCGTGCGATCGAGGTTGCGCGCGGCCACGGTGACCTCTCCGAGAACGGCGATTACGATGCCGCCAAAGAGAAGTCGGGCATGACCGAGGCGAAGATCCGCGACATCGAGGCCCGGCTTGCAATGGCGGAGATTATCGACCCGCTCAAGTTCGGCGACATAACGCGCGTTGTCTTCGGGGCGAGCGTAAAGATTGAGGATGTCGACTCTGGTGAGCAGCGCGTCTTGAGCATCTACGGTGCTGAGGAGTCGGACGTGGAGAAGGGCTGGATCTCGTTTGAGGCCCCGCTCGGCAAGGCGCTCATTGGCAAGGAGCTTGGTGACGTCGCCAAGGTTCCGCTGCCTGGTGGCGCCCGCGAGTACGAGATCGTTGAGATCTTTGTGAGCTATCAGTACGAGGAGTCTTCTGAGGGGTAGAGCGCCGGAGGGCGCGAAAGAGGGGACGTAAAGGCTCTGTAGAGAGCGTATGCAGTCTCAACACAGATAGTGGTTGGGCTCTTGTCTCTTACTTAATCCTGATTCTCCTCTTTATCCTGCACCTGCACCTGCACCTGCACCGCTGGTCCTGCTCGTAATCAAGAAATTGCTCCCGGTTACCCAAGGTGTTCTAGTCCAAGTGCCCGGATGGGGACGAGGAATCCAGTGCAGGTGCAGGAGGAAGAGCACGATAAAGATGAGGAAAACTACCGACTGCTAGTAACAACCAGGGGGCAAAAGCTGTCTCCCGCTCAGCATGTACGTCCCCTTTTCCACAACAACGTGCTACCCTCGGCTCCGTGATTTCCCAAGAGAGCATAGAGCGGGTCAAAGCCGAGGCGAGCATCGTTGAGGTCGTCTCGGAGACGGTCAAGCTGCGCCGTGCGGGGATGTACTACTCGGGGCTTTGTCCGTTTCATTCCGAGCGCTCGCCTTCCTTCTTTGTGCGTGAGCAGTCGAACTCGTACCACTGCTACGGCTGCGGGGCTTACGGGAACGTGATCTCCTTCGTGATGGCCTCTCGGGCCATGACCTTCCCCGACGCAGTTGAGCTGCTCGCGGGCCGCTACGGGATCGAGCTAAAGCGCGATAGCCGCAAGGGCGCGGCTCCTGGGGTTGATCGCGAGAAGCTCTTTAACGTTTGTGCCGTAGCCCAGCAGTTCTTCCGCAACTCGCTCATGCAGGTGAAGAAAGGGGTGGGAGAGTTCGCCAAAGTGGGGGAGTACCTCCGGAAGCGCGGACTCACGGCTGATGCAATCAATTCCTTCGGCATCGGCTACGCTCCCAACCAGCGCGGGGCTCTGGTCGACGTGCTGAAGAAAGCTGGCTTCGACGAGGAGACCATACTGCTCACAGGCTTGGCGCGTCGCGCTGCCGGTGGCGAGCTGTACGAGTTCTTCCGCGGACGGCTGATGTTCCCGATCTTCATCGACACGAAGCGCATCGCCGGATTCGGCGGTCGTATCGTTCCGGGCGTCAACGATCCGGCGTTTGAGGAGCAGGCGCCGAAGTACCTCAACTCCCCAGAAACCCCGATTTACCAGAAAAATCGCACTCTCTACGGCTTGCCCCAGGCGATGAGCGCCATCCGCGAGGCGGGGGAGGTGTACGTGGTCGAGGGCTACATGGATGTTGTGGGGCTCACGATGCGCGGGGTGAAAAACGTCGTGGCGTGCTGCGGCACGGCGATGACCGAGCAGCACCTGAAGCGCTTCTCCGGCCTCTGCAACCGTGTGCACCTGCTCTTTGACGGAGACACAGCGGGGCGTGGTGCCGCTGCTAAGTCTTTCGTGACTGCGCGCAACGCGGATGTCGATGTGACGGCGTGCTTCCTGCCTGACGATGTAGACCCGGATGATTTTGCTGCGCAGCACGGCGCTGAGACGGCTCAGGCCCTAAAGGGGCTCGGGAAGTCAGAGCTGCTAGATGTGTACATCGACGGGCTGCTCGTTCGCGCTGGCTGCTCGCTCACTGAGAAGCCTGGCGCGAATCTCCTGGGCAAGCTGAGCGACGAGGTGGCGAAAGCTTTGAGCGGTGTGGAGCGTGAGGTCGTGCGGTCAACTCTTACCGCGCGCGCTGCTCGCAGGCTTGGAATAGAGACCCCGCAGCTTGAGCGGCTGGTGTCGAAGGGCGCTACGGGCGCCAAGCAGCCGGCGCGTGCTGAGCCGTCTGCGCCAGCGCGGGCAGCAGACCCGGCGCGGAGCGAGGAGCCTGCAGAGAAGAAGCCGCGTGGGGTAGCCGAGCTGCCGCGAGTCGATCGAGACCTGCTCTGCTCAGTTATGGTGCTCAAGGGGGATGTGCTCTCTGACCTGCTGAAGAACCCTGAGATGTGCGAGGTGCTGCAGCCCGAGACGGTGCGCTTCGCGATGGACCTGGACCGGGTCCTGGCCGATCACCCGGACGATGAGCAGGGTCAGCGACAGGCGGCTAAAGAGCTTCTACAAACCCTCGGGTCGGACTGGACCAGGCTCTGGAAGGAGGCCTTCAAGATGGTCGAATCGGGCGTAACTATGCGGGACGTGTACCAGGGGAGCCTGCTTGCCCTCCGTCGGCAGAAGCTTCGGGGGCTGCTAGATGAGTGCAAGGAGGAGCTCATCTCGGGAGACTGGGATCCCCAACAGCAGCTTGAGATCTCAGACCGCATCCGAATCCTTAAAAACCAGATAGATGGGCTGGGTCGGGGGGTGGACCTGCACACCTCAAATAGCTAGTATCCTGGGATTCTTGGGGTCGGTAACCCCAGCCTGTGGCGTAGCCGCTCCGCATGCGGAGGTGGCGAGCGAGCCTACATAGGGTGAGAGGAGAGATCCGCAACCGGCGGAGATCAGATTTTTTTCATGAGTGTGTAGCCGCGTTGCCTACTCGGTATCGCGTCTCGTTGAATCGGAGTTTCAGTGGTGTCAAAAGTCTCTAAGAAGAGCGGCGCGGGAAAGGGAAAAATTCTTCGGAAGGTGGGAGCAAAGCTCAAGGCCAAGAGCCCAGGGAAGAAGCAGGCGCACAAAGCCTCTGCGCTGCGCAAGGTTCGTCCAGCGCTCAACAAGAACTCGAAGGCTAAAGTTGCTGCACGTGAGCGCATGCGCCAAGACGATGAGCATGCTCGCGTCGCAAAAGAGAAAGAGGCAGCTGCGCTCAAGAAGACAAAGGATAACGCTCGCGCTGCGGTTGTCGCAGCGACGAAGAAGGCAGCACCTGTCGCTGCGCAGCCTGCTCCAGCACTGACGAAGCCCCTCACCAAAGAGCCTCGCAAGGGCCGCGATGGGAGCCAGGGATCGGACCGCGAGATGATCGTCGGCGACATGGACGATGGCCTGCAGGAGCTGACTGGCTTCGAAGTCGCCGTCGACGCCGAGCTGGCTGATATCGACAGCTCGATCGATCTCAAGGAGCGTGGCGATGTCGAGAGCCGCATCAACCGGCTGCTCGAGATCGGAAAAGAGAAGGGCTACCTCACCATGGACGAGCTGAACGAGGCGCTCGCTGGCGAGGTGATGACGGAGGAGCAAGTCGAAGAGGTCGTCGGCATGTTCGGCGAGCACGATATCGACATTATCGAGCAGCCATCTGAGCCTCAGGAGGACAGTGGAGAGGCTCCGACAGGAGCTGAGGCCGCCCCAGAGGTGCTCGACGCAGGCTCGCTCGGCCGGAGCACCGATCCAGTTCGGCAGTACCTGCGCGAGATGGGTAACGTCAGCCTCCTCACTCGCGAAGGCGAGGTGGAGATTGCAAAGCGCATTGAGTCGGGGCTCGTGGCAGTTCGGGACCAGCTTCTCAAGCAGCCCGTTGCACTGAGCTACGTTGTGGGCCTCTTCGACATGGTCAAGGCCGACCAGATCCGCCTGCGAGACCTCTTCGCCGAGGAAGATACGCAGGCAGAGAGCGAGAAGGAGGAGGAAGAAGAGGAGGAGCAGGAGCCGCAGTTCGATGAGAACGGCGAGGAGATCGCCCCGAAGCCAGCCCCTGCAAACGAGGAAGACGAGCAGCAGAAGAAAGCCTTCCTCGCGAAGGCGACGCCGTACAAGAAGGCGCTGCGTGAGACGCGCGCGCTGTACGAGCAGCTCATGACGCTCCCGGTTGAGAAGCGGCTCGAGTCGGACCGTGAGAAGAAATTCCAGAAGATGCTCGCCAGGAATGCGGCCCGGATTGAGGATCTCAATCTCAATCAGAAGCAGTTCTACAAGATGATCGAGATCGTCAAGGAGAGCGACGATGAGCGGCGTGAGCTCGTGCGCGGCGCAGAGATGGCGGCGCGCAAGCTCGGCACGAACTCCGAAGAGCTGATCGATTCGCTGGCGGAGCTGCTTGCGACTGACCAGGTGGCAGTGAAGAGAGCTGGCAAGCGTCTTAAGCTCAAGAGCACTGACCTCAAGCACTGGGCCGAGCCGCTGCAGCGCACGCTTGGACTCGTCAGGGTGCTTGAGGAGAAGGTGATGATGAGCGCGAGCCGCTTCGGTGAGAGCGTTCGCATCCTCAAGGATGGCGAAATTCGCGCCCGTCTTGCGAAGGATCAGCTGATCGAGGCGAATCTGCGTCTCGTGGTTTCGATCGCCAAGAAGTACACCAACCGCGGGCTGCAGTTCCTCGACCTGATTCAGGAAGGGAACATCGGACTGATGAAGGCGGTGGACAAGTTCGAGTACCAGCGCGGCTACAAGTTCTCGACGTACGCGACGTGGTGGATTCGCCAAGCCATTACCCGCGCCATTGCGGACCAGGCTCGCATCATCCGCATCCCCGTTCACATGATCGAGACGATCAACAAGCTCGTGCGCACTTCGCGCCAGCTCGTTCAGGAGCTAGGACGAGAGCCGACGCCGGAGGAGATAGCCGAGAAGATGGAGATCCCGGTCGACAAGGTCCGCAAGGTCCTCAAGATCGCCAAGGAGCCCATCTCGCTTGAGACTCCGATCGGAGAGGAGGAGGACTCGCACCTCGGAGACTTCATCGAAGACAAGCGCGTTGTCTCGCCGGCTAACGCCGTGGTGAACATGAACTTGCAGGAGCAGACCCGCAAGGTGCTCGCCACACTCACGCCGCGTGAGGAGAAGGTGCTGCGCATGCGCTTCGGTATCGGCGAGAAGAGCGACCATACCCTTGAGGAAGTCGGGCAGAACTTCGACGTAACGCGCGAGCGTATCCGGCAGATCGAAGCGAAGGCGCTCCGAAAGCTCCGGCACCCGAGCCGTAGCAAGCGTCTGCGCGGTTTCATGGACAAGTAAGCGATGCCTGCTCAAGCCTTCCGTGCGGTGACACTCGTGGCTGCCGTAGCGGTTGCGGGCTGCGGTAAGTACCTCCCGGCAGTCCCGCCAGAGATGGTGGCGCCGAAGCAGGTACAGGAGCTAGAGGTCTTTACGACGCCGGGGCAGGTGGTTTTCAAGTGGCACGCGCCCAGCGAAGATCGCCGCGGGCGGGAGCTCAAGGCGATCGATGGGTACACGGTGCAGCGAAAGGAGATTGCAGCGCGTGGCGACGAGACCAACCCGAATATCGAGTTCGTTGATCTCGGTTTTGTGAAGGACACGCACATCCAGGTGCGAGATCGACTCCGCAAAGAGGCTCGCGAGCAGGGCAAGATCGGACGCACCGTAAAAGCTCCCGCCGAGCTAACACAGTTCTCTTTCACGGACTACAAGCCCGAAAACGGCAAAACCTACCTGTACCAGGTGGTACCGCAGAACCAGGGTGGTGTGGATGGAGTCGTAAAGCAGGTGGTTAAGGTGGTTTTCAAGGGGGAGGCGAGCAACGTGGTTGTGCTCGCCGCCAAGGATGTGGAGGCTTCCCTTGAGCCTGAGGACAACCTGCCGGTCGGACAGCAGTAAGCTGCGGGCGCGGCCGTTTCTGAGGATACCTGGTGTGAGCGCGACAGCTCTTGATCTCCGCGGCGTTTTTACTGCGCTGGTTACTCCCTTCACGAAGGACGGCTCTGCCGTAGACACTAAGTCGCTTGAGAAGCTGATAGATTTCCAGCTCGGAGCGGGGGTGCAGGGGTTTGTTGCGTGCGGCTCGACCGGAGAAGCCGCAACGCTCACGCCGCAGGAGTACGTGCAGGTGGTTCGCACTGTGCGTGAGCGCACCAAAGGGGTCTGCGCTTGCATCGCTGGGATCTCAGTCAGCTCGACACGACTCGCTATCGACACCGCTCGCGCAGTTGAGGAGCTCGGCTGCGACGGGATTCTGCTCGCAGCTCCCCCCTACAACAAGCCATCGCAAGCAGGCTTGATCGAGCACGTGCGCGCGATCGCTGATTCAGTTGATGTGCCCCTGATCGCCTACAATATCCCCGGCCGTAGCGGCGTTGGGTTTTCTGCGGCGACCCTTGGGATGCTCAGCAAAGAGAAGCTCGCGGTGGGAGTCAAGGAATCATCAGGCTCGGTAGACTTCATGGCAGACGCTATCCGGGCGGTCGGTCCGGCCTGCCAGGTGCTCTCGGGCGAAGACTCGTTGGTTCTTGCAGCTCTGGCGTACGGGGGCACGGGTGTTATATCGGCATCGGCAAACGCCATGCCCAAGGAGTTCGTTGAGCTGACGACATCTTTCTTCGATGGGCGGCTCGAAGATGCTCGTCGGGTACAGTTGTCGATGTTGCCGCGCATCCGGTCGCTCTTCGTTGAGTCGAACCCCGTGCCGGTAAAGACAGTGCTGGCGTTGCAGGGCATCATCGCAGAGCCAACCGTGCGCCTGCCCCTCGTTGAGCTTGCGCCGGCCAGCCTAAAGCTCGTTCGAACGGAGTTCTCGCTGTGATTCGCGTTGGGGTAGTCGGGGCCTCCGGTCGTACCGGTTCGAAAGCTGTGGAGGCGCTGGGCGCTGAGCGCGGGACGACCCTCGCGGCAGCCGTGGTTTCTCCCTCGTCGTCGAGACTCGGAGCCCCAGTAGAAGGCAGCGAGCTGTCGTACTCTTGCCAGCTCGCAGATCTAAAAAACTGCGACGTAGTAATCGAGTTCTCTACGCCCGAGACCTCTGTCGTTGTTGCTGAGAAGTGTGCTGCGTGGGGGATACCGCTCCTTGTTGCAACTACCGGGCACTCTGCCGAGCAACTTGCGCGCATCGAGGCAGCCGCCCGGCAGGTGGCGATCCTGGTTGCTCCGAACACCTCGCTTGGCGCCACGATACTAGCCCTCTTGGTTGAGCAGGCGAAGGAAGCCTCGGCTGGAGCGTTCGACCTTGAGGTCATGGAGATTCACCACCGAATGAAGAGAGACGCCCCATCCGGCACTGCCAGGACCTTGGTGCAGGCGGCGCTATCCCCAGGCCAGCAGGTTGTGTTCGGTCGTGAGGCGCAGCGCAGCGTCGGGGAGGTCGGAGTTGTTGCCCTACGCGGTGGGGACGTGCCGGGAGATCACACGGTTTACTTCTTGGGTGAGGGCGAGCGGCTTGAGCTGACGCATCGGGTGCACGACCGGAGGGTGTTTGGGACCGGGGCGGTGGTGCTGGGACGCAGATTAGTGGGGAAGAAGCCAGGGCTTTATTCCGCCCGGCTGCTGCTGCTCGGGGAGTAGTTGCTAGGTGCCGGCAGTGGCTGCGGCGGGGGTGGGGGTTGATAGTTTGGAGCCGGAACCGGAGCCGGAACCGGAGCCGTTGCCGTTGCCGGAATCTTTTATGAGTTCGAGTTGGTTCTGTGCGCGGGAAAATGCGGTTATTAAACCCCTGAAAATAGTACGTTGCGTTTTGGGGATCCCCCTGTTATAAGCCGCGACTAGGGCTATAGAACAGCATTGTGAGTCTGTCAGGTCCTCTTTTTTGTGGTTGAGCTTCGGCGCTGAGAAGACGTTTGCAGCACCCTGCTTACCGAGCATAGCGGCAGTATCGAACGCACTCGGTTGTAAAGAGAGGTTTGGTGTTCACAAAAGGTGGCGTGAGAGCAGTTAGCCGCGAGCTGGGAATCGGGATTACTTTAATCAAGCAGGGGAAGTGACTCTATGAAGCGCGAGAAGTCAAACTACATGATTCAATCGGTGTCTCATGCTCTCGACGTCCTTGAGGAGCTGTGCAAGGCGGCGGGCGAGGTCGGTGTTACCGAGCTCTCGAAGCGCCTGAAGCTTCACAAGAACAACGTGTTCCGTTTGCTCGCTACCCTTGAGCTGCGCGGCTACGTTGACCAGAACAAGGAGACTGAGGACTACCGTCTTGGTGTGAAGGCGCTCCAGATGGGGCAGTCGTACCTGACGCAGAGCACCCTGGTGGGTCGCGCCACTCCTATTCTTCGTGAGCTCTCTGAGGCAATTGGTGAGACGGTTAGCTTGGCGGTTCTGCAGGCAGGTCAGGTGCAGTTCCCTGTTAGCATCGAGTCGAAGCGTCCGGTCAAGGCTGCTCCCCGAATCGCAATTTCGTTTCCGGCCAAGCTCAACGCGGCTGGTCGCCTCCTTACAGCCCAGCTTTCGGACGCTGCCCTGACAGAGGTTCTGGCGGGCAACACGGTTCAGGATGCAGCGATCCGCAGCCAGTTGAACGAGCTTCGCTCGACCGGCCAGATCATCGACCGCGGCGCGATCGAAGCCGACGTGGTCTCGATCTGCAAGATCATCCGCAGCAACAACGGCGAGTCGGTCGGCGCGATCGAGGTCCTCATTCCTCAGTACCGTGCCAAGATCGACTCACTGGCGCCGCGCATCGACGAGGCTGCTAACCAGCTCTCGATCGCACTCGGCTCCACGAAGGCGAACCTTACGACGTCGCTTGAGAAGGAGGTTTCGACCACGACGCCGACTCAGCCGACAACAACTCCGCCAACAGCTCCTGGCTCAACGACGACCCAGCCCACTGCGCGGCTAACGAAGTAAAGCGAACGCGCCCCTCGAGGGCGCGTTCTTTTTTGTGGCTCCGCTGCAGCGAACTCTCGCTCGGTGGTGCTGTGGAGGTTCCGTGCAATCACTCTTCGGCCTAACGCCTGAGCAGCAGTCTCTTCAAGAGATCGCTAAACGCTTTGCAACAGACAAGATCCGTTCGGCAGCTCCCGGACTCGACGAGCGGGCGGAGTTTCCAGCAGGCCTGATACAAGAGGCGCACGCGCTTGGTCTCATTAACCTCACGCTCCCCGTTGAGTGCGGCGGCTCAGGCTTAAGCATCTTTGACGGCTGCCTCGTGATTGAGGAGATCGCCTGGGGCTGTTCGGGGTTTGCGACCTCGATGGTCGCAAACGACTTGGCCCTCACTCCGGTGCGGATCGGGGGAACGGCTGAGCAGAAAAAGCGTTTCGTCGAGCCGCTCGCAGCACGTGGATTACTCGCATCCTTCTGCCTGACTGAGCCGGGAGCCGGTTCGGAC
Organism: uncultured Bdellovibrionales bacterium; assembly: GCA_964654585.1. Classification (GTDB taxonomy): domain Bacteria; phylum Bdellovibrionota_C; class UBA2361; order UBA2361; family OMII01; genus OMII01. The sequence goes on from CAZZJR010000056.1 coordinate 16,425, forward strand.
GCTGCAGGGCTCCAGACCACCGTTGAGGACGGGGGAGACTGCTGGATTATTAACGGCGCAAAGCAGTGGATTACGAACGCTGGCCATGCGTCGCAGTACACCGTGTTCGCAACGATCGATCGTATGAAGAAGCACAAAGGGATCTGTTGTGTCGTCGTGCCGCGCGCTACTCCGGGGATCACCGTCGGGCACCACGAAAACAAGATGGGGCAGCGATGTTCAGACACATGCAGCGTTGTGTTCGACAAGGTGCGTGTTCCCAAAGATCACATGATTGGGGCGCCGGGCGAGGGTTTTAGGATAGCGATGCAGACCCTCGACGCGAGCCGTCCGATGACTGCGGCGATCGCGGTAGGAATCGCCCGGGCGGCCTTGGAGCATGCCATCGGATACGCGAAAGAGCGCAAGCAGTTCGGGGCCCCGATCAGCAGCTTCCAGGCGATCCAGTTCATGCTCGCCGACATGGCCACGGCAGTCGAGAGCTCGCGGCTCCTGACCTGGAAATCGGCCTTGATGCTCGACGAAGGGAAGGTTGCCAGCATCGAGTCCAGCATGGCGAAGCGCATGAGCGCCGACACGGCGATGAGCGTTACCACAGACGCAGTGCAGATCTTCGGGGGCTACGGCTACACCAAGGATTACCCCGTGGAGAAGCTGATGCGAGACGCGAAGCTGCTACAGATATACGAGGGAACGAGCCAGATCCAGCGCATCGTTATTGCTCGCGAACTGCTTCGGTAAGCGCCGATTCCGTTCTTCGTGCGCTTCAACTCCAGGTACCCGTTGCGAGGGTTGAAGGCTTTTTCGGAGCCGGTGCCGGCCCCGTTCCCGTTGCCGTTGCTGGGTCCTACGTGGACAGAAGAGAGATCGGGAAGACGCACCACGAGGGGGTGCTAGTTCGTGGCTACCGCCGAGATCTGCCGAAGGGTTTGAACGCCCTGCGTCGTGATCTGCCACGTGCGTGAAGTGAAGTCGCCCTCAGGGAAGGGGCTCACGAGCTTCTGTCCCTCAAGGATAAAGAGGAAGCGCTGCGTCTCTTTCTCGTCGCGCAGTCCGCTCAGCTCCGCGATCTCGTTGATCTGCAAGCGGCGCGGCTCTGGAGCGGGAGCTGAGTTCGGGGCGAGAGCGTTAAGGATCTGGAGCTGACTCATCGATGAGGGGCTGAGGCGCTTCTTCTTCGACGTAGTTCCTGATTCCATTTTTCTCTCCGATTATTTCAAAAAGTCGCCCCGAAAAGGACGAGTTGCGAGTATACGCCCCGCCCCCTGAATACGCAAATCAGGGGGGCTGTTCCGAATGGGCTGTTGGTGGCTTGCCTGAGCTTATGCAGAAGCGGGTATTTTAGAGCACTCGAAGAGACGGCAGAGAGGGGGATGTTCTAGAAATCACACAAGTTTTCCCCCTTTGTAAGATTGCCACGATGCAAGCCTTACGGTAGAAAGTGCGGATATGGCTACAGCAGCGCGTCCCGTCGAGGAGCTCAAAGCGGCCCTAGCAGCCGAACTCGGTTCTCTCACCCAAGAAGCATCCGTCGAACACGGCGATCTCGTTCTCACGCTACAGCCGGCGGAGCTCTTCGAAACCCTCAAGAGGTGCAAAGAGTCGGCAGCGCTCTGCTTCAATCTCTTGGTCGATATCACAGCGGTCGATTGGCTCGACTCTCGCCCGACGCGATTCGAAGTTGTGTATCAGCTCCTGAGCCTTGGCCACTTGTGGCGCCTCACGATTAAGGTCCCGGTAAGCGAGGACAAAGCTGAAGTGCCCAGCGCGACGCCGCTCTGGAACGGCGCCAACTTTCTCGAGCGAGAAGTGTGGGACATGTTCGGAATCCGGTTCGCTGGGCACCCCGACCTTCGTCGCATCCTGATGTACGAAGAGTTCATTGGTCACCCGCTGCGCAAAGACTACCCCGTCCAAGGGAAGCAGCCGCGAGTTCCACTGCGGATGCCTGAAGTTGAGAACACGGCGCGCAACATGCTGCGCCCAGATCTGGTCACGATTCGCTCGCGCAAGGGCGGTACGCCAGGCCGGGAGGTGAGGTAGCTCGAGTATGTCAGACGGAAAGCTGCTTCAGATCGATGTAGGCGTCGGTGGGCTCACAACCGCAGCCCGGCCGCGCGCTCTCGGCGACGACCTTCACTCAGAGACGATGATCGTCAGCATGGGGCCGACGCACCCGGCAACGCACGGCACGATCCGGATTGTGACGGAGCTCTCTGGCGAGAAGATCGTCGACGCCGACGTTGACGTTGGGTATCTGCACCGTGGCTTTGAGAAGATGTGCGAGACGGTCGACTACAACCAGGTCATGCCGTACACCG
>CAZZJR010000057.1:0-7724 GCA_964654585.1 uncultured Bdellovibrionales bacterium
CCGATTCGGACTTGGCTACGCCAAGACCCGAATTAACGGCCAGGGCTGGGCACCCTGGACCATCCGTTTTCGCGTAGCACTCCTCCTCTTCCTCCTGCACCTGCACTAACTCCTGCTCATAATCAGGACTCTTCGCCGACTTCCCCGCGAAATTCCCGAGGGACTGAACGGATTAGGATTAGGAATTCAGTGCAGGTGCAGGAGAAGGAGGAAGAAGAGGAGGAGAGGGGGTTTCGGCTTGGGCTAGGTGCCCGTGACTATCCGTTCCCTTTTGTGCGTCGTGTGGTCCTAGAAGCGGCGAGGAGTGCTGGCGAGGCCGATCAGGAATCCTACGGCGGCGCCGCCGATGTGAGCAGTTGAGCTCACCTCTGGCACCATCGTGTCAAAGATCGCTTGAAGCACGACGATTTGTCCCATGGAAGAGAGCTGCGCTTTGGCAACGGGGTTTCCAGTCCTGCGGTAAGCTTTGAGCGCGAGAGCGCCTTGTATACCTACCAAGCCAAGTACGCTGGCTGATGCTCCGAGGAGAACGATCGGGTGAGGTGATAGCCAGTACGCAATCAGCATTCCAAGCGTTCCACATGTCAGGTACGACAGAATAAACCGAACTGGCCCCAGCAGCGCTTCCGTCAACGGCCCAAGGAACCACAGACCGAGCATATTGCAGAAGAGGTGCATCGCGCCCCAGTGCATGTACTGGGCAGTGATGAGCCGCCACCACTCGCCTTGCGCCAGCAGAGGTGTAAAGAGGGCACCTAATTCAACGAACCGCACGGGGTCGTCGGTAGCATGATTAACAAATTGGTATCCGAAGAAGCAGAGATTGACGCTGATGAGGAATTTGGTCGCGGGTGCTGGAAGCCGCTGAGGAGGGGCTCGGCGCCGAGTAAGCGCCTTCACGGCGACGACGTAACAGATCAGAACTGCGAGAGCCAAGACACCTGACTGTCGGGGAGAGAGAAGCCACGAGGCTGCGCAGAAACACAGCGCTGCGATGTTTGCAGGCAGCAGCCAGCCTGGAAGGTACTGTCGAAAGCGGACGATGTTGTACAGGTCGCCGAGGAGGTTCAGGACGGCGATGAGCAGCAGCACGTTGTTGATGTCCATAGCCGTTCGACGATACCCTCCGGTAACCTCAACGGGCAACAGCCGGTGCACCTGAGCGCTTCCTCGCTGAAAGCAGGCTCGGACCGAAGCGAGCAAAAGCAGAGTGAGTTCTGCCGAGCACACACCTCCTTCAATCGAACACCTTTGCGTGCCCCGCTACACAGGGCTTCCCCGACTTACGTAAGCACACAAAAAGCACCGGAATGCGCTTGATACCCTAATAAAATCATTGTGCTAGGGCTAACACCCTGTGTAAAACACGGGGCAACATTCATCGCTTTTTTATCGTGTAGGCGTGATTTCGCCCCGCTGCGGGTCGCCGAGGAGTGGTATGGCTCACAATCTTTTCAATTCGCTTCAGGAATTCTCAACGGGCTCAGGCTCTTCCGCGCAGTTCTACTCGCTCCCAGCCCTTGAGAAAGCGGGGCTTGGACCGATTTCGCGCCTGCCAGTCTCGATTCGTATCGTGCTTGAGTCTGTGCTGCGCAACGTTGATGGCTCCCGAGTTGAGGAGCGCAACGTGCGAGAGCTTGCGCAGTGGAAGCCAATAGCCGAGCGCACAGCCGAGATCCCGTTCGTTGTTGCTCGAGTGCTGCTGCAAGATTTCACCGGAGTGCCGCTGGGCGTAGACCTCGCTGCAATGCGCACCGCTGTGAACGCGCTAGGGAAAAATCCAGGAATCATCGAGCCGCTCGTGCCAGTCGATCTCGTTATCGATCACTCCGTGCAGGTCGACTACTCGAATCGCGATGACGCGCTGCAGCTGAACATGCGCGCCGAGTTCGGCCGTAACGAGTCACGGTACCAGTTCCTCAAGTGGTGCAAGCAGGCCTTCAACTCCTTCAGCGTTGTTCCGCCCGGATTCGGCATCTGCCACCAAGTCAACCTGGAGTACTTGGCGCAGGGAGTTTTGCAGCGCGATGGCGTGTACATGCCAGACACGCTCGTCGGCACTGATTCGCACACCACGATGATCAACGGGCTGGGTGTTGTCGGCTGGGGTGTCGGAGGAATCGAGGCTGAGGCGGCGATGCTTGGGCAGCCGGTCTACTTTCTGACTCCAGACGTCGTTGGCTTCCACATGCACGGCAAGCTTGCTCCGGGCGTGACTGCTACCGATCTCGTGCTGCACGTGACAAATGTTCTCCGCAAAGCGAAAGTGGTTGGAAAGTTCGTTGAGTTCTTCGGAGAGGGCGCGACTTCAGTTCCAGTCACGGACCGTGCCACGATAGCGAACATGGCGCCGGAATACGGTGCCACGATGGGATTCTTTCCCGTCGACGACCGCACCTGCGAGTACCTGCTCGCAACGGGCCGTGACCAGTCGAAGGTGGAAACGTTCAAGAACTACTACAAGGCTCAGGGGCTCTTCGGCATCCCGAAGCGCGGTGAGTGCGACTACTCGCAGGTGATTGAGCTTGATCTCGCCGACGTAAAGCCGAGTGTGGCCGGCCCGAAGCGCCCGCAGGACAAGATCGAGCTTGAGAACGTGCAGGCGACATTCTCGTCTCTCTTCGTAAAGCCGCTTGCCGACGGCGGCTACGGGAAGAGCGAGCAGGACGCGCAGAAGGAATTCTCAGTGACCGTGCCCTCGCATGGGGTGGGGAGCGCTGACGCTGCAACAACTGCGGTGCAGGTGCAGCACGGAGAGGTCTTCATAGCAGCGATCACGTCATGCACGAACACATCCAACCCGAGCGTGATGCTTGCGGCTGGATTGCTCGCGAAGAAGGCAGTAGAGCGTGGGCTCAAAGTGAAGCCTTTCGTAAAGACATCTCTTGCGCCGGGCTCGCGCGCGGTGAGCGAGTACCTCGACAAGACGGGCCTCCAGCCGTACCTCGACAAGCTAGGGTTCCAGGTAGTCGGCTACGGCTGCACCACCTGCATCGGAAACTCCGGCCCCCTCGACCCGAAGGTAGAGGAGTGCATAACGTCGAACGACCTGGTTGGGGCATCAGTTCTCTCTGGCAACCGAAACTTCGAAGCGCGCGTGCACCAGAACATTAAGGCGAATTTCCTGATGAGCCCGCCGCTGGTGGTTGCCTACGCACTAGCCGGCTCGGTGCGAACTGATCTGACGCGCGAGCCCCTCGGCACTGACACTGCCGGGAAGCCGGTGTTCCTGCGCGACATCTGGCCGACAAGCGAAGAGATACAGGCGCTCATGCCGCAGGCGTTCAACCCTGAGATGTACCGCACGCTGTACGGAGATGTGACAGCGGAGAACCCGCTCTGGGATCGCGTGCCCTCAAGCACCGGGGTCGTCTACGAGTGGGATACCTCGTCTACCTACATTCAAGAGCCGCCGTACTTTGAGGACTTCAGCCCAACTCCTGGAAAGCCACCCGCAGTAGAGAAGGGGCGCGCCCTGGCGATCTTTGGCGATTCGGTCACGACAGACCACATTAGCCCAGCAGGCGCTATCAAGAAGGACTCTCCTGCCGGCCGATACCTGATCTCGCGCGGTGTGCAGTTTGCGGACTTCAACAGCTACGGCGCTCGCCGCGGTAGCCACGACGTGATGGTGCGCGGCACCTTCGCCAACGTGCGCATCAAGAACCTGATGGTTCCAGGAGTTGAAGGTGGCGTCACTATCCACCAGCCGAGCGGAGAGAGGATGGATATCTTCGACGCCGCGGTGCGCTACGCTGAGACCAAGACACCGCTGTTTGTCTTTGCCGGAAATGAGTACGGCACAGGCAGCTCGCGTGACTGGGCAGCGAAGGGAACGAACCTGCTAGGGGTAAGAGCAGTTGTAGCGGAGAGCTTCGAGCGCATTCACCGCAGCAACCTGATCGGCATGGGAGTGCTTCCCTGCCAGTTTAAGAACGGACAGAACGCTGCCTCGATCGGCATCAAGGGAGATGAGCTCTTCACGCTGAAGGGGCTCAGCGCCGATGTTCGCCCGGGCCAAGATGTCATCCTCCTCGCTGAGCGCCCGGACGGCACATCTTTTGAGGTCTCGCTCAGACTTCGCATCGACACGCCGATCGAAGTTGAATACTACAAGCACGGGGGAATTCTTCCGTACGTTTTGCGCCAGCTCATAGCTCGCGGGTAGCCAGCATGCCGGAGTATCGGCGCGGTGTTTTTTTGGGTTGGGAAGAGCGAGCTTGTATGCCTTAATAAGCCGCATGAAGAAGCTCATCATCCTCGCTGCCCTCATGTCTGGCTGTTCTTTCGTGTCTCCCTACACCAAAGAGGTTGTAGTTCCGGTCAACCGGGTCGACCCCAACGGAGTCGGAGAGCAGATTGGCACGATTACCTTCGCCGACAGTGAGAGAGATGGCTTGATTATCATCCCAAACCTCGCAGGGCTTACTGAGGGACCACACGGATTCCACATTCACGAGAACCCAAGCTGCCAGCCAAAAGAGAAGGATGGCAAGATGGTCGCAGCACTTGCGGCCGGACCGCACTACGACCCGGGGAAGACTGGGCACCACAAAGGGCCACGAGGAGGAGGACACGCTGGCGACCTGCCGCGGCTCGACGTTGATGGAGATGGCAACGCCACAGCGGTCATCATCTTCTCAGATGTGACCACCGCAGATGTTGCGGGCAGGAGCATCATGATTCACGAAGGGGGAGACAACTACTCGGACTCCCCGGCACCCCTTGGGGGGGGCGGAGCCCGCATCGCCTGCGGTGTAATTCCGCAGTAGACCAAGCACCTCAGGGATTAGAAAAAACAGCGGAAATTCAGCCTCATACCGACCTTCTTCGGCCGTTTGAGAGGACAATCAACCTTTCCGTCCTTCCAGCCGATACCTTTTTGTAGGCATCAAGGGTATCCGCAACGCATGGACACGATCCTCATAGTCGAAGACACCGAACCGCTACGCCAAGCACTGCACGGCGTTCTCGAACAGCAAGGATACCGCGTCTTGAGTGTGCCATCAGCGGAAGAGGCGATCGAGCTGCTTACATCTGAGCAAGTAAGCTGTGTGCTCGCTGACTTCAAGTTGACGGGCATGAACGGCATCGACTTAGTGCGGAAGGTTCGAGTCGACCACCCGCATCTGCCATTCCTGATAATGACCGCTTTCGGCTCAGTTGATATCGCCGTCGAAGCGATGAAGTGTGGCGCAAGTGACTTTATCGCCAAGCCATTTGAGCCGATGCACCTCATTCCGATTCTGAGGGAAGTGATTGAGCACAATCGAATCGTTAATCGGACTATAACCTGCAAGAAGCGGGCGCTTCATGGCGTCTTCACCGTGTCTCCAGCAGTGGAGAAGATCCTGTCGCAGGCCCGACAGGTGGCGCGGGTGGATAGCCCAGTGTTGCTCTTGGGAGAGAGTGGTACTGGCAAGGAGGTGTGTGCGCGCTACATCCACGAGCACAGCCCCCGCCACGACAAGCCCTTCATCGCGCTGAACTGCGGCGCGATACCTTCAGAGCTGCTTGAGAGTGAATTCTTCGGGCATGAGCATGGCGCCTTCACAGGTGCAACGCAGAGCCGAGTTGGCGTGCTTGAGCTCGCTTCCGAGGGAACGGTGTTCCTGGATGAAGTTGGGGAGATGTCGCCGCTGCTCCAGGTAAAGCTGCTGCGGGCCCTGCAGGAGCACGAGATTCGCCGAGTTGGCGGGAACAGGCAGATCCGCGTTTTTCCGCGCGTTATTGCCGCGACGAATAGATCGATGGAGGATGCGATCTCTTCCGGTGCCATGCGCGAGGACTTCTACTTCCGTATCGCAGTTGTCACGCTCAAGCTGCCGCCGCTTCGGCAGCGCAAGGAAGACGTGCGGCCGATGGCAGAGCGCCTCCTGAGGCACTTTGGCGGACAGCTCGGCAAGGAGAATATCACCTTTGAGCCGCTGGCGCTTGATGTGCTTGAGAGTTACGCATGGCCTGGAAACATTCGAGAGTTAGAGAATGTGCTTGAGCGCGCAGTACTGCTCGCGGAGGATGTGGTTAGGGCCGAGGATCTCGGGATTAGGCTCAGCCTCGACCTCAACGCCCTCGATGAGGCTACCAAGACCCTGCCCGAAATTACGGCTGCCGCCACCCGGCGCGCCGAGATCGAAGCGATCGAACGGGCATTAACATCGACCGGAGGCAACAAGAGTCGAGCCGCAGAGATTCTAGGGATTAGCTACAAGACGCTTCTCAACAAGGTGCGGGAGTACCAGGGGGAACTTGGGCACTGCCATCCCAGCCCGGATGACACAGGGCAATAGTCCTACTGCTCAAGAAAAGAGCGGATTAGCGCGCGCATTCGCTGCCACTCAGCGGCACCGAGGGATTCCTCATCGATCATGATGTGCTCCCGCATGTCACTCTCGAGCGGGGTGGGCTCGAACAGCTCGACTCGCCAAGCTCCAGAGAGTCCATGTTCCGCAACCCACTCCTCCGTTCCGCTGGCGCTAATGAGCTCGTCCTCTGGGTTTAGCAGGACCAACCCTGGAATGGCACGCAGCCGGTCAGGCTCCGGCGGCGCCTGCGCAGCGTCGTAGAGCTCAGCCACGTTGGAATACCAGAAGAGCGGGGTTGCAGCAGACCGTCGGTACTTTGAAGGTGCCAGATTCGGGGTGCGCAGGGAGAGGGGCGGAAAGAGCGTGAGCAGTCGAGCCGAGAGAATGAGTGTTCGAAGAGACAGGGCAGGAGCCACGAGGATTATCTTCTTCGGAGAGACCTCAGGGGACAGCTCAATCGCCTGTACGGTCAAGAGGCCGCCCATCGAGTAGCCGAGCATGTAGAGCGGAAGCGAAGGGTATCGCTCTTGTGCCTCGTGTGCGCCTCGTATCACGTCTTTCGTCCAAACGTCTGGGGGGAAAATGATGTCGCGATTCTGATCATGGCCCTCCAGCGTGATTCGATACGCGTGAAACCCTAGCGAGGCCAGGTAGCTGCTGAGCGGATCCATGGTGGTGGGGCGCTGATTTAACCCGTGAACAACGACAAACACACCGCGGGCAGGGCCAGGGCTTGCGGCGAACCAGCGCGGCTCGAAGCGTTCGGCGCGCAATGATTGCGGGTCTCGGCATGCACAGCCGAGGGTAAATAGCGAGATGAGAGCGAAGAAGAGTCGCATGACGGCAGTATAGTTCGAGGCGACCGGTCCCGTCACTCACCATGTGCCGCAGAAGATCTTACGGCTGTCAGCTGTCTAAGCTGGCGCCTCCGGAATCGAGAGGGCTCACATGATATCTCGGTAGACGGAGAGCGCGATCTTGGCAGAGCTCACACTGTACTGTCCCCGCCGAACCTGATTCTTTAGCTGCTGTACCCGGGCGACTCGATCTGGGTCGTCAGTCGAGTTGGCAGAGTAGCGTGAGCGCGATACGACCGCTGCATCGTCGTTGCGGTTGGCCTGAGCAGCGCGTTCAGCCTCCCGATTCCCCTCTCGAGCGTTATTCCTTCTCGGAGAGTCTACGTTTGCGGCAAAGAGAATGCCGATACGAGAGATTCCCATAGTTCCTGGTCCATGGCAGAAATGCAGCGACCTTTCACCGCTCGCTGCGGGTTCACAACCTCAATCCCTGACTGCCGTCCATGGCGCCTGAAGAAGATGGTCCTTTCTTCTGCTCTCTTTTTCGGAAGAAAGACGGGGCAGCTTTAGGGGTTTTTCGTAAGGTGCTGTAATTACGGAGGCATTGTGAGGCGATGCCCCG
>CAZZJR010000057.1:7824-11760 GCA_964654585.1 uncultured Bdellovibrionales bacterium
CAGCAGAACGTCGAATGCTCTGCCCCGCTTGCGAAAGCCTTGAGGCGGTTAGATAGTAGCGACCGGCATGAAGATTGTGGTTCTAAGCGTTGGCCGGGTGCGCCAGCAGTTTGTCAAAGATGGAGAGCTTGAGTACTTGAAGCGGCTCAAGAGCGGCTTTCAAGTTGAGCTGCAGGAGCTTGGACTCGAAGCACCCGAGTCGATGAGCCAGCAGCAGGTCCAGGAGCGCGAGGGAGACGAACTCCTGAAGCGCATCAAGCCCAACGAGTACGTGGTTGCCCTCGATGAGCGGGGCAAGACAGTTAGCTCGAAGGAGCTGAGTGCCCTATGTGCAACTCGCATGAATTCCGGAACGAAGGTTCTCTGGTTCGTTATTGGCGGGGCCTACGGCTTCTCTGAAAAAGTTAGACAGCGAGCGGACTACGTCCTATCTTTGTCCGCGCTGACCTTGCCGCATCAGATGGCGAGGCTCGTGCTGGTAGAGCAGCTCTACCGCGCCTACACAATCCAGCAGGGAATCAATTATCACAAGTAAGCTGTAAGGAAGATCGTCTCGATGGGAAAAATACGGAAGTTCGCAGAGCTCAACATCCGCAAGATTGTGGGAGGGAAGGATCCGGTTCGAGTCGTGGAAGACTTCATCGTGCGTCGAGGCTTCGAGCCTTCCACGTGTCTCAAAGAGAAAGACCTCGACCAGACTCGCTGGATGATTCGTATTAAAGACGAAGAAGATCTCGAAATTCTCATAGAAAGCGCCCGGAAGCCCCAAGAAACCACGATTTACATGGGTGTTAATATCATCACGGTCCCGATCCGCGGCTCGAACGACGTGCTCGCCGCCGCCCTGGAAATCGCCGATGGGCTGGTAGGAATCAAAGTGAGCCTCGTTGGGCACTATTTAGTCTTGAGCGCGAGCATGAGCGCGCAGGGTGTGACGATTGACGACCTCGACTACAACTTCCGTCTGATTGAGGCACAGCAGACTTGGTTTCGCGATGCGCTCGCAACGGAGCTGCAGTGGGATCAGTTTCCCATGGGCTAGCGAGCGCGCAGCGGCTAGAACTCCACGGCGCTCTGCCGAGTCTCGGACATCGTCGGGGTAAATTCCGAAATTGAGTCCCCACGGCGGGCCGCAATTGAAACGTAGAGCGGCTTTCCGCCAGGGACATCTTCGATGATGTACCGGTATACGGGACCGTACACAGGATCGTCTTCACGACGGAGCTCAGCGACGGATACCGAGAGCTCGGTGTCGAGAGCTTGCGGGCTTGAACCGTAGCGGATGATGAAGCCATCAGTTGGCTCACTCGGCACTTCCCACGCTACAGCTAATCCATCGACGATTTTTTTTCGGGTTACTGAAGTGATTCGGCTGTCGATGGGGAGATCTGATTCGCCGACCGGCGAGCCTGAACCTGCGGGAGCCGATGCGGATCCTCCAAACAACGAGCAGCCAGCTAGTGCAAGAGTTGCGAGGAAAGGGAGGATCGTTGAGGTAATTCGTGACATGAGTTCTCGCGCTGAAGTTGTCTGCTGAGTCTAAGGCTTGGCGCTCCGTTCCTCAAGGGCGCATCATGCAGCATCTTTGAGTTCCTGTGGCAGGCTACCGGCGCAGTGTGTTCTTGAAATTGCCGTATCGGCGGGGCTACGAGCAACCAACCAGCCCGCCCTTGGTGCTGTCCCACGTACAGGTTTTGGTGCCTTTGACGTGCTTTGCAGTTGCCACGAAACCGGTCTGAGATGTCGAAACAGAGACCGATACACCTTTCGAGAGGGATTGCATATTAGGCAATCCGTCGACTGCGCACCTGCCCTCAGCGTCGACGTTGAAGCAATGCTCTATCGGCTTGTACGCAGCGTTTTGCTCAAAGAAACGCTCCTGAGCCTGGGCTACATTCTTGAGGTCAGCCTCGGCGGCCAAGTTGTAGGCACGGTCTCGGTACGCTGAGTACTGAGGCACGGCGATCAGGCCGAGGATGCAGACTATCGCCGCAACGACCAGGACCTCTATTATGCTGAAACCTGCCTGCCTGCTCATGGCTCCCCTTGCCCTGTAACTTGAAGAAGCGCGGGGAAAATAGCGTGGGCTTGCTGCTCACAGAGTGCCTGCGGCGGCAGCTGTAAACTATCCAAGCAGAGCACTCCCCATGCCCTTAAAAACCTGCTCAAGTAATACGATGCTGGCCATGCGATAATCGCCGCATCTTTGCCGAGCGCCGTTTTCAATAGAGATATTAGTTGGTTGGCTAGCGAGTAAGTCCTCCTAGTCCGAAAATCGGGAGGTAGACCGCTACCATCAAGCCGCCCACGAACAGTCCAAGAATTGAAACTAGTAGCGGCTCAACACTGGCTTTGAGAATGGCTGCGTAGTCGCGCGCCTCAGCCTGGAAAGTGATTGAGAGAGAGCGCAGAACTTCATCGAGGGCGCCGCTTGTTTCTCCGACTTCAAGCACACCCCAAAGTTCTGGTGGGAAGCTGGTGGAACCGCGCACGAGAACTGACAGAGGCAGTCCCTCGAGGACAGCAGAGGAAAAGTGCTGAAGCTCATCGCGGAGGGCATCACTCCCGGCGGTGTGGGAAACGAGCTCGAGTGCGCGGGCGAGAGGCAGACCGCAGCTCACCATAGTGGCGAGGGTGCCAGTAATGCAAGCCAGGGAGCTTCGAGACAGGAAGAGACCGTACACGGGAATTTTCTGGACAACCCGCCGGACTGTAGCTTTACCCCGCATCGTCTGAGCTCCAAGGGCGCTGAGAATAGCAGCGCATATCCCCAGGGGCATCACGACTTTTGCGGCCTTTGATAGAGAGAGCGCAACGCGAGTTACGAGGGGAAGCTCAGCCCCAAATTCGGCGAAGAGCTCTTGAAAAGCAGGAACTACGAACAAGAGGACGAGCAAGCCCACGGCGGAAGCGACTAGACACACAAAACACGGGTAGAGCGATGCGCTCAGCAGCTCCCGTCGCAGAGCGATGTCCTGTTCAACTTGCAATTCAATCCGCCGTAAGATTTCGTCCATCGACCCGCTCTCCTCGGCAGCGAGCAGGAGATCCGGGAAGTAGCTAGGCAGTAGCTGCCGTCTGGCGCGAAAAGCTTCTGATAACCTGACACCCTCTTGGAGCTCTAGGGAGATTTCATGCAGCGCACCCCTCAGGCGCTGGTCTCTCGTCTGGCCAGCGAGGGCATCGAGCGCCTGCGGCATGGGGACTCCGTGACGTGCCAGCAAGGCAAGCCCTTGCGTCATTCGTAGAACGAGGCGCAGGGGGAGGCCACGGCTTGGGATCGATATTGGTTTCATCGCTCAGGGAAAGGGGGAGAGAAGCCCGACTCCTTGAGCGGTTCGGGTTTAGGGGGACGAGAGTTGCTACCAGCGCATCGAGGCTGTTACTTGGATGCTATGAAGAGGAGCTGGTAGCCATCCGCGGCCAGGTAGCTGCAGCCGAGGGACCAGACCGCGAACGCTTCAGCGTCCCGGAACCCCGCATCCTTGAGGAACTCGAACATATCCCAACCGAAGTGGTGGAAGCAGAGGCATCCTGCGTCGCTCAGTGGATCTCCGTGATACTCTGGAGGCTCGATGTGACGTATCGAGCCGTCTTGGTCCACCGTCGCTCGGGTCAAGTGCTTCGGCCCAGAATGAAAGGGCACACTCATGAGCATCTTTCCGCCTGGCTTTAAGACGCGGGCACATTCAGCGAAAGCGCTCCTAAAATCTGGGATGTGCTCGAACACCTCGAACGAGACCACGAGGTCTTTGCTTTCGTTTGAGAATGAGAGGCAGGTAGGGTCTTCATGCCGAATCCCGGCAGCATTGCTCTGGCCTGGCGAGGTTCCGTCTCGCAAGAACTCGCTGCCTACGGTGTTCGGAAAGGCGCTTCGGTACCATGCATACACGCCCGTCACTTGTTCGGTGATGTATATCTGCGCGTCAGCTGCCG
>CAZZJR010000057.1:11860-18634 GCA_964654585.1 uncultured Bdellovibrionales bacterium
CAGCTGCCGTACCTACTCGGCGTCTCCCTTCACCGGGAGAGACCACCTGATAGTGAGAGTCTCAAGGTCACGTTGTCCGAGGCTCATGCCGTTGTCGCTGATTAGCTGCTGCATGTCCCACCAATCGTTCGGCTTCTTTAAGTCCACGCACTTGAGCCGTAGAAGCTGGCCTATCCTAAAACTAACGTTTTTGAAAACCATGTTGATGACCCGATCCTCATCAAGGTTTTGCCACGACCTGTTCTCCTCGAGTGCCACGAGCATGTTGAGCTGCTGTTCCCAAGCGAAGAGGCTCTCTTTTTCGTTGAGGTCGGAGCAGTCGAAGATGACGTCAGACAGGAATTGCGAGATGGGTGAATCGACAAGGGCGGTAATCTGAGACTCACGACCGAGGCTGTCCCAAATACCCATTCCGGAATCCTTCGCCGGATACAAAATGGACACTTTCCTCACGTCAAAATTGCTCAGGTACACCGAGGCCCCGAAATCGAGCGCCTGCTGCTCGAGGAGCACGATGTGGTCGGGTACCCCGTGCTTAAAGTAAACTTGTAGCGGCTGCACGGAGTCATCGGGGAAGAGCTCGCGTACGAGCGATCGGATGCTCACTGACCTGCTGTCGCGCAGATACTGTTCCCATAGAGGAAATGGCGACTGGGGAGAGCGAAGCTCTTGCACCAGGTCTTCCTCCAGCTTCCGTATGCCACGAGCGTTCGCGTCCCGGGCATCGATCGATATCCTGAGCGAAGAGCTACTCGCTGACTGAGAGAGCAAATCGATCTGCGCCCGCCACGAAGCGAATGACTCATCTTTTGGAGGCATCTTGCCTTCGAGAAAAAAACCCACGTTCTTGGAGAATGAATCGGGAACTGGCCAACCAGGGCGGTTTACTAAAGCAAGCCAACTTGAGGCGATGATAGCCGTTCGAGCAGCTGATTGAACTCGCCCCCAATCAGCGCACAGCGCCTCGAGCTCATTCGGGGGTTTCTTTGCCTCGTGTATCTGGTACCAGGCGTCGTCAAGCTCGTAGAGGAGGTTGTTGCCGATTGACGGATGACACTCCTCCGTCCCGAGGTACGTACCAGGGACCATCTGCTTTTTCGTTTCACCGAGCGCATCAAGCCGGCGGATGAGGTTCTGTACAGTTGGCGCCTGTAACAGCGCCAGTTCGAAGCAGTCTCGCTGATGAGGAGGCAGCTCGTGCAGTTCGTTAAGGATTAGGTCGAGGATCTTTCTCTCAATTTCTAGCGCTTGCCGTGAGAGGTCGAGGAATCGGCTGTTTGACTCCCACGTTCCCGAGGCCAAGTCCTCCTGCAGCGGAAATTCTATCTTCAAAACTTGGAGCCACCTCAGGGAGGGCACAATGAATCCACCCGGCGCAACGAGCTGATCAAACCCGTTGCAATTTTCCGGCAGAAACAGATTTTTCCCTGAGAATGGAGGAATCTTCTCGCTTGAGCGCTGGAGGTTTCTCAGAAGCTCTTGATGCTCGGACATGGGGCCAACGCTATTCGGTTTTGGAAACCCGCACAGGATTTCGGCAGTATAGGTATCTCTCGCAACCTTTGAAACAAACCGGCTCGGATTTCAACATAAAAATAATCTTTTAGGACAAGAACGCACTGCTACCGATACGTTCCCGCAAAGCACTATAGATACAGTCAGGTCGGTGCAGCGTCTGCCACAGGGCTCCTCCGAGTGCGGGGAGCGAGCGCATCGGTTGTTAGCGCGGTAGAGCTGGGTGTAGAGTTGCCTAGACGGCAGTTTTGCCAGACAACAGGGCCTGCAGGAACCGCAACGTGTCGAAAAGAAAAGGCAAAAAAGACTCGCCGCGCTCTGGGGGAGCCGCTCCAGCTACCGCCACGTCGGTCGAGCCCCTGGGCAGTGAGGAGCCGGCTGCATCGCCACCCGAGGTTATTGAGGGTGAAACGCTTGAGCCCGCCGAGATTCTGCCTGCCGACACCGACGCGGAGCATTTAGAACTGGAAGACCCCGCTGAGAGTCGCTCGACCGGTGCCGTCGTTCCGTACAGCGCCCTCAGCGCCTACTTAGCCGAGATCCGCCGATTCACTCCTTTATCCAGAGAGCAGGAGCAGGAGGTAGCCCTTGATTACCATAAGACGAAGAGTCCGGAGGCTGCCTACAAGCTTGTTTCGGGGTCCCTGTGGCTAGTAGTAAAGATTGCACGGGAGTACGAGCGAGTTGCCAAAAATGTTCTTGATCTGATCCAGGAGGGCAACATCGGCCTGATGGAGGCCGTGCAGAATTTCGATCCCTACAGAGGCGTCCGGTTTCCATCCTACGCGGTGTGGTGGATACGCGCCTACATCATTCGCTACATCATCGCCAACTGGCGATTGGTGAAGATCGGCACGACGCAGGCCCAGAGAAAGCTCTTCTTTAACCTTAAAAAAGAGAGTGACCGACTCGAAAGAGAGGGAATTTACCCCTCGAGCAGGCTGCTGGCGGAGCGACTCAACGTCAAAGAGAGCGATGTGATCGAGATGTCTCAGCGGCTTGGAACGCCTGACGCGAGTGTTGACGCGCCCCTCGGAGAAGACTCGGATGCCACTCTCCTGTCAGTCATTCCGAGCGAGCGCGAGTCCGTTGAAGACCAGATTTCAAAGCGGCAGCTCCATGATGCCCTAACCGAAGCGGTGTCAGAGTTCGAAGCCGGGTTGAGTGAAAAAGAGACGCTGATTTTCCATGGTCGAGTCATTAACGAGGAGAAGGAAACTCTTCAGGAGCTCTCTGAAAAGTTGGCCCTCAGCAAAGAGCGTGTGCGACAGATTGAGAACAAGCTTCGTGAGAAACTGAAGGCCTCTGTTTCGAAAAAGCTCGGTCACGAGCTTGGGGACTGGATCGAGGAGTAGCTCTCTTTTTCTTACAGCTCTGTGGTCCTTAGTACACGGCAACCAAAAATCGACGACGTTCGTCGACGATCCTGTAAGTTGCTGTATAGCCTGAATATGTTTCTCTGAGAGACGGTGCACGGCGGGCAAGTTTTTGAGCCGCTCGCATGGATCGTGAGGGGGGCTTGGTATAGACTTTCGTCTAGCGGGAATTTCCGTGTTGTTTCGAGGTCATGGGCAAGATTTTTATCAGCTTGGTTTCGCTCTTTATCGTCGTCGGAGCGGCTCTCATTTACTCATCCACTGCCGGTACTAGCTCGCTGGTTCTGATGCCATCGGAGTTGGTAGCCAAGGCTGAAGCTAAGGACCTCCGGCGGATACGTATCGGGGGTCGAGTTGTTGATCCGATTTCATACCAGACTGAGCCCACGATGGTGCTGCGGTTCAGCGTCAAAGATCCGAAGGGTGGGGCGCAGATAGTCCCCGTGGTGTACGAAGGGCTTAAACCCGACATGTTCGCTGCGGGGCGGGATGTGCTGATCGATGGCGACTTTGTCGGCGGGACGGTGCGAGCGGCGAAGCTTCAGACTCAGTGCCCGTCCAAGTATGAGCCTGCCGTTCCAGGCGCGCAGCCGCAAGCACCGAAGGAGTAGCATCGTGATTGAATTCGGCCATTTCGCACTAGCGCTCGCCTGGCTTCTCGCACTTGGGGGAAGCATCTCAGGGGTTCTTCTCGGAAGTCGCCAGACGGTTCAACTCGGGCAGATCGAGGTGATTCGTAGGGCAACCATTGCTGTCGCCGTGTGCCTTGGCTGCGCGCTCTTTGCTCTGGGGTACTCGTTCGTCGTGAACGACTACACGGTTCAGTACGTGTGGCAGTACTCGAACCGTAGCATGCCCTGGATCTACAAGGTTACCGCCATCTGGGGAGGTATGGATGGCTCGATGCTTCTGTGGTGCTTCCTCGTCGCCTGCTTCGCCGCCCTCGTCGCGCGAGCCTCGGTGTCGTATCCGCGTCCGCTCGTGCCAGCGCTGCTCGGGTTCCTCAATACCTCCGCGCTATTCTTCACAAGCATAACGCTCTTCTATACCAACCCGTTTCGCTACCTGAAGACGCCGGTGCTCATGCCCGACGGCAATGGGCTCAACCCTCTGCTCCAGAACGAGTACATGGCGATCCACCCACCGATGCTCTACCTCGGTTTCACAGGGCTCTTTATTCCCTACGCATTCTGCATGGCAGCTCTCGCTTCAGGACACCTCTCGAACGATTGGGTTCGTCTCACCCGACGGTGGACGCTCATCGGCTGGACGTTTCTGACCGCTGGCATCGTGCTCGGCGGGCACTGGGCTTACCTTGAGCTTGGGTGGGGAGGCTTCTGGGCATGGGACCCAGTAGAGAACGCGTCATTCCTCCCTTGGCTAACAGCTACGGCATTTTTGCACTCAGTCATGGTGCAGGAGCGCAAGGGCATGCTCAAACTCTGGAACGTCTTCCTGGTGACGCTGACCTACGCTCTGACGGTGTTCGGAACCTTTCTTACCCGATCCGGGATTGTTCAGAGCGTTCATGCGTTCGCATCGACTGACATCGGCTGGACATTCCTCTTGTACCTCGGGCTCATCTTCGTAGTTGCTGTGGGCTTAGTTGTTCTGCGCCGTCATGAGCTCTCTCCGCAGCGCACAATTGAAAGCCTCTTCTCGCGTGAGGCGATCTTCCTGCTGAACAACCTGGTGCTGCTGAGCATCTGCTTCGCGGTCCTCTGGGGAGTAATGTTCCCGGTTTTCTCCGAGGCGTTGACCGGGCAGAAACAGACAGTTGGCATTCCCTTCTTTAATGCCGTAAACGTGCCGCTGTTCCTGCTGCTCATATTCCTCATGGGCATCGGCCCGGTAATTGCTTGGAAGCGATCATCGCTGAAGCTCATGGTCCGCTCCTTCGCAATTCCGTTTCTCGGTGCGTTCCTGGTCGCGGTGGCACTCGTTTGGGCAGGTATTGCAGAGTTTTATCCTGTCCTCGCCTATTCGATCGCTTTCTTTGTTTTGATGACGATACTCGGCGAGGTGCAGCGCGGCCTTGGAGCGCAAGCAGCAGCTACCGGCGCGTCTCTGATCGCTCCGTCGAACGCAGTAGCTCTCTTTCGTCGACAGCGCATGCGCTACGGAGCTCACCTGATCCACTTCGGGGTGCTCGTTATGACGGTCGCCATTACTGCGTCTATGGCTCACAAGGTCGAGCGGGAGTTTACCCTCGCCCCCGGCGAAAAGTATGCGATAAGCCGCTTCGAGCTGGAGCTGCAGGAGTTCCACGATGAGGAGCAGCCAAACTACGACGCCGTTCAGGCTCATGTGGCGCTGAGGTCTGCGAAAGACGGTTCGTTACTGGAGGAGATGGCGCCAGAGATGCGCTTCTACAGGAAGAACAAAGAGAACACGACGGAAGTGGCTCTGCGGATGGGACAGCGGGAGGATGTGTACCTGGTGCTCGCAGGGATCGATGAGACCGGAACGCGCGCATCCTTCAAGATATTTATCAACCCACTGCAGGTGTGGCTTTGGTACGGCGCCATCATCATGGTGATCGGTGGTTTCGTTATGGCGCTTCCGGTGCCGCGCCAGGCGGCAGCTGAGGAGCGCAGTCGGGGAAAAGCGGAGCAGCTAGCATGACTATGTGGATTGTTGCCGCAGCTGTGATGGCTGTCCTACTTGCGATCGCTCTCGTGAAGCCGCTCTTCGAGCCGGCTCTCGCTGTCGAGGCACGGCTGCATGATGGTGGGCCGCTGCGCGATCTGCTCGATGAGAAGGAGCGCACGTTCCGTGCTCTCAAGGACCTCGAGCTCGACTTCTCGATGGGAAAGATTAGCGCAGAAGAGCTTGAGCCCGCCCGGCGTGCCCTGGTGCTTGAAGCCGGAAAGCTGCTTGAAGAGATAAAGCGCCATGGCGGCCGCTGAGCCTCTTATCGAGGCGAATAGCATCTGCAAATCGTTCGGCCCAAAGAGGGTTTTGCGCAGTGCATCACTGTCGTGTGGGCAAGGTGAAGTGGTGCTCCTGCTCGGCGCAAATGGGGCTGGCAAGTCAACGCTCCTTCGAATCATGGCGGGCTTAAGTCGCGCTGACGGCGGCAGCATCCGTCGAGCCTTAGGAGCTTCACTCGGCTTTCTCTCACACCACCTGCTCCTCTACAGCCGCTTGTCAGTGAGGGAAAATCTCTCTCTCTTTGCATCAGTGAGTGGGGCTGGTTCCGAGGCGGTTCATGCTGCAATCGAATGCTGGGGGCTTGATAGTCTCGCCGACCGACCAGTGTCGGAGCTCTCTCGCGGGAATCAAGCCAGGGTAGGATTAGCGAGAACGTACCTCGGCTCGCCCCGAATTCGTTTGCTCGATGAGCCGTCGGGTAATCTCGACGACCGAGGAGTCGAAGCGTTACGGGGGGCTGTTTTGGCCGGGGGTGACGCAGCAACAGTTCTCGCAACACACGACCTGCATCGGCTCGGAGACTTAGCAACACGTGTTGTGGTCATGCGCGCGGGAGAGATAGCTCTCGACTCTGGTCGAGCAACCGCACCGGAGGGCATCTCGCGAGCGATTTCGCTGTACCGGGAGACCAACCGATGAAGTCGTGGTTAACCGCGCTCGGCGCTCTCATAATTAAGGAGATTCGACTTGAGGCTCGCGGACGAGAAACAGTAACGCTGCTCCTCTGCAATGCGCTGTTGGCCTGTGCGCTCGTGGGAGTCGGAACGAGCTCGGCATTTCTCGATAGAGCTACGACCGCGAGAATCTATCCGATGCTGCTCTGGATCCTCTTTCTTCTTTCTGCCAGCGCTTCGGCGGTTCGTGCCCATGAACAAGAGCTTGAGGGGCGAGGCCTTGAGGGGCTGCTTCTCGCTGGGGCGACAGGACCACAGCTGTTTCTCTCAAAGCT
>CAZZJR010000058.1:0-9389 GCA_964654585.1 uncultured Bdellovibrionales bacterium
ACCACGAACTCTCAGAGAACTCGTGGTGGGGTCTCGCAGGAAAGAGTGAAACGGTTCGAGGCGTTATGCGCTGGGGCGCAGACGTAGCTCGTATTTCAAAGCAGATTTAGAGCAGATTTCTGTATGCGGCGGAGGCAAGGAGGGGGCGTCGTCGTAGCCGCCTACCGCTTCCCCACCCGCCGCTTAAGCCGCGTGAAGACGCCACGCAGCCGACTGGCATAGCTCCCGCGCGGGTTCGCCATTGCGCGCTTGGCAAGCTTTAGGCGCGGCTCCTTCCAGCCTTGCTTGGCGTCTCTGCTCTTGCGCAGCGAGATGTGGAACTGGTGGTCGACAGTGTCAAAAAATGCGGCGGGCTCGAAGTAGAGCATCTCTAGCTCAACCAGGTCAGCAACGATCAACTTGAATGACTCGGGCACAAACTGCCACGCGTGCACGTCCACGAACCTGCCCGTCGCGATGAACTCGTCCATGAGGGCCTTCGCCTCACGCACCGAGTGCCCAAACGAGAGCCCCGAAGCTGAGCCGTCACCCGGCCACACAATGAGAACGCCCTTTTTGGCGTGCAGCGCGTACGCATCGAAGATCGTTCCGGGCGAGTGCTTCGTGCGCCCGTCGAGGTACGCCTGCAGGAACTCTCCAGTCGTGGAGATCGGCTTCAGGGTGTCGAAGCAGAAGCGTTTGTCAGGAACCACCAGGCTGAGGATACCACCTTCCTTCAGTAGCCGCTGGCAGTCGATCAGAAACTGAACCGGGTTCGGCACGTGCTCAATCACGTGCGAGGCGATAATAAAATCGAATTGCCCTTCTTTTTTCACTGCGGCGAAGAGCCCTTGGTCGTCGACGATGTGATCTACTTCCTCGATCAGGGAGCCATCAACACCCCATGCAGCGTACTTCTCGCGCAGCTCCTCAGCCGGCGCATGGTCGACAACCTCAACGTTCCAGCCGTCACGCTTCGCCGCAACGGGCCGGTAACTCGCGCCGATCTCGAGTCCAAAACCGACCTTCTCAATCAGGTAGAGCGTCTTCTGGGTGTTTGATAGCGGCATGTCGTTGCAGTGCGAAGTTGTCGGTTGTGTACCACCCTTTTGGAAAGGCATCGAGACCCAGTCGCCGCTAACGCGCTGGAGCTGTTAGGCTTCCTTCAGCAGCTCGGAGTCGACCAACAGCAAAACCCTAACGCCTTGATTTTATCAGCCTTATAGGTGAATCTGGGCGGCTTATGAGCAAGCCAATTCCAGAGAAATACGACCACAAGAGCGCGGAACAACGATGGGGCAAAGCCTGGAGCGAATCCAACGTGTACCGCTGGGACGCATCCCGCCCGCGCAACGAGACCTTTGTCGTCGACACGCCACCCCCGACTGTCTCCGGATCGCTGCACCTTGGGCACGTCTTCAGCTACACCCAAACCGACATCATCACGCGCTACCAGCGCATGCGCGGAAAGAACATCTCCTACCCGATGGGGTGGGACGACAACGGCCTTCCGACCGAGCGCCGTGTGCAGAACGTCTTTAACATCCAGTGCAACCCAAATCTCCCGTACGACCCGACCTGGAAGCCAACGAAGGCTGACCCGAACAGCAAAGAGAAGCCCGTAATCAGGGAGGTCTCTCGACCCAACTTCGTCGAAGCGTGCGAGATCCTCACCGGGGAAGACGAAGTCGCGTTCGAGGACACCTTCAAGCAGCTCGGGCTGTCAACCGATTGGTCACGAACCTACAGCACCATCAACAAGCTCTGCCGCCACATCTCGCAGCTCTCGTTCCTCGACCTGATTGAGAAGGGGCAGGCGTACAACGTCGAAGCGCCGACTGTTTGGGACGTTGATTTCAAGAGCGCTGTCGCCCAAGCCGAGATCGAGGACCGCGAAGTACCCGGCGCTTTCCACGACATTGAGTTCGGTGTCGAAGGAGGCGGCAGCTTCGTCATCTCCACAACGCGCCCAGAGCTCCTAGCCGCCTGTATCGCCGTCGTGGCACATCCAGACGACGCGCGCTACAAGCCGCTCTTCGGAAAGCACGCCATCACGCCGCTCTTCAAGGCGCGCGTGCCGATCCTCCCTGCAGAGCACGCCGACCCTGAGAAGGGCTCCGGAATCCTCATGGTATGCACCTTCGGAGACGTCAACGACGTCGAATGGTGGAAGCGCTCAGGGCTTCCGGCGAAGCAGATTATCACCCTTAAGGGCACCATGCGCGACATCGAGCACGGCGTTGCCCCGTTCGACTCAACCGACGTCGCTCTCGCCAAAGAGAACTACGCACTCCTGTCAGGCGTCGACATCCGCAAAGCCAAGAAAGTGATCGTTGAGATGCTCGCCAAGCCCGGCAGCGCAGTCGACGGCTCAGGTACAGCCCTAAAGGGCGAACCGCGCGCGATCACCCACGCCGTGAAGTTCTACGAGAAGGGCGACCGCCCGCTAGAGTTCGTCACTACGCGCCAGTGGTTCATCAGGACGATGAAGCACAAAGAGGCGCTGATCGCCCAGGGCCGCAAGATTCAGTGGCGCCCCGAGCACATGCGCCACCGCTACGAGAACTGGGTCGAAGGCCTCAACGCCGACTGGTGCATCAGCCGCCAACGCTTCTTCGGCATTCCGTTCCCGGTCTGGTACCCGATATCGAAGAGCGGCGAAATCCAGCACGACAAGCCGATCTTCGCCGTGCGTGA
This sequence comes from uncultured Bdellovibrionales bacterium, assembly GCA_964654585.1. Taxonomy (GTDB): domain Bacteria; phylum Bdellovibrionota_C; class UBA2361; order UBA2361; family OMII01; genus OMII01. The sequence goes on from CAZZJR010000058.1 coordinate 2,677, forward strand.
AAGCCTGCCAGTTGACCCGTACAACGACGTGCCGCCCGGCTACACCGAGGCGCAGCGCAACCAGCCAGGCGGATTCGCGGGTGACCCAGACGTTATGGATACCTGGGCTACCTCCTCGCTCACGCCGCAAATCCAGAGCCACTGGCTCCTTAACCCGGAGCAGCACAAGAAGCTCTTCCCCGCAGACATCCGTCCGCAGGCGCACGAGATCATCCGCACCTGGGCGTTCAGCACAATTGTCAAAGCCTGGATGCACGAGAACGAGATCCCCTGGAAGAGCATCGTCATCTCCGGTTGGGTGCTCGATCCAGACCGCAAGAAGATGAGCAAATCGAAGGGCAACGTCATCACGCCGCAGCACCTCTTCGATGAGCACTCTTCAGACGCAGTTCGCTACTGGGCAGGGCGCGCCCGTCTCGGAGCGGATACCGCCACCGAACCAGCCGTGTTCAAGATCGGCAGCAAGCTGATTGTAAAGCTCTTCAACGCCAGCCGCTTCGTGCTGATGCAGCTCACCGACCCAGTGCCTGGCGTTGAGAAGATCACGCACCCGCTCGACAAAGCGATGGTTTCGACCTTATCCGGCATCGTTGCAGCCGCGACCAAGGCCTTCGACGAGTACGACTACGCCCTGGCGCTTCAGATCACAGAGGAGCAGTTCTGGCACTTCTGCGACCACTACGTGGAGCTCGTGAAGGGGCGCTCGTACAGCGAGACCGACACCAAAGGCCGCGAGTCAGCGCATGCAGCTCTGCACTGGTGCCTGAAGACCTTCGTGCGGCTCTTTGCGCCGTTCATGCCGTACATCACCGAGGAGATCTGGTCGTGGCGCTTCGCAGGAGCCGGCCGCGACACATTCGTCCACTCAACTAAGTGGCCGGAAGTCTCGGAAGTCGCAGGGATCGAGGGTGACCCCGCATCCTTTGCAGCCGCTGTTGAAGTCGTCTCTGCCATCCGCGCAACGAAGACCATGGCGCAGAAAGGCCAGCGCTGGGGCGTCTCTGCGCTGCGTGTTCAGGGCAGCAAAGAGAGCCTAGAGATCCTCACCACCGTGCTCGATGACGTCATCCGAGCCGGCAGCGTTGTCGAGGGCGGCACTAAGCTCGTGCCAGTTGAGAGCAGCGAAGGTCCGCGCTTCGGCGTTGAGGTTGAGTTGGCTGAGGCGTAGCTAAAGAAATTTCCGCAGATATCTTAACCGCAACCGTAGCCGTAACCGGGAACGGCCATGGCCACAGCTCCGGCTCCGGTCCCGGGTATTGTTTCGGAACCGAAGCCATCCCCGGATTCCGATTCGGGCCGGGCTAATTACGAGTGGGCGAGGGCTTCGTGGCTTTCGCCTCACCAATCCCCACTACTGCCAAGATGATCAGCAGTGCCTTCACGCTAGTGAAGTACGTAGGGTGAATGTGAGAAATATAGTAGGGCAAAGGCAGCACTACGAGGGGCGTTACGAGTAGCCACCGCTCCGGAACTCGCCGGAGCCAGCCCCGCGCCATTGCAAGCACCGCAAGGATAAGCGGCACTGTTGCCACCAAGAAAAAAGTCACGTCCCGAGTCTTCTCTAAGAGTGACTTCTCTCCCCAAGAGCGAGAGCCGTACACCCCTTCATGAAAAAGATCTGAGAGCCAAAAAAATGCAGCCCGCATCACTGTCCTGCGCGCCGTCTCACCGGGATGGCTTGCGATGTACGAGATCGCCTCACCGCGAGCCAGAGCCTCGTAGCCACGCTCACCAAGCTCCGCGTAGCGCTTCCGCTCAGCCTCATTCACGTTCGGGTGAAGCGAATCGAGCCCCTGAATGATCGAGCCGTCTGGGTTGTTCCCTTGGCGGATCTCAATCCAGGTGTTTTGCCTGAGGGGCACCAGAGCCCCAAACGCGCCGTAATTGCGAGCTGCCCACGGAGCCAGCACCGCCGAGCATGCAACAACCGCCACTACCGCCCCGCGTACAGCAGCACCACGATCCCTTGAGCGCGCAATGCACTGCACAAGCAGCGCCGCAAGGAGCAGCAGAGGAACCGAATTCACCAGCAACGTGAGCCCCGCAATTAGCCCGAGAGCAGCAGCGCGCCGCACAGTCGGCTCTCGGTGCCAGCGCAGCGCCGCAATCAGCATTAATGCGACCCCGAATCGCTGCGCTCCCCAGTACCACGGCCGCGTGAGTGCCACTAAGTGCTCGGGCAGGAGCGCGGCAACGAGAACCGCAACAACCGGAAGCGCGCGCCTCGTGCCATCCGGAATAATTTCTCGCAGCAGCCACAGGTAGCAGCAAGCAGTCGCGCCAGCGAAGAAGCTCTCAAGCGAGTACAGCGTAACGAGTGACTGAAGCGAGAAAACGCCCGTGAGCTTGAACAGAAGCGCCCAGAGGATCGGAATCACAGGCATGAACCAAGCAGTCGGGGCGTCGCCCGGCGCAAACGGCGAGCTTATCCCACGGCCCTCGGCTATATTCGCCGCGACCTGCCCGAGCTCAAAGCCGTGACCAACATCATCCCAGCCGAGCGGCGGAAAAAGCCACCACAACCCCGCACCACGCGCGAGCGCAGCGACAAGAAAAACGAAGAGGTACTGCGAGAGTGTTTGCTTGTGCATGGCGAGGATATGGTAACCGGGGGCCGGTCGATTTAACTAGACTGCATATTGTATTGAGGCCGCTGCTGCAACGAATACTATCGCCCCTTTTTTGGGGTAGCCGGCCTCTGCTGAGCAACGCCTGAACGTACCCGGTTCAGAAATTGCAGAGTGTTTGAGGCGACTAGAGTGATATTTCGGTCGGTAGTCAGACTTCTATCGGCGGCGAGCTTGATGGAAGATGAGTGTCGGACTCGGAGCTACGAAACGAAGACCAGAGGGCAGATGCGGAACGCCTCAACCATGAGTAGCAGAGCTACACTCTTAACAGGCATTAAGGTGGGAGGTCGCTGCGTAAACAGAGGTAGTCTGGATCTTACGGGGCCGTCACGCTCTACGAGAATGCGTATTTTCCCCTGAATTGGTGGAAAGGATACACAAAGTGCAAACCGTGACTCGCTTCGGGCGAATTTCGGGAACCTTTCCACTGAGTGTCACACAGGCTTAGTCCGAGGACGTCCACGCCGAGCTTTTTGACGGCTTACGGTAGGTCGTCCCGGGCGCTTTGTCGTCTCGACGATGCTAAGGAGAACGTCTTTCTCAGCACCGCGGAGAGGCGAAGCTGCCCGTCGAATCAAGCTCTTGAAGTACTGCTGGTCCCTCCAGCCGAGGCCGGCATATATGCGGCGAAGAGCAGCAACTTTCTGCTTGATCCAGTCCTGCATTTTGGATATCGCCGCCAGATGGCAACGCGTGCCCTCCGTGAATATCCTGACCGAGAGAGCGGCGGTTTGCGCCTTCTCAAAAGCCTTTTTCCTGCTCGACATAGTAGTCTCCGATACAATAGAAAGGAAAAAAACCCGCAGAGCGGGTACTCACGTTGCACCGTGAAATGACAATGCAAAATGAGGACCCGAAAAAACCAGATCTTCGTGTATCTTCCCGTATAGAGTATTCAGGACCCTTTGACCCTGAAATGAATGTCCCGCAAGGATCTCACAGGCCCATCGGTAGTCAAAAGGAAACGGGTGTAACGATCGGTCTGAAGCTGCTCTTGCAGGCATGCCGGAGTCAGGAACCGCATTCCGGCGAGCGCTGTGGCTGTGAGAGCCCGGGCATAAGTAGCCGAGAAATTTTAAGGACGGAGGTTTGCTCCGGCGGCTTGTTTCTGTGTCTCCATTACAAGGAGCAGCTCAATTCACTTGGGCCGCCGGAGCGTTCTTCGCAGATGAGAGCATCGGAGTCAGCGGGGCTGCGGCGATTGTTTTTTTGGCTCCCTTGATACTGTTGCCGCATGAGCTGGCACGTTAAGAGCAAAAGATTGATCCACGCCAACTTCGCGGCTAGCACGAGGTGAGGGAACCCTTTCATCGGCTGGTGAAGGGTCGCCAACGGCATGATAACGGAGCCGTCCATGCCAAATCTGAGGAAAGTCACGTAAACAGCGGTCAGGAAGCAGCCCACAAATATGCCGTAGACTCCCCCGAGCATCGGAGCCGCGATCAGGAGAGGAGCGAGCGGGTAGATGAAGTACTGCACTCCAAGACCCGGCACGAAGAGGAGAAAGAGCAACCACGAGACCGCGAGCGCACCAGGGAGTGAAGCCTTAAACCACCCGCGAGCGACACATAGAGCATATACACAGGGCAGCGCGAGACAGATAAGCGAGCTAGAGCGCAGCGGCTCCCAACTACTGGGAAGAAGACGAGAGCCCCACGGCTCTGGACTCGAGCGGTACGCCCACATATTCGGTACGCTCTGAGGCTCCAAGATATGCGTCACAAAGAGCGGGAACACGCCAAACCCGCACCCTAGGGCTGTTCTGAAGAGAGTTCCTTCCCGCCAAGCCACCGCTACTAACGGGATCACTGCAATGATGGCGATAGGTTTTGCGAGGATCGCGAGACCGAAGCAGAAACCCCGGAGGAGATCACCAGAAGGACGGAGACCAACCAGTACCCCAATCATCAGCAGGCCCGCAGCCACCGGATCCGTGTTTCCGTGAAAACCCTCTATGAGAAGCGAGACAGGAGAAAGGAGGTAGAAGAGGAGACCCGCCAAAGGTCGCGAGCCCATCACCCCGATCACGATAAGCGTCGCGACTGAGCCCAACAGGCACAGCATGCGGAAGGAACGGCTAAAAGATCCAAAGAGGAACCTGTTGTCCAGCGCGAAAGAGCCTATCGCTGCCGCTATCGGACCGTGATTGAAGATCGACTCAACCGGGCCGAGTGTCCTAAAGCGGTCATATGCAGCTAGTACGCCGTATCGAGAGACGTACTCTCCGTAAATCTTCCAGGTCTGAATGTCATTTGAGCCCTTGCTCACAGAGATCAGGGCACCCCGTGATACGAGTAAGACCGCGATGGCTACTATGGTAAGGAGCGCCTTTTTCCCCATAACGACCCGATTCTGAAACGATAAGACACATGTGGCATGTGGTTCAACACCATTTGACCAAAAACCGACCGACCGGGCACGAAAACGACCGTCACGACCAGCGGTTTTTTGCGACGGTGCTGCGTCTCTCTGCTCCGGCTCAGCAGGCGGCAGCCTTGAGCCAGAGCCGATATTCGAAAGATGAAAACACCCGTAAGTTCGGCTCTGTGCTTAGCATCGCAAAGCCCTACAGTCGGTCTCGGCGACCCCTCACAGTGGAGATTGTGTTTGCAATAAGCAAGTCGAGAGCCGGAGCCGACACAGAAACGGCCCCAAAGCTCCCTTTTTGACTAGCTCCGCCACCCCCCGTATCCTTGTAAGATGCACTCATCAGGCGCACACAGAAACGACCACCGCGAGCACCTGAGGCCGCAGAGCTCTGCCGAGACCGGCATGCTCAAGTCAGAGATCTCTCTCCCGCCCGCGACGCACGTTGAGCCTAGGTCCGAAGAGCGCGATCCAAGAAGCATCGACGGTAACCCCTACGAGAGAACCTACCGAGAGGTCATCCAGAAGCACACGAGCTACATACCGATGGACGTGTTCAGGGACGTGCACGATAACTTCGGCCTAACGCTGCTCAACACAGCAGCGCTCGATGTGATCGCGTCCCTCTCGAAAGAGCAAGGAGTGGGGATCGTATCAATCTTCGCGGGTCTCGGTTACGCCGAGGAGCAGCTTCGCGAGCGCGGCTGCGATGTCATCGCATTCGACTGCAATGTCTCCCCGAGACGATGGTTTCTGCCGCTCAAGGTCGGCAGTCCCGCAGAGCTTAATCTCTACGGCGACCGACTGCTCTTCATGGGGTTCCCCGATCGGGGCCCGGCGCCCCTTGAAGCCTTGGAAGCGTTTCTCAACGGCGGTGGCAGAACAGTCGCAGTTGCAACAGAGCCCCATGGGGCCCACCACGCCTTCGGTGCTAGCCAACCCCTCTTCGATAAGCTTGCGACCGGCAAGCTGCTCCGAGAGATACAGCTCAACGCGTGGCCAGTCCTAGAGACCCTCCAAGTTGCGCGCTTCGGACACTCGAAGTTTGAGCCTGTACTTCGGGTGTATCAGTTTGAGTAGAGAGTGGGTTTCGCCCAACCCCGTCCTCGCTACCGAACCACCCTCCCGGCCCCTCATAGTCTCCCTCACGATATCTCTCGTTGCCACAGCGCCCTAACCGATCGTATGACTCTTCCATGCTCGGGAATCTCCACAACCTCAGGCGTAGCCTCGCCATCGCTGCAGCTCTCGGCGCGATACTTTTTTCTGTAGGCTGCGATCAGGGACCGCCTTCGCAGTACGTTGACCTAACTTTCGTGAAAGAGAGCGGCGAGCGAACCGCGATATTCCGCGTTGAAGTTGCAAATACGCCAGAGACTCGTGCTCAGGCGAGCGACTCTCGCCGTATCAGTGGAACAGATCGTGGAATCCTGCTGTGGTACCCGTCACCGAACGAGCATCTCGTGTCAAACCGCAACGGCCCCCAAGATGTGGACATCATCTTCATAGGCCCGAACGCGCGGCTGCTAGGTGTCATCCAGAACGTGCCAGCTAACGACGCCACCCCTCGGACAATTGGCGCCAGCAGCGGATCGATCGTTTTCCTGGAGGCCGGCGTGGCGAAGCGCCTCGGCTTGTCTGGGGGCGCTATGGTTCTCATCCAGGGAGCGATGTCGAAGCCGACGTAGCGCCTGAGCCGCTCCTGTTGCTAAATCA
>CAZZJR010000058.1:9489-18231 GCA_964654585.1 uncultured Bdellovibrionales bacterium
GGAGTGACAACCGGAGGTGGCTGCTGGGATCCTCCTCCTTGGCAGTGCCGTCGGCACCTCCCGAGGGCATGAGACGAATCAGCGAAAGTCAGTGCAGACACAGCGACGAGAGCTATAAAACCGAGGGCAGCGAACTTCTTCATGTAACCTCAAAAAAAATTCCGGCGTAACAAAACAATAGCTCTGTCGGTAGTCGTGTCGAACAGAGGCAAACTGCGACGGTAAACAAAGCCCCGTCGGAGATCCGCCCGAGACTCGAATGCCTATTCACCATGTCTTTGTTTGCTCGGGTTCTGCTTCAGGAAAAGCCAGATTGAGGCCGGTTATTATTGGGTGAGCGAGTGCAAGTAGTTGCTCTGCGAGTTTTTCGCAGGGGATGGAGGGGCGGGGGATGAGTGAGAGCCGAATGGAGGGTAGGGGAAGAGAGCTGGGGCTCAACCTAACCTCCGGTTACTCGGACTACGGAGTCACTTGATCAGACCTTCATTCTTGAGCTTCTCAAGTATGAACTCGCAGATCCCTCTGTAGAAAGGGTTCTGAATGTTCCGGTCAAGGCTGAAGTCACTGTGCAGTCGCTCCTGTTCCGCTGTCGGACGCGAACCGGGCTTGAAACGCTCAAGAAGGCTGCGCCACTCGATCGATTCGTGAATCGGGTAACCCCTCTCGCTGCGCCGGAAAATAGCCATTGCTGCTTCGAGCTTCTCGTCCGCGCTGAGGTTGCTGCAGCAGCTCAACACGGTACGCAGGTTGCCCCGAAACCGAATCAGCGAGTGGTTGAACTTGAGTTTCAGCGCACAATCACGTGCGCCTAAAACGAGCTCCATCGCAGGAATATCGAACAATGTAGCGTCCCGCTCCGGTAGGCAATCACACAGGCAGGCTCGGTCGTTGGTAGCAAGCGCACCTTCGAGCCAATTCATCAGAGAGGGAAGCTCCCGCATCAAGAACTCTCCGACTGCTCGCTGCATAGCGATCCTGTCGCCTTCTGAGTAAGGAGTCTCCATGACAAAACACCTCCATAAGAAAAAAGGAATTTGCACAACCGTTGTGCACTCGCTCATGAGCCTCTTTAAGCCGCCTAGCAAGAGGTCGCATGAGAGAGTGCACAGCAGAAGATCGGGAGCAGCATCCAGTGGTGGAGCCGCCGCCGAAGGTGAAGCTAGAATCCCTGAGTCCCTAAAAAAGCAGAAAACCGTACGTAGCTCTCTTCCCTTCATCCTCTGAGCTGGCGGCAAAAGCCGGCACCACAGAGGAGTGCAGGAAAAATTGTTCCCAGATGAAACCAGCAGCTGCGGGGGGCAGCGAACGTGGCGATGTGAAAGAGGTGCTGAAGAATAGCCGGAGCGAGTGCGGTATATCCAGAGGTTGAGTTGGCTGAGTAAAACAGCTCCTGCCCTAAGCGAACAGGTGGCGACACTCTCAGGTGAGAACCTTGTCGGTGTCGCCGTTAAAGCGCGGCCAGTAAGAGACGAGAACTTGATTGTCGGGGGAGCCCCCCAAAACGTGGTGAATCGTGTTGCGAGGGATCACCACCGAATCGCCAGCCTCAACCCGGGCCTCGTAGCTCTCGCCAGAGATAAGCGAGAGCTTCACGAGCATGTGACCCTGCACCACGTGGTAGGCTTCAGAGAAGGTCTGGTGGTAGTGCGACTCGTTAGAATCAAAGCCAGAGGTGCGACGCAGCTCGAAGCCTGGAGATACCTCGGCAGGGAGAGTAAGCGATTGACCGTCTCCAAATCTCTCAGCACTTGAGGCTGGATGGAGCAGGAACCCCGAAGATGGACGGAGATCGCCCAGTCCCCGCTGCTCTGCTAGGGTCGCTGCCTCCCTGATTGAGCGGCTAAGCGCAAGCGCTTCCCCGCTTCCTCCGACGAAGCTGTACATCGTTTGTGGCCACAACGTGATGGCGTCGAAAGGAGCGAGCTGGATCGTGCGTCGGCTTGAGCCAACAGTCGAAACCTGCAGCGCGATCGAGTCGGTCGTGGCGGTCAGCGTCGTGATGTTCGACAGGTTCACCTGCCAAGACCCACCCGAGAACCCCCCACAGCGAAGGGTGCGGATTGAGTCGTCAGGACAGCTCAAAAACCTTCCCGGCACAGCCTCGCTGATGGCACCATCAGCAGATCTTCGAATAAAGAGATCGCGCAGTAGGTTCTTCCCCGCAAGCGACCGTGCCTCGGAGTCCTCCAAGATAGGTGAGCGTTGTGGGGTAGTATTGTGTCCGGGTAGCATCGTGGGAACAAAAATGTAACGAAAAAACGTCTCTGGGCGCAGCAACGTGCCGGCATTTGAGGGCACTGCGCCCGCGCTTGGGCAGTTTACCGCACTACTCCCCCTTACTCAAATTGGCATCACGGAAGCAATGCTCTAACCAAGAGCACGGCCCCTAGGCCGCGCGTCCCCCCAAACGCCCCAACGAAAACGGCGCAAGGCTACACCGTGTCTGCTGCCCCACAACAAGCTGCGCCACGCTCTCTCCGAGCGCCGCTGAGTGCTTAAAGCCATGCCCCGAGCAGGCAGAGACCACAACAATCTGCTCTGTGCCTGGCAGGCGATCAACGATGAAGTCCGAGTCTTCCGTTACTGAGTAGAGGCACATAGTCGACCGTAGGCACTCCCGAGCGAGTGCAGGAATCCGCTTCCGGATACTTTGCTCGTAGAACTCACGAATCTCATCCTCGGAAGCTGCGGGGCGTCCCGCGTCAGGATCGAACTCTGCACCGTAGGCTCCAGAAGCCACCTTGATTCCGCCGTTTGGGCCGTCAATGGCGGGGAAGCCGTAGATCGCCGCATCCTCCGTCGAGCGAAACGAACGGATGAAGATCGGGAATCGTTCCGGAGCGAAGAGCTGGTAAGTCCCTTCAACACCGAACCAGAAGAGGAGCTGCCTCGTGACTTTGACCTGACGCGCAAGCTGAGGCAGAAGCTTCGGTAGCCATGCACCGGCGCACACAACCACCTGCTCCGCCTCGTACGTCGCGCGCGCTGTTCGGACAGACACCCCGCCAGAAGCTAGTGGAGCGAGGTCTAGAACCTCTTCGTCCCTGGAGATTCGCGCACCGAAGCGCTCCGCAAGCGTGAGCTGAGAGCGTACGCAGGCTTCCGGCTTTACGTATCCCGCATCACGCTCAAAGTAGGCTACGTCGCTGTCCTCCAGCGCAAACTGAGGGAAGCGCTGGCGCAGCTCCGCGGTTTGCAGAACCTCGTGATCGATCCCGTGCTTCTTTGCGGCAGCAATCGTCGTGGCGAGGAAGTCAGGCTTGTTGTGCAGCCTCTGGCCGCTGCCAAGCGCGCCAAACATCAGGCCCCCGACCGGAAAGAGGAGCTTCTCCTTCGTTTCGGCAGCGATCTCTCGCCACAGCTCGTGCGAGCGTATCGCGAAAGGGGTGTACACTTCGCCCTCACCGATAGCGAGCCTCGTGATCCGTGATTCGCCGTGCGAAGACCCCATCGCGTGGGGCGGCGAGAAGCGATCGATTCCGACCACACGCTTGCCAGCTCGCGCCAGGTGCATAAGGGTGGCGGCGCCCATTGCGCCCAGGCCGATGACGATAGCGTCGTAGGAGCCAGTGCTCATGTGCGATCCCCCGTATTCCAACCGATTCGCACAAACATTCCACGGTGGTCGGAGCCCCCGGAGGCGTCAAGGTTCTCGGCGAGCAGCGGAACGAGCGTCTTCGACACGAACACGAAGTCGAGCCGCAGCGGCCAACGCAGGGCAGCAATACTTGTGTTTGGCCAGGTGCCGCCTCCGAAACGGCTCGAAACGCTCCAGGCGTCTTGCAGCTCGCCTGCGCGCATCATGCCGTACACGCGGTTGCGGGTCGTCATGTTGAAGTCACCAGCGACGAGTTGGCCATCAGATTGCGCGCTGGCCAGCTCCGTCAGCAGGTTGCTTGCGTGCTCTTCCCGTAGCGCGACAGTTCTTCCCATGGCGCCAAAAAGCCCCTCTCCCGCAAGGAAGTCGGGGATTACGTGCGGAGGGTTCGTGTGCACGTTCGCCACGGTTAGTCGCTTGCCATTCGGCAGCGTAACGTCGACGAACTGCGGCAGGCCTGCCGCGAAGTACTGCCTCTCCCGCGGCCGCTCAGTGCAGGGGAACTTTGCGTAAACGCCCATGCCGGTAGTGCCTCCCTGGGGGTTGAGGACGCGGCAGGGGTAGCGGGTCTCGATGAGAGGCGTGAGCCGGCTCTCTACATCAGGATTAAGCTCCTGCAGCATGATGATATCTGGATCACGTCGCACGATCTCTTGCAGAAGGTCAGAAGTGACGTTCGCTGGGCCAAAGAGGTTGGCGTCGAGAAGGGTGAAAGCTCCGAGCTCGAGATCCGGAGTCGCGCGGCGCGGGCCACCCCGCCGTAACTCGCCCTGAACAACCGGGAGGAGGACGGCGACAAGGATGGCAGCCCACCCTATTAGCGCCACTCGATTCGGCATCTTCGGCTCTCGTCGCAGCCACGCGATCGCCGCGAGCACTGCACAGCCAACTATCAGAACGAACGCAGCGGCTGATGAAAGCACATTTGCGATGTACGCGAGGAAGCTCTCTCTTGCATCAGTTAGGTTAGACGCGGCGTAGAGCACCGAGGCTACAACCAGGGCAGTGTTCGCCAGTCGAGAGTACTGGGTGCTCTTGGGTTGCGGCGCGCCGGTGCTTGACGCCTCACGATGCTTCTCAGCCAGTTGCCCGCTCACCTCGCCGTTGCCTCCTGCCGGAAGATCATCGCAGAGAGCAGAGCGAGCGCCAAAGCCGGCAGGAGCACCGCTACCTCAGTCAGTGCTGGAGCGAGCTTCATCGTCCAGATGAGGAGCAGGTACGCCTGGCTGCAGACAAAGTAGATGCCAAGAGTCCACGTCAGGTACTTCATCCGCTCATCGAAGGTTGCGGCTGGCCGCATCGAGACAACAGCGAGCGGAACCAAGCACCACGCCAGGTGATGGAACCACACAATCGGCGCGACGAGGATCATGAGCGGAACGAGAAAAGCTACGGCTCGCAGGTAGGAGAGAGACTCGTCGGCTGCTCCTCTTGTTTGCGTCCGGAGACGGAGCACCCCGAAGACGGCAGCAGCCACAATGGCTCCCTTTACCAACCAGCGCGCCGCGGCGAGATCCGCAAGCCCGAGCGGCGCTAAGAGAGTGCGCGAGAGCTTAATATTGTGGGCGAAGCCGGAGAGCGCCTGCTCATCAGCGGTGCGAAGAGCAGAGGCGGCGAAGTCGGTGACAACAGCCACTCCACCCGGGAGCGATAGCGAGAGGCAGCCTAGAGACACGGCTACTGCGGCGAACCACGCTACAGCCCTAAAGCGGCCGAGCGCAATTGGAGCTACAAGCAAGAGAAGAGGCGTAAGCTTTACGTGCATCGCAATCGCGATAGTACCTCCAACCAGCCAATCTCTTCCGGTAAGCGCCCCTAGCGCACACAGCGAGAGGAGCGCCAGCACGATCGCCGTTACCTGGCCATCACCGAGCCCTACGTACAGCGGCTCGAAACAGAAAACAAAGAAAGCCACGAGCGAAACCCGGTGAAGAGGCGGCAGCGCGCCCCACCACGATGACGCCAGGATGCGAGCGAGGCAGAGGATGCTAATCCACACTGCGACGTAGTTCCCGGCACACCACACAAGCCGCGCTGTCGCTGGAGCGGCAGAGGTGAGCGGGCCAAGAAGCTGCGCGAGGAGGGGAGGGTAGAGGTAGAGGAGATCGACGCTTCGCCCGGCGCGATCATTCACGGTGTACGGGGAGTCGTACAGGCTTCCTCCGGAGAGGAGCTCCCCAGCAGCCTGCATGTACACGTCAAAGTCGATGAGCGGGCGCGCTGCGAGGTCGACAACGAAGACGTAAAAAGAGATCGCGATGAGCGTGAGCAAGAAGATCGCCGCAGAGAGTGGTCTTGATGCGAGGGAGGCTGAGGGCATGATGCTAAGGGATGTGACCTAGTCTCGAATTCGATGCCGCTGTAATCGGGGCTCTACAGTTCACCAGTTATTGCGATGAGGACAGTATAGGCGATGCCACCGCCTCGTCGGCAACACACTTAATAACATGCGTTTTCCCTAAGGAGCCGGCACCGGTGCCGACGTGTCGACCTTAGATTCGTGCCCACTCCTCTGCGGGCACATCCGGCAGCAGGCCTCGTTCGCCGTGCCGGAGGTGCTCAAGATGCTCCAGGGCGTCTCGTACCGGATCCTCGCTGGCGGCGATGAGCGAGAGCAGGATGCAGGTGTGAAGGAAGCGCTCGACAACTGGGCGACCGCGCTGGAACGCTTTGTTTAAGTGCACGGCCAGGTCGAACTCCGAGAAGGTGACCTCCTCCGGAATTCCCTCCATGCTCCAGCTCTCGCCCTCGCAAGCCCCTTCTGCGTACAGCCGCGCCATCTTGAGGAGCGACTGTCCATGTAAGCTCGGCTTGCGGTGTAGCGTTCCGCCGCGGTAGCGAGCCGGGCGAAGGACCTGCCCGATAGAGTCGAGCGCGCCGATGAGCGACACGTTCACGGTGCTGCCCTCAGCCACGACCTCGTTCACAGTCAGGTCACGGCTCGTCAGGTAACGAGGCAGCTCTCTAATCAGCTCCACTCGAGCGCCGTGCGCGAAGTCTCGCGGCATGAGAGAGCGGGCAACCTCTTCGTCGAGGGGGAGTGGATGCTTGCCGCGGCGCACAAGATCAATATCTCGCGGCTGGCGCAGAGCCCGCAATCCGAGAGCGACCGCAAGAGCCTCGCGCGCGGCGCCGCCTTTGACACCGTATCCCTGAGGGATTCCGAAGATAGTGAGCGGATCCGTTGCCAGCGCAATCCGCAGCCAATCACCCTCTGCCTGAACTTCGCAGCTCACGTAGCCGCTTACAAAATCGATCGCCTCGCGCACAGCGTGGCGCGCGGAGTAGCTCTGAATAAGGTTGTGTGCAAGTCGCTGCGCCGTTCTTTGCGCAGCGGACGCGGGATGCTCGCCCATGAGAGCGCGCTGGGAGATGCTGAGCGCCGAGCCTACGATCCACATACTAGAGACCGGCTAAAGCGAACGATGTGCTGCTCTGTGCAAAGCATATCTCCGCCCCTAAGAAGCAGTGGCCGCCCGCGCATCTCCTCATCTTTCTCCTTCTCCTGCACTTGCACTGGATTCTTCGTCCTCATCTGAGCATCTCACCCCGAATGTCGTAGGTCACCAGGGGCAATTTCATGATGGTGAGCAGGAGTTGGTGCAAGTGCAGGAGGATGAGAAAGACAAAGAGGAGGGCTAGGAAAAGTCCGCACAGCTACGAAGTCTTGCGGACCAAAGCATATTTTCTACAGAGCAGAACGAACATCTTCCTCACGACTACTCACGGAAGTTAGTGAACTGAAGATCTAAGTCCGAGGCCGAGGCACGAAGCTGCGCGATCGCTGTTTGTAGATCGTCGCGCTTCTTCCCAGTAACTCGCACCTGATCGCCTTGAATCTGAGAGGTAACCTTGAGTTTGCTCTCCTTGATGAGCTTGTTGATCCTCTTCTTCTCGTCGTCGTTCAGTGACTGCTTTACTGTGACCGTCTGCTTGAGCGTGTCTCCGCCCGCTGGCAGCGCCTCTTCGAATGTAACGGACTTCAGACTCACTCCACGCTTCGAGAGCTTCTGGCGAAGGATCTCTTCCATTGCAGACATCCGGAGCTTGTCTGGACCGTGCAGCAAGATCGCGCCCTCCTTCTCCTTGAGCTCAATGGTGGCCTTGGAGTCTTTGAAGTCGTAACGCTGCGCGATTTCACGCGACACCTGGTCGACAGCGTTCTTAACCTCTTGCATGTTGACCTGCGAAACTATGTCGAACGACGGCATGGCACCCCCCGGATGGTGTTACTACGAGCCGTTCTTTTAGCCGAAGCGGGGGCAGCCGTGCCAACGGAAAATTTCAGGCCGCAGGATCTGGCGGGCTGAACCGGGGTGAGAAGCGCCGTGCGAACGTGGTTGCGAAAAACAATCCCTCAAAAAGCGCGAAAATCGGGCTTTTTCGTGAGATTCTCGGCTTTTCCGGGTGGGTGTGTTGACTTCCGAGAGAGCCTCTGGCTACTATCCGCCTCCGCTTTGGGGGCTGGGTTCGTTAAAACAGATACCCCTGAAGAGGCAGCAGAGAGACAGAAGATTTTTCGCTCAAAAAAGTGAAGGTGATGCCTTGACTGATGAGCGCAAATAGCTGAAACTCTCCGCCCTGTCGCGCAGGTACTGGCGGCAGAAGTGCAGTAAAACAAATAGGTTATGGGTAGAAGCTGCTTAGGTCTCAGGTCTACAGCGGCCTGAGACTGAGAGGAACGGTTCATGTGTTGAACCAAACTCTAAGTCTTAGTTAGCAGAGCGAAGCTCCTCGTGAGCAGGGTTCGCTTACTTAAGACTAGCAAGTGCTGGGCAATTAATTTCGTGCACGTTTCGAAAGAGACGTGTTTACGTAGCAGATTTTCTTTGAATTAGAGAGTTTGATTCTGGCTCAGAATGAACGCTGGCGGCGTGCCTAAGACATGCAAGTCGTACGAGAAAGTAGCAATACGAGTACAGTGGCGCACGGGTGAGTAATACTTGGATAATGCGCCTTCCCGCTGGGGATAACCAGGCGAAAGCTTGGCTAATACCGAATAGTCCGGTCGAAACTGCGGTTTTGATCGGTAAAGCTGTAAAGCGCGGGAAGAGTAGTCCAAATCCCATTAGCTAGTTGGTAGGGTAACGGCCTACCAAGGCAACGATGGGTAGCTGGTCTGAGAGGACGATCAGCCACACTGG
>CAZZJR010000059.1:0-8381 GCA_964654585.1 uncultured Bdellovibrionales bacterium
GCCTGAGCCGCCACCGAGCGAGTAGGCGAGCAGCTCGTCGTACTTCGGAGAGGAGCTCTGGCCAATGCGCTCAAGAGCGCCCCAAGAGCCGTATCTGGTGTAGCTTCCGATGTCGTTGAAGTGCATGAAGAGGTCCCCGCCTCGAAGCTTCCAGCCGGCCAGGTAACGCTGGTACAGCTCTGACATGCGTGCGTCTCGGTTGGCTGCTGTAAAGAGGGTAGTGAGTGCAGCGCTGCTTCCAGCGCTGCCGATACCGACCAGGTGCTGACCGCCTTCGTAGGCCAAAAGCCGTACGCCGTAGCTGTTAGCTAGGTTCATGTTTTCGTCGATCCATCCGAAGCTCTGCGCTAGTGCGCCTCCGGCCGGCCCGCCAGAGAGCTCTCCGCCGTTTAGCAGCTCGTTGAAGAGCGCACCCAACCCGCCGTCTGGACCGCGTGTCCACTCTCTCACTTGGCTCAGGTTATCTTCCTGTCCAACGTAGTCGCCGAAGTAGGGTGCAATCGCAATCGCGTTGATTCCGTGCGACACGCATGGGCCGTCATCCCACAGCGGGCAAGAAAGCCCTTCATCAGCGGTCCAGCTATTGGCTGCTTGCGATGCCATGACACACACGACGCGGCTCTGGGCGCTGCCGAAGACGTCACGGAAGATGTCGCAGATCTCAGCCGTTCGCCTGCCGTGCCAGTTGATTCGTTTGGTGAAGCCGCTCTCACCAGACGATGGCCACGCAGCTTCTCCGCGTGCCTGAATCCAATCGCCCTGAGAAAACGCCCCATTCCACACCTCGTTCGAGTATTCCACGTACACCACGAGATCCCCGCGCAGCTTTTCAAGCGTTGTCTGTGCGAAGTTTCTGACGTAGGCGTCGTTTGCACGGTGTGGGATGTTGAACCAAGGCGATTTGCCCGTCCTGTTTGCGAGCGAAACCATCACCTCCAGCGGAACTCCCGCTTCGGTCGAGTAGCGCGCATCGCTCGGAAGCGCTCTTGACCCCCACGAAGCCACGACGGAGCCGTTCGTGCGCATCCAGTCCATAAAGCGCAGCGTTGCGTATGGCTCCAAGCGGCTCAGGAACGTGGGCGAGAAAGTCTCGGTTTGCAGCAGCGATTCGTCTGCTTTAGCAACGACGCGGATATTCCGGATGTAGTTTGCTGGGTCGGTGGAGACGATGCGGAGCAGGAGCCCGCCGTTTGCCGGATTGACTGCGATGACGTCGCGCCCGGCTGAGGACTCACTAGTTACTTTAGAGGCTCCAAGCCCGTACTCGAGTGTGCCCGCGCCATCGTAGAGCACTAGGTAGCGGCCAGCGGGAAACTCAGCAGGAACGTCCCAGTAGGTTGCTGCCATCGTAAAAACAGGCGACGCAGACCGTGCCGGAAGCGAACGAACCCAGCCGCTTGAGTCGAGATCGAGTAATTGCGCCTCATTTGTGTCCCAGGCGTTGCTGGACGAGCAACCGGGATCCTGCTCGGCGCGACACTGTGTGAACCACTCACGCGAGCTCAAGAATAGGTTTACAAAAGGGAGCTGTGGGGAGTAATCGGCCACCTCGTTGAGGTTGCTGCCAAGCGGTCTGAGGTAGCCGCTCTGCGCAGTAATGGAGCTATGAGGCAAGACGAGTACACTTATCAGCGCCGAAGCGAGTAGCCCGGCTACAGTGCGACTAGTGACCTCAAACATCATGACACCTGGGGCTCTGAGGAGTTCTCTCCTCTTGATAAGTATCCGTTATCTGCAGGTCCGTGATCAACGAAGGCTTTCGAGCGAACGCGAGGGTAAACATGCCGGATGAGCCTAAGACTATGGCATGAAGGGGCTTTTCGTTCGGTGGTAAGAGGAGTAGGGGTGACTAGGGGCACCGAAAATGTCGGTCTGGGAGCGTGGGAGCAGCCCTGGTTTATTGAGTTGTGCCCACACGCGGCTGCTTGACCATAGGTCGCGGATTAGGGGTTGGTTGTTGTGGTGCTTTGGGGACGGCTCGTTTCGGAGTCGGAGTCGGGAACGCGGTCATGGGGGAATCTCTTTTCGTAGGGATATGAATGGTTTGTCAGCTTTGGGTAGTCGTGCTACTTCATAGCTTCATCTTGCGCTGCCCGTGCCCTGCTTTATGGTCCAATCATTTCAACAGCGTCAACACGCTCGATGCACCCAAAGCGGGCGTGCTCTGACCAACGTGCTGGTCCTCCTTCTGCTTCTCTCTGCGGCGCTGGCGGCCGTTGCGTATACCTTTGGCACTATCGTGCCTGTCGGCCACGTCGGCGTGCGCAAGATCGCTTTCGGTCCGGGGCAGGGGCTAGTCAGCTCAACGCTCGCCCCGGGATTTCACTGGACGATTCCGGGATACTCGACCGTGTACGATCTTCCGCAGACGATCCAGATCATCGATTTTGCGAGAACAACGGAGCCCAGCTCGGGCAGCTTCGGTTCCCTCGACATCCCGACGATTGATGGCACCACTGTCGACATCGACGCGGCGCTTCTGTATCGATTCTATGCTCAGTCAGGGCTCTTCGACGGGACCAAGCACGGTGGAGCAGTCGACCTTATTCGCGAGGTGGGAGCGACTGACCCGCAGTGGAGGAAATACCTCTCTCAGGTTGCGGAGAATGAGCTCAAGCGCTCGCTCAGCGCACTTTCGACCGCAGAGTTCTATGACCCAATAGCGCGCGAGCGTCGGGTGGCTGCTGCGCAGGAGGCACTTGAGCAAGCTCTGGCGCCGGTGGGTGTGCATGTCGAGGCCGTGCTCGTTAGGCGCTATACCTACCGGGCCGAGATAGACCAGGCGATATTTAAGAAGAACCTTCAGGAGCTGGAGTCGGCCTACAACAAGGTGGCGGGGGAGTTTGCAGCAGCTCAGCGGGACGTAAACAAAGTTGAGTCTGACGGAAATGTGGCGATTCAGACCTTAGACAAGCAGGGCGTGAGCGAAGCTGAGAAGATCCGCTCGGAGGGAGACCTCTATCGCCGTGAAAAAATGGCGCAGGGAGAGCTGCTTGTGGCTGAGTCGCGGGCCGCGGTCGACAAGATGAAGAGTGATGTCCTGGCAAAAGTAGGGAGCGATGTGTACGTAGCTCTCCAGCTTGCGCAGACGTTGGCTTCGCTCAAAGGGGGCGTTGTGGCAAATGTTGACCCGTACGATTTTGACGGTTGGGTGCGCAGGCTTGCTGGGGCGAGCCGCCCATCAGGAGAGGTGACGGATGCGAAGTAACGTCAAAGTCGCGTTCCTGTCCCTGGTGGCCCTCTCTTCTGCTGGCTGTGACACCGGCTTCCAGCACATGGGCACAACAGAGTACGGCGTTACTTTTCGGAGCCTTCCCCCGTTTATGGGAGGAGGTGTGGGGGGACCAGACTCGGTTGCGCTTCCGTTACAAACGGTCCTGGTTTTCCCGTGGGAGACGATCTACCGCTTCGACACCTCGCCTCAGTACCTAAGCTGGGGTCGTGGCATGGGCGACGCCGGCGGCACAACGCAGCTCGTGCAGGATGAGGATGTATATACCCGGGCGCGGGACGGAAATGAGGCGGCGCTGAAGCTTACAGTGCGGTACCGCATCAAGCCTGATCCGGCGAGCCTTGTGAGGCTCGTGCAGCAGGTCGCCACGACCCAGGCGGAGGTGCGCCAGCTCGTGGTGTCAGTGGTACGCTCAGAGATTCGCACCTACATGAATAGGCTCAAGACCTCCGAGTACCGCGATGACAAGAAGCGCAACGAGACCGTTGATGCTGCGCTCAAGTCCGCTCAGGCGGAGCTTTCACCTCTTGGCGTAGAGGTCGAGGCGATAAACCTGAAGCAGTATCGCTTTGTGCGACTTTTGGCGAATGGCTCTGAGGATACGAGCTACCAGGATCGTTTGCGCGAGATCCAGGAGATGGAGCAAGACATCGAAGGCGAGCGCTCGCGTATCGAAACGATGCGAGCGAAGAAGCAGAAAGAGTTTTCGGAAGCAGAAAGCTTGTACAACTCTCGCATCGCAGAGGCGAAGGGGTACAAGGAGCAGTCGACGTACCAAGGCGACAGCTACTACGCAGCTAAGAGCAACGAGGCAAAGGCGATAAGCGCGGAAGGTGCCGCCGAAGCTGAAGGTTTGAAGCAGCAGGTAGCGGCTCTGTCAGGAAAAGGTGGCCAAGCGATGTTGCGGCTCGAAGTTGCGAAGCAGCTCGCAAAGAGCAACCCGAGTTTTGTTGCGCTTTCTCAGGGACAGGGCGCCACCCTCGACCTCTCTAAGACCGACATGAATGACCTGATGCGGCAGCTCGGTGTGGCTGAGGCGGTGATCGCCGCAGAGCCGAAGAAATAGCGGACTTGCTACTCGGTGTCGTACAGTGCACTTACTTCCCGTTCTACGGCGCCTTGAGGCGAGGGGGTCAGCATTTCTTGCGCTGGACCCGCGCGCAAAAGCAGTGCCATGGTGATTGCAAACTGATTGCCCGATTTCTCAAGCGTGTCGACCAAGTAGTTGATGAGCTGTCCTCGGGCCACTGACACTTTGCCCCGAGCCTCTTGGTAGTCGGAGCGCGTCGGGTAGGTGTCGTACGCAGCCTTCCGTATGACCTGGAGCGTCTCAGACGACGATAGACCCGCGAGGGTGCGTTGGGTAGCGGCGTCATCTGCGAGCACGGCGGAGAGCATCCGCTCGAAGATAACAGCCCGGAATCGAGTTGAGCGACGGTACTCCTCAAGCCCGCCCGCTAGCTGTTCTACAATACCATCTACGCCCAAGCACCTGACTCCGTTGAGGACTGGTCGGAGATAGTCGAAGAATACCGGCATCGGCTCTTCGCCCAGGGCAAACTCCAATCCCCGGCGGCATTGTGACAGCAGCTCTTTGCGTTGCTTGGACGGGTCATTTCCGTACAGAGCCGCTGCTGCTTGGTCGGTCCGGCGCGCTTCACTGTTGATAATCGCTACTTCATGCTCCAGCTTGTCGAGCACGTGTTTCGCAACATCCTCATCCGCAACGCCAGGCTCCGCCTCAAGTACCCTCCGACTTACCTCTGACACAATCGAATCCTCAACGGCTTGCTGAATCTTGTCGAGGATAGGTGAGGCTTCCCGAGAGAGGCGTTGCTGTACTTCAGACATGCGAACCGTCATCGCAAAATGATTTTCGATCGACGGTGTCATGATGTCCGCAAGCCAGTTAGCATACGCTTCCTTGAGATTTTCTCGGACAGCCGCTTGTAGCCCCGCAACCGCAGGGTCACGAGGTGCCGAAAGCCGCTGGTCTGGCCTGTGCTGTTCAGGATTGAGCATCGCTTGCGTTTCCTGGCTTCATCCACTCGTCTATCATCATGCATCCTCTGGCGCTGAGCCCTCAGCACCGTACACGATGCTCAACTCTCGGCTGATGAGGGAATGGCGATCCTGTTCTTCGGATTTGATCAGGGAGGAGTTTCGATACAGTCGGGCCACAGATGTGGCGAATGGATTATCTGATTCTTCGAAGACTGACATGACGGATTCCAGGAATGCGAGAGCGGCGTTGGAGCACACTTCTCTGAGACGCTGGTACTCATCCTGGTTTGGGTACTGTGCTCGCGTGGCCGAGCAAACGAGCTCATTAGCAGCGTTTTTCGGAAGTCCATGTAGGGCTTGGTCAGTGAGCGAAGGATCGGAGACGACCGTTTGCAGAGCACGCAGGAACACTGGGGCCTGGAAGCTGGTCTCAGCGCGGTATGTAGTTAGAGCCGGCTCAATCTGCTTGTGCACGTCGGGCATGCCCAAGGCTCGGGCGGCAACCAGAATTGGATGCAGGGCATCGAGGGCAACGCCTTGAGATTCTTCACCGAGCGCGAATTCAAGCGATCGGCGGTTGAGGACAGATAGCCGGTGGCGACGAGTTTCGGCGTCTGGGCTCGCAAGGTCTTTGGCGATCCGTTTGGTTATTGCGAGCCCGTTCTTGACGATTCGGAACTCATGATCGACTTTTCCTCTGACGCGTTGAGCCACTTCGCCCACAGCTTCATGCTCGCCACGCCACAGAGCTTCAATTTGGATCTCCGAGAAGATGAACTCCTGGATGGCTGAGCCAATCTCGTGGGCTACGCGCGTTGCACCGCCTGGTGGATTTATAAGCTTGAGCCCAAACAGGGACTGACCCTCTGCGCAAGGGATACTTTGATCCAGGGACCACTCCACGAAGGCATCCTTGAGTCGTTCTAGGAGTGTGCGCTCAAGAGGCTTCAAGGGGCGGTCTGGTAGCGATAGCTCATCGCCTTTGGGTGGGCGTCTTTCAAAAGCGGTCATCTCACGTATGCCTGGACAGAACTCGGACCCGCGAGCATACCAGCCCGCGACTCTGAATCAACTGATGCAAGCTACGCGTTGAGTCTTGATCTGTCGGAATTGGGTGCGTCAGCACTCATTCGGAAATGTGACTTGTGTCCAGCCCCGCTTCCTCGCGAGTACGGTGATTGCCCCAGGGCGACTGGAGAGGAGTTGAGGGTCCTCTGTCATCAGCGCGTTTTGAATTTCAAGCAGGGTCTTGGCGCGATTGACCGAGGGCTGCAGCAGGACGTGTGCGCCAGCACGGAAGCCCGAGAGCGCGCCTGTGCTGGAGTCCTCGAACACCAGAAGTTCATGGGGTTGCACGTTGAGCTTTTCGCATGCCAGCAGGTACGGGTCTGGGTGTGGTTTACCCCTGATTTCGGGGTTCCGGTTTATGAACACGTTACCGACCGGATTGAGCAGGTCCTGAATCCCAGCGTGTTGTAGAAGGGGTTGAACGAGCTGATCAGCGCCCATGGTGACGTGGCTAGCGGGGATACCGCGGAGTTTAGCCTCTTCCAAAAAATTCACCATGCCTTTCACGACAGACGATTGGATAGAGCTACGCCAGCTGTTTCGCAGGGATTGCTGAGCGCCTATCCATTCGCTCCACATTTGAGATTCAGCCACCCAGCACTTCGTCAGTTTCTGAAGCTCGCCAGCGATGATAGCGCTCATCTCCTTCTCAGTTTTGTGCAAAGCAGGGCGATGGCAGTCCTCTATCTCTTCGCGGGTCAGGGCACTTCCGCGAGTCTGAAGACCGACTTTGCGGATAGCCTCTCGCCACGCCTTCTGCCGAAGGCCTTCAGACGTCTGGAGTTCGACTGTGGTTCCATCGAAATCCAGAGCGACGGCACGAATGGTATCTGGGACTACAAAGCGCTGAGTCGGCAACAGTAGGTTGTTAAAGACGGGGTGCTGAAGCACATGATTTTCGAGGTTTTCCGAGACAATCGGGCAACGCTTGGCCCTCTTTACCAAGCAGCGCTCGGCCTGCTTCCGAGCAACCGCCGAGAGCGCCCGATTGATATGCGGTAGGCCACAGTCGGCAAAATGTTGTGGCTTTTCTGCTCTTGAGACCTCTTGTTTGTGATCGTCACTGTGGTGCGCGCCCATACTGGTTTATCTCGTCTTGACTCTGCAGCGGAGCAACAATTCCCCGCATTCATGGCAAAAAGCTTATCTCCCTGTCTACCCACGGCCTCTATCGTAGAAGAAGCGAGAGAAGGGACAGTTTTTGCCGACGGAAAGCAACAATATTGCAAGCCACTCCCCTGCGACCTGGGGCCAGTGCGAGCGGCGAAACATCACGCTGCTCGAGCGCAGCGTTCAGCCGTGAGGCATCTGCTGCGAATCGCGGGCGACCCTGACACTGAAGGCGCCTCTTTGGTGGCTGCTGGCGACCTCCCGCAGGTAACCCTGTTAAGTGGGTGGGGAGGGCACGGTGCGAAAACGGAATAAGTAAGCACGGCTTCCGTACGCACAAGACTCTCGACCTTGTGTGGGATTACGCGCCGTTGGGGACCCTAACAAAAAAACAGCTCATGGCAAAGGAGTTATTTTTGCAACGGGTTTTTTCGTTTTTTCCCCAGTATTTTTGCGGTCTCAGGGGCTTTACGTCGAGGCTCAAGCGGCGCAAACTAGCGCCCGGTCGTCAAGACTCATGCGTCTTGTCGAGCTAGATTCCCCAGGTATTGCTTAGGAGACACGACAAATGGCAGGCAACGTGACAGGCAGGAAGAAGATTGCGCTCATCGGCGCAGGGCAGATCGGTGGCACGCTCGCTATGCTGTGTGGTACTCGCAAGCTTGGAGACGTGGTGTTGTACGACGTCGTCGAGGGGATGCCCCAGGGTAAAGCTCTCGATCTCTCTCACCTCGCCCCTGTTTTTGGTCTCGACTTCAAGATCACGGGCACCAATAACATCGCTGATATCGCGGGCGCGGATGTGTGTGTGGTCACCTCTGGATTGCCGCGCAAGCCAGGCATGAGCCGAGACGATCTCGTTAAGACAAACGCGGAAATCGTCCGAAATGTTGCCAAGGGGATCAAGGAGCACGCTCCAAACTCGCTCGTCATAGTTATCACCAACCCGCTGGATGCGATGGTGTAC
>CAZZJR010000059.1:8481-18063 GCA_964654585.1 uncultured Bdellovibrionales bacterium
TCGGCCATCCAGATGGTGGAGGCTTTCTTGCTTGACCAGCGCAGGGTGCTTGCGGCTGCGGTGATGCTCAACGGTGAGTACGGTCTCAAGGGTATCTACCTTGGTGTTCCGATCGTGATGGGCAAGGGCGGCGTAGAGAAGGTGGTCGAGATCGAGCTCAACGCTGAAGAAAAAAAGGCGCTGCACGAGTCAGCGGACCGCGTCAAGCAGCTGCTGGCGATTCTGTAGTTTTTTGCCGTTAAGGAGAAATCATGAACCTTCACGAATACCAAGCGAAGCAGGTGCTCAAGCGATTCGGGCTCCCGATCCTGAGCGGACACGTGTGTTACACCCCGGGCGAGGCTGAGGCGGCGGCGGATCAGTTAGGCGGCGGAATCTGCGTCGTTAAGGCTCAGGTGCATGCCGGCGGCCGAGGGAAGGCTGGGGGAGTGAAGCTGGCGAAGAGCTCGGCTGAGGCTCGGGATGCTGCTGCGAAGATTCTCGGCATGAAGCTTGTCACGCCCCAGACTGGTGCGGCAGGGAAGATCGTTCACAAGGTGTACGTTGAGGCTGGCTGTGCGATAGCGAAGGAGTACTACTTAAGCATGCTCGTTGATCGGGCGAAGCGCTGCGTCTCGATCATTGCCTCGACAGAGGGTGGCATGGAGATCGAGGAGGTAGCGCACAAGACTCCTGAAAAGATTCTTAACGTGCGCATCGACCCGAAAGTGGGTCTGCAGGGCTACCAGGCCGCGAAGCTCGCTATTGACCTTGGGGTTCCGCTTGAGGCTCGCAAGCACTTTGCGCAGGTCGTGAAGGGGCTCTACACGGCATTCGTAGAGTGTGATTTAGCGCTGCTCGAGATCAATCCGCTCGTGCTGACGAAGGAGAACACCTTTGTGTTGCTTGATGCGAAGTGCGCTCTCGAGGACAACGCTGCCTTTAGGCAGAAAGAGATCCACGACATGATGGACTACGACGAGCAGGACCCGCGTGACCTGCGAGCCCAGAAGTACGGGCTGAACTACGTCGGCCTGGACGGTAACATCGGGTGCCTCGTGAACGGGGCGGGTCTTGCGATGGCAACGATGGACATCATCAAGGCTTTCGGCGGAGAGCCCGCAAACTTCTTGGATGTGGGCGGCGGAGCGACGAAAGAGAACGTTACCGAGGCGTTCCGAATCTTGCTCTCGGACACTAACGTGAAGGGGATTTTGGTGAATATTTTCGGCGGCATCATGAAGTGCGACGTTATCGCGACGGGCATTATTGAGGCGGCGAAGGAGGTTGGCCTCAAGGTGCCGCTCGTTGTGCGCCTGCAGGGTACGAACGTGGACTTGGGACGCAAGATGCTGGCTGAGTCTGGGCTCGCCATCACCCCAGCCGACACAATGGATGACGCGGCGAAGAAGATCGTTTCTCTGGCGAAGTAGGAAAGGAAGGTCACATGAGCGTTTTAGTAGACAAAAACACGCGCGTTGTAACTCAGGGTATCACCGGCAAGACGGGGGCGTTTCATACGCGAGCGTGCCGGGAGTACGGAACTCAGATGGTCGCTGGTGTCACGCCGGGAAAGGGTGGCCAGGACTTCGAGGGGATTCCGCTCTTTGATACGGTGCATCAGGCCAAGAAAGAGGCTGGAGCTAACGTCTCCATCATCTACGTTCCGCCGCCTTTTGCGGCAGATGCGATTATGGAGGCGGTTGATGCCGACCTGGACCTTGTGATCTGCATCACGGAGGGTATCCCAGTGCTCGACATGCTGAAGGTGGCGACCTTCATGCAGGGTCGTCGGACTCGGTTGATCGGCCCGAACTGTCCCGGGATTATCACGCCGGGACAGGCGAAGATCGGCATCATGCCGGGGTTCATCCACAAGCCAGGCAGGATAGGTGTTGTTTCACGTAGCGGCACGTTGACGTATGAGGCAGTGTTCCAGCTCTCGGCCCTGGGGATGGGGCAGTCGACCTGCATCGGAATTGGTGGCGATCCGTTGAACGGCACGAACTTCATAGACTGTCTGAAGCTGTTCAATGAGGATCAGGACACGGATGCCGTGGTGATGATCGGTGAGATCGGGGGCAGTGCGGAAGTTGACGCGGCGAATTGGGTGAAGGCGAATATGAAGAAGCCGGTGGTGTCGTTCATCGCCGGGGCGACGGCTCCTCCAGGCCGCCGGATGGGCCATGCGGGGGCGATCATTAGTGGGGGAGATGATACGGCGGAGGCGAAGTTTAAGGCGCTTTCGGCGGCGGGCATCCATGTTGTCCGTTCCCCGCACGAGATCGGCGCCAAGATGCAACACATCCTCGCCCTCTAGCCCCTGTTTGCCCCTGTACCCCCGGTCCAGCAGTGGGACCCCCGGTCCAGCAGTGGGGACAGCCCGTCCAAGTGGATTGCCCATTATGGGCAGCGCACTGTGGCGCTGCCTTAATATAGTTGCACGAAGACCGGTAGATACACGAATCCCCTGCGGCATAGAACCCGCAAACAGGCTCACAATTTTAGCCTACCAGCCGAGCATGTTTGCCAACTTAGGCATGTTGGGAGGGTATAAACCTGGAGGGTACCTCTCAATAAACTCTCCGCTAAGCCATCTTTGACTAACCGCTCTTGCTTTTCGCATGAGCTCTCGGAAAAAATTGATGAAGCGAATGCGAACGCTTCGCCTCTCTGAGAGGCACCAAGATTTTCGCCCGGACCTCCTAGGACGATGCACGGTATTGAGTCTCTCGTTAAGCATTCGAATTCTGCCCAGGATTGACTTACCTTCTTTTTCCCGCCGCAGTTGTGCTCTTTCCTCGAGAGTCCTTATTCGTCGTACAAGCTTCTCATTAATTTTTTGCTGGTCCTCTGGCTGCGTTATTCCAAAGGCCTCCATCCAGGCATTAGGCTCCAGGCTGAATGACTGGTACTCGGAGGACTCCTTAACAACTCTGAAAGCCTCCTGAGAGTATCCTTTCAACGAATGGTCGCGCGCCTTGAGTTGGCGAAATTGAGAGCGCCTCAATCTTTTCCAGCTTGTCGTCCTATTTCCCTCCTGGAACATCTGCCAGGATGAGAATCCCGGATACGTGTCGATTGATACCTCGAGATTATCTTTGGCGGGGTTAGCATAGAGATAAGCGATAGCAGCTAGAGCGCGTAGAGGTGTTAAAACGATGGGGCTATCATAGCCCTCGCACCAGACCGTGTGTTTGTCTCTGCCCAGAATACGGTTGAGCATGTGAGCAGTTTCAACCTTGAAGCTTCTGATGAAGCTAGGGACGTGGTCGGGATTGTCGACGACGAGAATGAGGTGCACGTGGGTAGCCTCGGTGAGAATGTGGCATACCTTAACAGGGTAAAGAAATTGGGCGCGTGCGAGGCAACTCTGTATTATCGCGATGCAAAGGGGATTGCTGAGCAGAAGCAAGCCCTCCTCGATGCCGAATGTGCAGAATAGCACGCTACCGTGGGGATGATATTTCATTACTTTAGCCATCAATTCTCTGTTCGCCGACTATTGTCCAAGAGTTGCGAACGGTAGAGGCGGGCAGTGAGAAGCTGACCCGGACTAAGGCTCACGCGCTCGTTGGAGCAGCTACATTTCAGCCGCTATTCCAGTAGCCCGGGTACAGGCACCCAACAGGTACCGACAGCCACCAAAAAGCGCACCGAGTACAGCTACTGACCGACGTGACTTGCTGCGGGTATTTCGATAACCTTCTCAGACATGCTGTTTCCCGACACACCCCCTAACCAAATACAGCCGCCGGCAATAGTTAGCCCCATGGAGACTGCTGAGGCCCGCCTGGTTCGAATCGAATCAACGCATTTTCTCAAGGAGTTGCGCGGGCCCGCCCGAGAAGTACTCCAGTCACGCGCCAGAATTATCGCGGAGGGCAGGGTTAGAGCCGAAGAAGACCTAAGTAAAGCGAAAAGCGAGCTGAGTAACCTCAACTTGTTCGAGTATTTCTCGACCCTTGGCACCGTCCTCTCAAAACAGGTCATCCTCGAGGAGCGCCGAATGAAGCACTTCTCCGAGCAACAAGAGCGGCTGGCAGGCTTACATGTGACGTTGGAGCGGGCTGAAAAGCTTTTAGAGCTCGGCCGCTTCGAAGAGAGCTTACCCCTCCTTAGGGAGCTCAGGAGGGAAAGCTTCGGTCGCTTCCCGAGTGAAGAGTTCCTCCGCCGGCTTCAACAACTGTCCCTCCAGCGTGAACCTTAACAGTACGTTCACGGCCCTCGGGGCACCATCACCGCTAGAAACTAGTTAGGGACACGGCTCAAGACCCTGATCAAAATCGGGGGGTCTTTTGCCAAATGAGCACCTGACCCAAATTAGGCGCCGAGAGGCACCTGCTGTACGGATTAGTTTGGTTGAGAACTCTGTGAGGCTGTCTCGTTGAGCACCATGACAGTACCGGGGGTACTCTGGCCTGATGTCGACCAAGTACCCCGGTTACACGGCCTAAACTAATTACCGACATACTGAACTCTCACCTTGTTTCTTGCCCCAACCTCCGATAAAAACACAAAGAGGCTACCGGTAACTTTAAGTAACTTATAGCACCAACCGACAGTCTCAGCTCCGCCGGAGCCCAGGGGAAGTACAACATGGGAAATATGTACAATTCCGGAGCGCGGGTTACGAGGCTGCACAAGCTGCAGCAGAACCCGGCCTCCGACCGAACTCCCCAACCCCAGACACCTGCCGTCGACCCCTCCGCCAACTCCCAATCGCTCAGAGCGCTCGGAATCCAACCTTCCGTCCGTTCGATTTTTGAAGTCGTAAAGATGCCGATGTTCGGCCTGGGCGGTCGATCGCTCGGCCATAGTGACCGACCTCTGGATGAGCTAGTCCGGGCCCTCAATGATGGGTTCGGTCTTCTCGGTCGATCGGCGTCTCCAGCATCGCTCAGGCGCCAGGTCGTCGGCCCAGAGAAATCTCTTGCCGACCTCGCGGAATTAACATTCCCCCGAAAGACCATCGCTCCGACCGAAGACGTGTCACATCTCACCCTCGCTCCAAGCAAGGAAGAAATCCTTGACATATTGCGAGAGTGGCCAGCGCTTGTGATTTCTGCGCCGACCAGTTCAGGAAAAACCACGTGGTTGCCGCGCACCCTGCTTAAACACGCGGACACCTTCTTCGAAAAAGGCTCGCTGGCCCCCGGAGTCGAGCCGCAGGTCTACTGTTCCGTACCGCGCGTCATTCAGACCATCAAAATCAGCCAGTACGTCGCATCGCTCATGGGAGAGGCGCTGGGGGAGACGTGCGGGTACCTGAATTCGCAGACAGGTAACATCACGCCGGGAACTACTCGATTAACGTACCTCACGCACGGGTACCTAGAGCAGCTCATGCTCCACCGTCGAATTCCTGAGGGCTCTATTATCATCTTTGATGAGGCTCACGAGAACCCCGCGGCGCTCTCTTCGATGCTGCTCTTTGGGCGTGAGATGATTGACCGCGGCTGCAACATAAAGCTAGTGCTGACTTCGGCCACAATTAACGCCGAGCAGTTCAGTCGATACCTCGGAGAGGTCCCGGTCGTTGACCCAACCGAAACCCAAGCGAAGAACTCAGTATCCTCAGACCCCAAGAGCTACGAGCAGGAAATAGTAGATTCCGCCAATCGAGGAAGGCATAAGAAAATTGACCTTCGCCCAGCCCTTCGGTCCGTGGAGGAAGACATCGTCGCTGCAGTTGACCGGGGTGAAACTCCAATCGTGTTCGTCCCCGGCAAAAATGAAATCGAAAGTGTAATCGACAGCGTCGCTAGAATAGACCCCGACGTGAAGTGCCTTCCATTTCACGCCAAGTTGCCCCTCAGAGACCAGCAGCGAATCTTCGAGCCTCGCCCGGGAGAGCGCACCGCGATTATCGCCACGAACGTAGGAGGCACCGGACTAACCTATCCGCCCCACGTAAACACAGTGATCATCTCGGATGAAGTTAAGAGCCTCATTCAGCTCGATGGCGTCGATACCTTAGGCTATCGGCCGATAACGAGGACTGAGGTATTACAGCTCCTCGGGCGCATCGGGCGCCTGGAAAAAGATGGAACTGCAGTAATCCGCCTGTCGAAATCTCCCAATCGGGCCGCACAGCCGCTTGCGATTCACATCCCCCCAGAGATCCAAAACATTAACCTCGCAACGATGATGCTGCGATTCCAAGCCGCCGGCAGGAACCTTGAGAAAGACAACCGCAGCTTCATATTCGCGGCCTCGGACAAGCAGCTCGCCCAGGCCAGGGACCAGCTCTACTACCTCGGACTCTTCGGGCCGGAAGGGCACATTACTGAACTCGGACGAGCTGCCGCGCGCCTTCCCGTCGATGCCCCACTCGGCAAGCTACTCGCAAAAGCTCAAGAGCTTCGAGCAACGTATCCGAATGTGCTCCTCGCCGCCATCGACATAGCAGCCAACATGGAAGCTGAAGGGATCGTCCCGAAGAGCCTACGACCCTGGCAGGACCTGCGCGCATCGAACGCCAACTCCGACGTCATCGCCCAAGTTGAAGTGCTCCAGAAAGCAGCAACGATGAACCAGGAGCAGCTCGAAGAGCATGGCATCCCAGAAGCGCAGCTGTACCGGGCTCTCGACATGCGCCGCTCGTTACGGGCGAGATTCTCGCTAGAGGACGCCGCAGCAGAGCTATCGCTGTCTCCGGTCGAATCGAAGCTCCTGAGCGAGCTTTACTGTAGCGCATTCCTTCCGTGGCTGTACCGCCGGATTGACGCCGGCAGAGGAGGCAAGAGCGGAGAGGTGCTCTTCAAGGGAGTAACCAACGGAGACATTCGGCTCCTCTCGAAAGGGAGTGTCGTGAACAACAGCCAGTACATCGTGGCGTACCCATTCAACCTCGAGCTGAAAGAGGTCTCAGGTCGCCTCGAAGAGCTTCTTGAGCGCATCAACGGGTACGAAAAGACGCTTCCCTTGCTGCTGCACGCCCACGCAGTTGACCCCGAATGGCTCAAGAAAAATATCCCACCGCAGTTCCGCGAAGCTCGTGAATTTCTCAAGAAGAGCTCGCGCCAGCAACGCAGAGACGACGAACGCGCTCCAACCCGTTTCCGCCCAAGACACTGAGCCGGTGGACGAAAATCAATAGTTCCTCGGCCCATATTTTCGGATACCGTAGAGCCGTGTAGGATCCTCGCGAAATACACGGACCCAAACACCAGCTGAGCACCGCTCAGCTAAAAAAGAAAAAGAAGCCCATGCATGACAAACCCTAATTCGAAAGTTCATTGTGTCCACCGCACATACAGCAGCTACCTCGCAGCCATCTTCCTGCTGGCCTTAAGCACGTTACCACAGCCCGTCCAAGCCCAAATTGGAGACGATCTCGCCGCACTCGGTAACGACATTCAGCACGCCGCAACCAAAGGCAAGAACGCCGTCGTGAATGCGGGAGAGTCCGTCGGCGATGCCGTATCGCCAGTGACCGACAAAGTAGGGGGCGCCCTACAGCCCGTCGGAGACGCCATAGCGCCAGTCACCGACCCGATCGGAGATTCAGCCAGCACGGTCTACCACAAAGCCTCGGGCTACATCGGTGAAAGCCACGCGCCAGACGGAGGGGAAGCAGCCCTCAAGAAAGGGATTAACTGCGCTACCGCCAAGCAAGACATAAAAACTCTGAAAGACGCGAAAGCCGGTACAGGCCGCCAAGTCATGGCGGGCGTCTCGTCCGTGTTCCCAGTATCCGCCGTAGTCGGGCTCCTCAAGGGCAACTACTCAGAGAACGTGCGCGTCAGCGCCGGGCAGTATAACGACGACATCGACCGTAAAATCGCCGAAATTCAGAAGACTTGTGGCGTATCCTGAGGCATCCCAAGCCTTCCCCCTGCAAGGCATGCTGAGATACTAGCGCCTCGTTCAGAAAGCTTTTTCAGGTAACGACGTTGCAGCCGTAAACGAGGCGCTCGTAACCTCTACCGTGTTTTCGGCGCGTAAGGCGCCCAAAAAGAGACAGCCCCAGCGCTGCCTTACACGGAATCAAGATGAAAAAGCTTTTGAAAGCAGCACTAGTATCTCGCCCAACACGCTTTTTCGTGTGACAACAAAGGTGCCGCATATCGAGCGCCAGCAGCCGCTGGTACTCTTTCGTCGCGACAAGATCACCAAGAGGCGCAGAGGGAGCACGCCAGGCCAAAATTGGAGGGTAGGTATCATGGTAAAGAGCGCAATCATCCCAGGGTACATGCCCGGATTCGGCAACGACTTTGAGACCGAAGCCCTTCCGGGAGCCCTGCCGTACGGCCAAAACTCGCCTCAGAAGTGTGCCTACGGGCTTTACGCCGAACAGCTCTCCGGATCCCCATTCACCGCTCCTCGCGGAGCTAACGAACGCTCCTGGCTCTACCGCATCCAGCCATCGGTAAAGCATGCAACCACCTTCGCGCCGATTGACCACCCTCACTGGAGAACCGCTCCGAACACCGACGCCAGCACCCTCCCAATCAGCCAGCTACGGTGGTCACCGCCACCATTCCCCGAAGGGAAGCTCACCTTCGTCTCAGGAGTGCGAACCGTAACTACCGCAGGAGACGTACACACGCAGAACGGCATGGCAGCCAGCTTCTTCTTCGTAAACACATCGATGAGCGATGAGTACTTCTACAACGCAGATGGCGAGCTCCTTGTCCTCCCACAGGATGGCGGGCTGCGATTCTTCACCGAGCTTGGAAAAATTGAGGTGACGCCAGGAGAGGTGTGCGTCATCCCACGAGGAATGAAGTTTAAAGTTGAGCTGCTCGGAGGCCCCGCCCGCGGCTACCTGTGCGAGAACTACGGAGGGAAATTCACCCTTCCAAGCCGCGGCCCCATCGGCGCCAACTGCCTCGCCAACCAGCGCGACTTCAAGACCCCCGTTGCGGCCTACGAGGACAAGCAGGCCCGCTGTACCCTGACCGTGAAGTGGTGCGGACGGTTCTACGAGACAGTCATTCCGCACTCACCCCTCGACGTCGTCGCGTGGCACGGCAACTACACCCCGTACAAGTACGACCTGCGCACCTTCGCCCCCGTCGGTGCGACACTCTTCGACCACCCCGACCCATCGATCTACACCGTGTTAACCTCGCCATCAGGAGAGGAGGGAACAGCCAACGTCGACTTCATCATCTTCCCCGAACGCTGGGAGGTTGCAGAGCACTCCTTCCGGCCCCCGTGGTACCACATGAACATCATGTCCGAGTTTATGGGGCTCATCTACGGCGTCTACGACGCGAAGCCAGACGGCTTCGCGCCAGGCGGAGTGAGCCTGCACAACTGCATGCTGCCCCACGGACCAGACGCCAACGCCTTCGATAAAGCAACAAACGCCAAGCTGGAACCCCGCAAGCTCTCCAACACCATGGCGTTCATGTTTGAGACCCGCTACCCGCAGCAGGTGACAAAGTACGCCGCAGAGCTGCCCAGCCTGCAGAAGGACTACCGGGATTGTTGGAGCGGGTTGCCGCGGATGTTTAATGGGAAGCCGTAGGGTTCCCCTTAGTGCAGAGTTTCCCCACTGTACGAGCCAAGAAGCCCGTTGGCGTTCGGAAGAGAAACTTTCTTCTTCTTGTACTCCTCAAACGCTTCCTGCACTGCCGCAGTCGTAACGTA
>CAZZJR010000060.1:0-17822 GCA_964654585.1 uncultured Bdellovibrionales bacterium
CTGAAGGCAGTGCCGGGTGACTCGACCCGCCCGATTCTTGACCGCGTCAAAGTTCCTCTCTTCGATATCCTGCGTCCTACCCTTCCCGGCATTTCGGTGCTCGACCTATTCGGCGGCACGGGGAGCGTGGGGATAGAAGCCCTGAGCCAAGGGGCGAAGCACTGCGTCTTTCTCGACACGAGCGCAAAAGCCGTCGCCGTGATTAAGGAGAACCTAGAGACAACGGGGCTCTCT
This sequence comes from uncultured Bdellovibrionales bacterium, assembly GCA_964654585.1. Taxonomy (GTDB): domain Bacteria; phylum Bdellovibrionota_C; class UBA2361; order UBA2361; family OMII01; genus OMII01. The sequence goes on from CAZZJR010000060.1 coordinate 235, forward strand.
GAGCAAGCTGAGGTGCGGCACACTGATGCGTTTCTCTACCTGAAAAACACTAATCGTTCATTCGACCTCATCTACGTCGCGCCTCCCCAGTACAAGGGGATCTGGGTTGAGGCGATGCGCCTGATTGGCGAGCGCCCGCACCTGCTCAGCGGTGGCGGCCAGATCATCGTGCAGATCGATCCGAAAGAGTACGAGCAGATGGAGCTTTCGGCTTTTAAGGAGACGCAGCAGCGGAAGTACGGCAGCACCGTGCTGGTTTTTTTCTCAGCTCGCTAGGAATCAAGCCTCAACGACTAGCGTAGGTCCCAAACGCAAAGGTGCAGTTGCTTCTAAGATGCTTTGCCACGTACACGACAATGGCGGAACGTCCGCTTGCCGAAAGATTGCTGTACCCCACCCCGAGAACCCACGGTCCTGACGAGGTGTAAGCATTCTTTATGAAGATGTAAGACCTTCCGCCGTCTCGAGATTGTCCCGGGAATCCGCCGTCGTGATCAGTAGAGAGCCCAGCTACAGATCCGCGAACTGCCACGAAGTGTCGGAAGGCGAATGAGGAAAGCCCAGAGTTGCACGTGCTCTGAGACCTTACGAAAGCAAGCCTTCCGGACCACGGTCCGTTGAAGCTGGCAGCGGCGGGGCGAATGTTTTCCGCATGCGCCCGGACTGCAAGCAGCCGGCGGGTCTTCGAAAGCTGGCGGACCACCACCTCTTCCTGTTCCGCCTCAGCAATGAGCGGTGCTAAGCCTGCTACTAAAACCGCGACAACCAGAACATAAGCCGTTCGCATAACCGACACCTCCAAAGTGACACCAACGCCCATGAGAGGTGCCCTCGGCAGCTACGAGGCCAGGTCGTAGAAACCGGAGCCAAATAGCTTTTTGGTGTGTCAGCAACCGAGACAGGTGTTGCGGTTTAGCAGCGGCTCTAGGGCTTTTTTATACCGCTCCAACGCGGAAAATGATGTCGTTGACGATGTCACCCTTCTTCAGGTAACGCGCCAGCTTTTGCAGTAACACAGGCTTCTGGAAATTTAGCTCCTGGGCCCAAGCGGAGTGCTTAACGGTCACGAGCAGGGCGCGGCGGGAGATGTACTCGGGCTTCGTAACATCGGCGATCTTGTCGCCCACTATTTCGCGCCAGTGCAGGATGAACTCATACCGCTCCACTTTTTTGTCGAGCCCCTTGTAGGCTAGCGCCTTAGCGAGGATCCCTTTGACAAGGGTTAGGTCTGTTCGCACTCCTGTTCGGCGCCGACGGGGTGCCCCGTGCCGACGATGTTCGGGAGCCACGCCCTCTTCAGATGAGCGAGCAGCGCTGCCGGAGACTTCCGCCCCAACGGCTTCCGAACGACCAAACGTCGAGCTACCGGCTCTTTTCATTCGCCTCTCCCTTCTTCTCGAAGATCACGACCATCTCATCAGAGCGGGCCATGCCAAGCTCGCTGCGAGCTGCCTTCTCTACTTCGCGTGCATCAGCCTGCAGGCCGGCAACTTCTCGCTTGAGCGACTCAACTGAGTCCTTAAGCCGTTCATTGGTACGGGTCTGCTGCTCAACGCTACGGGAGAGAGAGCCTAACTTAGAAAATCCGTCGTCAGCTAAGAAGGAGAAGATGGCCGCCGCAACGGCGAGCACAATGAGAATATTGGTGGCTGTTACTCGCATGCCAGACAGAGTACCGAAATGCCCTCTCTGTAACCAGCTTTGATGTCAGGCAGATGCGGCGATTATGGATGCTTCGGGCCCCATTTACTTCTGTTTAGCAAGGAGAGTAGACTCTTCCGCGGCCGCCTCGGAAGAGGCTATATCCAGGCTAACTTACTGCTCAATTCAGGAGATCCAGACATGCAAAACAGCACCATCGCATCAGTTACCGCCTACGAGTGCCTCGATTCACGTGGCTTTCCAACCGTAGCAGCCACTGTTGTCCTACAGGACGGCACCCAGGGCACTGCCATGGTGCCATCGGGCGCCTCAACCGGCGAGTACGAGGCTCTTGAGCTTCGCGACGGCGATAACGAGCGCTACCTCGGAAAGGGCGTGCTCAAGGCTGTCGAAAATATCAAGGAGAAGATCGCGCCAGTCGTTGCAGGCAGCGATGTGCTTGAGCTCGCCGCCCTCGACCGGAAGCTGATTGACCTCGACGGCACTGAGATGAAGAGCCGCCTCGGCGCAAACGCGATCCTCGGCGTTAGCCTCGCTGCGGCCCACGCCGGCGCGAACTACCTAAATATTCCTCTCTTCCGCTACATCGGCGGTGCGAACGCCCGCCGGCTGCCGGTCCCACTGGTCAACATCATTAACGGCGGAGCTCACGCGGCGAACCTCCTCGACTTCCAAGAGTTCATGATCGTCCCACACGTATCGTCGACGTTCTTTGAGAACATCCGCTGCGCGTCGGAGGTGTTCCACGCTCTGAAGAAGAACCTCAAGAAGAAGGGACTCTCAACTGGAATTGGCGACGAGGGCGGTTTCGCTCCAGACCTCGCCGGGCCGACTGAGGCGCTTGAGGCGCTCGTTGAGTCTATCGCCGACGCTGGGTACCAGCCGGGTGACGATGTGTCGATCGCTCTCGATGTCGCCGCGAGCGAGTTCTACGACGAGGCTAAAAACAAGTACGTCTTCAAGAAGAGCACCAAGGAAGAGTTCTCGGCAGCAGACCTGGTTGACCTCTACGCTGGATGGGCGTCGAAGTACCCGCTCGTGAGCATCGAGGACGGCCTTGACGAGAACGACTGGGACGGCTGGCGCCTCATGACCGAGAAGATCGGCGGTACTGTTCAGCTCGTCGGCGACGATCTCTTCGTTACCAACGTGAAGCGGCTCGCTGACGGGATTCAGCAGGGCGTGGGCAACGCGATCCTTATCAAGCTTAACCAGATCGGCACGGTCACGGAGACCCTTGAGGCGATCAACCTCGCTCACGAGAACGGATACCGCTCGATCCTCTCTCACCGCTCAGGCGAGACCGAGGACACGAGCATCGCTGATCTCGCTGTTGCAACTGGCGCTGGCCAGATTAAGACCGGCTCTGTGTGCCGAAGTGAGCGCACGGCCAAGTACAATCGGCTACTCTGGATTGAGACCTTCCTCGCGGGCTCATCCATCTGCGAAAATCCGTTCTCGTAATGGGCTGGCTGCTCTCGCTTGCAGCCGCGGCAACGCTCGTTGTCGCCTGGTGGATGCCTGGCTCGGCTGAGTGTGCTGCACTCGGCTGGACTTCATCTGCGCTCTTCGTGGCGTCTTTGCTCTCTCCCGAGCGAAGAATGCTCAGGGGCTTCTTCGCTGGCCTCATCACCTACACAGGCGGGTTCTACTGGCTCTACAGCACGATCGCGGACTTCGGCGGCTTCCCAATGGCGGCCGCGCTGCCGATCTTCGCGCTCTTCGTTGTTGGCAGCACGGTGCAGTTCCTGATCTGGGCCTTCACATGGGGCCGGCTGCCGGCCTTCACGACGCGCCTCGGCTTGCGAACTGCGCTGGCGTGGCTCGTCGCGCACCACTTCTGGATAAAGATCTTCCCGTGGGATTTCGGGCACACTCAGATCGGATTTGTGCCATTGGCGCAGATCGCTGACATCGGCGGGGTCACTGCTGTCACCTTCGTCATGATGTGGGTGTCTGAGTGCTTCGTGGCCCGGAGAGAGGTGAGCTTATTCGCTCGTCTCGCCTCTACCGTGGTCCTGCTGGCATCATTGGGTTACGGCGTGAGCGCTGAACAGCGCTACAAGAACCCCTCCGGACCAAGGCTCAAGACCGCCATGGTGCAGGGCAACGTTTCGCTGCAACGAAAGCACGACGTCTCGTTCTTCACGGTCAACCAGGAGCAGTACCTCAAGACGAGCGCTCAGGTCGCAGAGAAGGACCTCCTCATTATCTGGCCCGAGTCGACGATCACGAAATTCATTCCAACCTCAACAACCGTGGCCTACCACGCGCTAGACCGTGATACGGGAGAGCCGCTCCTGCCCTTCCTCAACAACGGCTCGGCTTTTCTCGTTGGGGGCCTCACGTACCGCTCACGCGCGGAATTTTTTAACAGCTCAATCCTGATTCGTCCTGATGGGAGCCTCGACACCCCGTACAACAAGATGATCCTTATGCCGTTTGGCGAGTACACGCCCTTCAGCTCGTGGCTTCCGTGGCTCGAGGAGATCAACTCAACGGCGGCGCAGTTCACGGCAGGCGCTGCGCCCGCGGTGCTCTCGTTCCCGCTGTCAAGCGGCGTGCAGGCAAAGCTCTCTCCGCTCATCTGTTACGAGGATGTCGTTCCGCAGATCGCGCGTGAAGCAACACAGCTCGGGGCTGAGCTGCTCGTTAACCAAACGAACGACGCCTGGTTCGGTCGCACTGTTGCCCCCTACCAGCACCACATGATCGCAAGCTGGCGCGCGATTGAGAATAGGCGCTACCTGCTGCGCTCCACCAACACGGGGCTTACGGCTGTCGTCGATCCGCTCGGCCGAACCGCTGCCTCGCTCCTGCCCTTCACTGAAGGTGTTCTCCCACTTGAGGTAGAGCTGCTCTCCGAGAAGAGCCTCTACACCTCGATGCCGATCTACGCGCTTTGGCTCTTCGTGGCGGCACTCTGCGTACTGCTCGTGATTCTCCCGCGGCGCGCCCGATAGTGGGCAAAATCGCTCCTTCATAACGCCGTTGCAGGCCCACCGGGCTGCCGAATCAGCTGCTTAAAGAAAAAACGGCCCGTGGCCTTCACTGGGAAAAAAATGCCTACGGCACCCATACCCCCCTGCCGATAACACCCTTGCAGGGAATAAATCCCGGCGCCCTACCGCAGGCAAGTTCCGCTTACGGGTAGAAGTAGCTCAGGGCTGTTTTTGCTCAGAAGTGAGGTATCAGTATGAGGTTCTCGTTGTGCCGCTACGCGGCTGTTAAGCTGCTCTCTCTCTCCGCCCTCGGGGCGTGCATCGTAGTGTCTGGCTGCCACAGCCCGCAGCCAGGTCCTGACAAAACCTTGGCCGGGGCTCTGCTTGGTGCAGGCTGGGGTGCCGGCGCTGGCGCCGTGATCGGCAACCAGGTTGACGCCTCTGGTGGCGGTATCGCCGTGGGCTCCGGAATCGGAGCCGCCGGTGGTCTCATGATGGGCGCAGGCTGGGACGTGCAGGAGGGGACGCAGCTTGAACTTGCTCGCCAGCTCGCAGCACTCAAAGTTCAGGGGCAGGCGAACCAGATCGAACTGGAGAAGATTCAGGCGCGGCTCGACAGCACCACGAGTGTCGATCCTGTTGGCGGCGTGTACCAGGTCTTCTTTGATGAAGACCAGACAAACCTGCGCGTTGGCGGCATCGGTGGCTTAGAGAAGGTGGCTGAGGCGATCAAAGCCAGCCCAATGGTCACCGCGGTGAACATCGCTGGTCACACAGATGACACCGGCAACGCTGAGTACAACGAGAAGCTCGCCAAGGCTCGCGCGGAGAGCGTTGGCAGCTTCCTGGCTGCTCACGGCATCTCAACTGCACAGCTCAAGGTTAACGGGTTCTCGGCCAGCAAGCCGGTTGCAACGAACCGGACTGCGGCAGGCAGACAGCTCAACCGCCGAGTTGAGGTGTACATTTCTCGGTAGCTAACTCCCCAACTGGGCGTTAGCATACGAGGGGTGTGGTTCGTCGCGAAAGCGTCTCCACACCCCTCGCTGACTTAACTCTCTGAACGCTCGCCATGACAAACGCCTTTATCATCGACGCCGTCCGCACACCACGAGCCCGCCGAAAGGGAAAGTTCCTCTCGGTGCACCCGATCGATCTCATGACTTTTCCGCTCAACTCACTCGTGAAGCGAACGCACCTTCCGCCTGAGCTGGTCGAAGACGTGCTCGTCGGTTGCGTGACTCAGACGCTAGAACAAGGGTGGTGCGTTGGGCGCGCTGCGGTCCTTGCCGCTGGCTGGCCAATCTCTGTCCCATCGGCCACCGTAAACCGCCTGTGCGGCTCGGGACAGCAAGCATTCAACTTTGCTGCTCAGGGCGTGCAATGTGGGGAGTACGGTCTCGTTGTCGCGGGAGGGCTTGAGCACATGACCCGCGTTCCGATGTTCAGCGACTCTGGCGGTGAGGTTAGTCCAGCGCTCGCGAAGCACCATCCGGATCTCGTACAGCAAGGCGAGTCAGCTGAGATACTTTCGCAGGAGTTTAAGATTTCCCGCACGGATGTTGATGCTTTTGCCCTCAGGTCTCAGCAAAACGCGAAGCGTGCGCTGAGCGAGGGGCGCTTTAGCAAGAGCATCTGTGCGGTTCCGTACCGTGACGAGACGGGCGCTGAGAAGCTGCTTGATGTCGACGACAATCCTCGGCCTGAAACGACTCTTGAAGCGCTCGCTGCGCTAAAGACGGTCTTCCGAGAGAACGGCATCATCACTGCTGGAAACGCGTCGGCGATCGTTGACGGTGCTGCTGCAATCCTGCTCGGCAGCGAGCAGGCCGCAAAGAAACACAACCTAAAGCCCCGTGCCCGAGTGGTGTCACAGGTCTCGATCGGCTCGCCCCCCCGAATCATGCTGACTGGGCCGATTGAGGCTTCGCGCCGCGCACTACAACGTGCTGGCCTTGCTGTAAAAGACATCGACGTCTGGGAGATCAACGAGGCTTTCGCCCCGGTGCCCATCATGACGATACGGGAGCTTGGAATTGACCCAGAGAAGGTCAACGTCAACGGCGGCGGCATCTCACTTGGCCATCCACTTGGGGCAACCGGAGCGATGTTGATTGGGATGGCGCTCGATGAACTGGAGCGCTCTCAGGGCAGGTTTGCCCTGGTGACGATGTGCATCGGGTTGGGGATGGGGATCGCCACGGTAATTGAGAGAGTTTAGCCACCCTCCGAGAACCTAGGTTCAGGCACTTACCAATTCTCAGATAAAATCGGGCACCACAACCTAAGCCCTTGAAAGGCCGTGGGCGATAGGACTCTCGGGGGCAGAGCGATCACCCCAGGGACTCTTCTGAAAGGCTGTCCTCCTGGATAGATCGTAACTGCTCGAATATACTTCCGCTCTCTCGGCGGGAATTGTCGGACCGGATAGGCTACTTCAGCCTGAAACGGTCCATAACTGTCTGAGAGAGATCGGTACAAGGCTGCCCGGATGCTTCGCCAACTTGAAATCGCTTTCCTGCACTTCGTCGAGTGGTTCTACACCCTGGACCCCGTCGTAGGTCTGATGACGCTTGGTGTCGCTGCTCTCGCGCTACTCATCGCGCAGTTCTTCATCACCGGTAATACGACGCTCGGAAAAACCTTCATCCCGGGAGCGCTGGGCCTTCTGTTCTTCGTTGCAGAAATTTGCCACCTCACAAAAGCTGAGCGGATCAGTGCAGGAGCTGCTGAGCTGGCGGAACAGCTTCAGCTTGAACGGCCCGCCGGTGAGCAGCTCGCGTCACTCCCCGTGATCGAACCCCTCGTGGAGATGTTCATAACCCCGAGCAGCATGCGCTACGTGTGGGAGGAGAGTCTCTTTATCGTGCTTGCCGGCTACCTCTTCCTTGTCGGTCGCCACAGCTGGCGCGAGTACAAGAAGACCGGAATCATTATCGGCGACCTCTCCGTCTCATCGCTCGTCAAGGACAAGCACCGCCGCCCAAAACGCTCCTTGACTAATGAGCTTGGCTCGGGCGACCTCGCAAACACCGAGCAGATCGCCAACTGGACGAAGCCTACGGGCAAGGCTGGAGACACAGCGCTGTATGTCAAAGAGCTGCGGGGTGCGGAGGGGATTGCATTCAACCAGGCGAAGATAATCCTTCCGCGTGAAGAGAGAAATCGGCACGCCCTCATCGTCGCGAAGACCGGAGGAGGTAAGACAGTTAAGTTCATCAAGCCGATTCTCTACAACGACTGCATGGACCCCGACCGCTCCAGCATCGTCATCGACTCGAAGCCCGAAATGTGGCGCACGCTCGCAGCGATGACTCGCAAGTACAACCCCAAGAAAAACATCCTGCTCTTCAATCCCCTCGACCGAGAGCGATCCTTAAGTTGGAACATCTTGGCAAAAGTTGAAGACGACACTGATGCTAAGCTCATCGCTCAAACTGTCATCTCCGCGACCGATCAGCCTCAGGCAAAATCGGATAGCCCCTTCTTTCGAAATAACGCCCTAGCGGTGCTGAACTCGGTCATGGTCGGCCTCCTGCACGATCCTACTGAAGTGTTGTCGATGCCCCGCATCCACCAGCTCGTTCAGTCAGGCATGAAGGGGCTCTGCGACTGGATCGAGGCACACCCTGAAGCTATCCGAAACTCTCGCGCATTCGTGGAGCTAGCTCGCTCAGGCTCTCAAAACGCCGATACGATTATGTCTGAGTTGAGCATGCGCCTGAGCGCGTGGGACCTCACAGCTATCCGCGCGACGACCTTCCACAACGAGCTCGACATCGAGGAACTAATCGAAAAGCCCACGTTGTTTATCGTGGAGCTTCGTGAGTCCGAGCTTGAAATGCTCCGGCCAATGGCGAACGTCATCGTGGTTGAGCTGCTCCGCTTCCTCACCAAGCGCGCTGAGCAGTTCCCGGGCAACTGCCTCCCCCGCCCCGTTGGCCTGGTCATCGACGAGTTCGCGAGCGCTCTCGGGCGGCTGCCGGACATCCACGTCAAGCTCAACACCTTGCGCTCGCGAAACGTGAGCATCGTTGCCGCCATCCAGTCCACCGCCCAAATTAAGGCGAACTACAACGACGACTCAGATTCAGTACTAGCGGGCTTCAGCACGAAGATCTTCATGCCGCCGCTCGATCTCGCTGACTCAGAGTGGGCCTCAAAAGAGAGCGGCCAGATGACGATCCGTTTCCAGACGCAATCTGTTGGCGCGAACCGCAAAATGATCGAAGTGTTCGCAAGCCGAAATGACAGCACACAAGAGCAGGTACAGCAACGTGCGGTGCTAACTCCAGACGAGATCGGACGTCCGGCCGACAACATCTGCACCTTCTTCATGCCGAGCACTCCCGTTTTCCAAGGCCACCTTATTCCATTTTTCAAGCTACCAGAGCTGCTGAAGCCCCTCACTGAATTTGAGAAGGGCGACTACGAGCTTAAGCTTCGCACTACGGCGATCGACTACGACGAGAAGCCGATTGAGCTGCCGGGTGGCGCTGGTGGCGCTCCCGCGGCTGCAGGTGGTGCTCCTGGCCTACCTCCAGGGATCACTAACACGAAGGGCTGGACCGATGCCCAGGTCGAGCAGAAGCTTTCAGAGGTCAAGAAAAACCTCGATTGGGACAACACCACCGGCAGCGCAAGAAAGTGGTGGGAGGCTTTTGAGAACGAGAACAAGACCCGCACAGCGCTCGTGCTGCGGCTCGCTGAAGAGCTTCAGAACCGCAACGCGACGATTACGGAGTTTTTCCTGGCCTACGTCTACAGCAACACTGACAACATTCAGGCAAACCTGAGCTACCTCGACTACACTCGCCTCAAGAAAGAGGAAGAGAAAAAGAAGAAGGAAGCTGCGAGCAAGGCGGTGGCGGGCGGGGCAGATGGCTCTGGGGGCTAGCGCCTTGCGTCTCCTCAGACGGGTCGGCTGAAGCCTGTCTCGTTCCAAACTGCGCGTCATTCCTCCACAGAATCAGCTAGCCAGAGCCGAAAAAAGCAACGCGACATGCGCGAGCGGGTCTGCTACTGATCTTCTGAAGGATGGTAGCTGGTACGTGCCGTCCGTCATTTCAATGCTCATCGGAGGATCTAAAATGAGTCTAGACGCGCATGCAGAGGTACGCCTTGTAGCTGCCGCGAGAGAAGCTGCGAAGAGCAGCTATGCTCCCTACAGCAAGTTCCGGGTAGGCGCTGCCGTGCTCACAGACGACGGGCGAATCTTCTCGGGATGCAACGTGGAGAACGCCAGCTATGGCCTCTCAAACTGTGCGGAGCGTACCGCCCTATTCAAGGCCGTCTCTGAAGGAGCCAAGATGATCGTGGCAGTGGCGGTGTATACCCCCACCCACACAGCGGCCGCCCCATGCGGCGCCTGCAGGCAGGTGCTGTACGAGTTTGGTCCTGATGCCCAGCTGCTAAGCATCTGCGACACCAGCAGCCAGCTCAAAAAAACGGTCTCGCAGCTACTCCCTGATGCTTTTGGTCCCAAAAACCTTGTGTCGTAAGTCCCACGGTAGGGGCCTCCTGCAAGTTCTCAGAGACCTGGCAGTGCGGCAAAGAAGCTGATGACATCTGCCTCAAGGTCTGGGAGTGCTTGTAGTCGAGAGCCGCTTCTAATCGCTCTCCGGAGCTCCTAGTTCGAGTGGCTACCCCACATCAGCTTCTTGCAAGAAGGCGACTAGCTTTCCTATCCTTACGGGTACCCCGTATGTTACCCGTGCTGCGCGCGTCAGAGTTCATCCACATTATTCTTGTCGAGCCACAGGACAGCCTCAACGTAGGCTCTGTGGCGCGCGCCATGATGAACCTAGGATTTAAGCACCTCCACCTGATTCGCCCCCACAACTTCTCGCTTGAAAAAGCGCTCATCACCGGGAGATGGGCGGAACCGCTCATTAGAAGTGCCGCCATCTATGACTCTCTCTCGGAAGCGCTAGAGACCATGAGGGATGTTATAGGCTTTTCGTCCCTCAGCCGCCCGCACCGCGGCGAGCCAACACCACTGCCCGAGTGGATTGAGAGCACAACGGCTCGCCCCCTTGACCGAACCGCGCTACTTTTCGGACGAGAGGACACGGGGCTTACGACCGAGGCTATTGAGCAGTGCAGGGTGCTTGTGCGCATCCCCTCCCATCACGAATATCCAGCCTTCAATCTGGCTCAATCAGCGCTCCTCGTGATGTATGAGCTATCACGACTGTCATGGGACACGGCTCCCGCGGCGCCCGAAGAGACTCCGACGTGGAACCAATACGAGAGGCTCGATCAACTCTGCGCCGAGGTCATGGTGGCAGCTGGCTTTCGTCACCACGAAGCGGGCGACCCAACCGCCGCGAGCGTAAAGAATATGCTGCGTCGGATTCAGATGAATGAGCGAGAGATGCGGATTATGCTGGCGCTGTTTAATCGGGTGCAGATTTCGCTTAGTCGAGGGTCATAGGAATTTAGCCTCCAGCAGATGGCAACCGCGAACCGTCGGAGAGCAGCCAGACGCAAGATGTGTATGTCTCCCCCCGTGGCCCATACCCAGAGAAAATCCCGCGTATCTCAGAGGTCTTGTAGCAACTATTTCCACGCGATTGCGAGGCCCTAAGGGTTGGCTGCCAGCGTTTTCTGGGTAACAGGATGAAAGCTGGGGCTTTGGCGATGGCGGAAGCGCGTCAGCGGCTCTGCTGGCAGGTCTGCGATAACTTGTAGTGGATTTTAACTGATAGACCGAACACGGAAAAAGTAGTGGTACAGGTGACCCGATACCCAGTAACCTACTTTAGGGATCCGCTCGCTTAAAAGAACCGGAGCGAAGGTCCCGATAAGGAGCCGAATGTACCGTCAAATCTCAAAACTCCTCCGCGTGACTATAGCCTCAACCATCCTCCTTGCTTTGGGAGCGCTTCCGTTAGAGTCGGCCTCTGCGCAAAAAAAATGCATCAGCGCGGTGAGTAGCCTCGTAAACGGAAAAATTGTGACAAAGCTCAAAACCAAAACGAGAAATGACAAATGCGTTGCGGGGGAGGTAGCGGCTCTCACAGGACCCGCTGGAGCGACGGGTGCGGACGGACAGCTCCGAATCTACGGCGATGGCTCCAGCGGTGCGGCAACGGTATCCCTTTCACAGACTCTCGTGGATGCTTCATCGATGTTCACCGATGTAGTGATTGACAGTGGACAAACCCTCACAGTTCCGAGTGGGACGGTGATACGGTGCACGGGAACCTTCACCAACAACGGAACAATCAGGGTAGACCAAGCGGCAGGTGGCGGACGGAACACGGGCATCGACTCAACGACGATCATGTCTGCGCTCGCATTGCCTCATCCGGGCATATCGTCCCGCGCCGCTACTAGTGGGGAGAGCGGTTCGACAGCGGCTCTGCGGTCAGGAGGCTTTGGCGGTATCGGCTTGTCTTTATTTCAGGCGAGTGTCCTCCGATACCCAGGGCCATTTGCGGGAGGTGGTGGTGCCGGGGGGTTCTCTACGACTGGTGGACAAGGGGGTGGAAGCCTCGTTGTGCTGTGCAACGGAGCTGTGACGAACAATGGGTCAATAAGCGCGGTTGCAGAGAGTATCGTTTCGGGAGCTGCAGGAGGCGGTGGCGGCGTTATCATTCTCGCATCGAAGACCTCGGTAACGAGCACTGCCTCTAGCTTCATACTAGCTCGCGGTGGAAACGGCGGCTCCTCAACCTCCGCCACAGCTCCCAGCGGAGGAGGTGGTGGTGGGGTCATCCACATAATAGCACCGACGACTGACGTGGGCTCAGCGACGATATCCGTCGCTGGTGGATTGGCGGGTTCAGCTTCCACGTCTGTAACCTCGGACCCTCGCGCGGGTGGTCCAGGCGGCGGCGCGTCGGGGGGAGATGGCGGTGTCGGCGGCTCGATATCGACAAGCTCAAGCACTCCATCGGCCGCAGCTGACGGAGCAGTTGGGCATTTTATTGTAACTAATGTCGACCCAACCTCGTTGTTCTAGGCGACCCCACTACAAGGTCCCCACTACAAGGTCTCAGAGACCTTGTAGTAAATGTTTTCAAATGGTTACAAGGGCCTATGGAGTGGCCGAGAGGGTTTTCTGGATGGCGCGGTTTAGGGATGCGCTTTGGGGGGTGACGTAGGAGCGCCAGCGGCCGACTAAGTTCCCATCGCGGTCGACTAGGAACTTCTCAAAATTCCAACGAACTGCCCCCCGTAGGTCGCGTGGGCCTTGCTCGGTAAGAGCCTTGAAAAGGGGCTGCGCGTCTGGGCCTCTGACCGCCCCCTTCGCAAAGAGCTGGAACGTGACCCCGTGATTAATTCGGCAGAACTCCTGGATGTCGGTGTCGGACCCAGGCTCCTGCCCTGCAAAATCGTTGCTCGGAAAGCCCAGCACCTCCAACCCTGCTCCGTTGTAGCGTTGGTAGAGCGTCTCGAGGCCGTCGTACTGGCGAGTAAACCCGCACTTTGATGCCGTGTTCACTATGAGCAGTACTTTGCCGCGGTACTGGGCGAGATCAACCTGAGCGCCGCGCCCGGAGCTTACGACTAACGGATACACCTTACTCTCTGCACTACCAGCGGCTGCTGTAAGACCGCCGTACAGAGTCGTTATAATTCTCATCTTACGCCTCCCGTGAACGGCGGCCAAAGTCGTCAGCCGGCTCGACGTGCACTAAAACCTTTGACACAAATGGTAACGCCGCATGGATCGCCTCACCCACATCGTGAGCTACTTCATGCCCCTGCCGAATACTCGCATCTGGATCACAAAGCACATCCAGGTCGACAAAGAAGTCTAGCCCTACCTTCCTCACGTTGCACTTGTGAGTTCCCAATACACCAGCCACTCCCCGCGCCACCTGCCTGACATTCTCTGCGATGGCGGGGTCCGGAGCTGTATCGATGAGTTCTGCGAGTGCCGGCTTTATAATCATAACCGCATTACTAACGATGATTACCGCTGCTATCAAAGCGGCGAAATCATCTGCACTCTCGTATCCGGGCCCTCCGATCAGCGCTATCGAGATTCCAACGAAGGCGGCAGCACTCGTCAGGGCGTCGCTGCGATGGTGCCAGGCATCAGCTCGAACCGCGAGGCTCGCAGTCTCTGAGCTAACCCGTATCACGTACCGAAAGAGGAGCTCCTTCACCGCAACCACCCCGAGGAGAACCGCGAGCGTAAACGGCTCGGGTGCATGATGCGGAGTAATGACCTCCCTGACGCTCTCTACCGCAATGAGAATCGCAGCTGCAAGTAGGGTCACGCCTACTACGAGAGCCGCTAGAGGCTCAAACTTGCCGTGGCCGTACGGGTGGTTTTCGTCAGCTGGCTTACCAGCCATCCGCAGACCTAGGAGCACCACGAGCGATGTCAAAATATCAGACGCAGACTCGATTGCGTCGGCTACCAGTGCGTACGAGTGGCCGAATACTCCCGCTACTGCCTTTACCGATGCAAGTCCCGCATTGATAAGCATGCCAACCGCCGTTGCGCGCATGCCCAACTGTGCAGAAGCCGCCTGTTTCGAGCTGACCTGTTTCATGCCTGTATACCGTCACGACATGATACTGAGATCGAGAGGCTTCAAAAAGACCCGACGTTGCGGCTGTTTCGCGCTAATGAAGGTCAATCGGCTTTGCTGCAGGCCGGCGTCTATCACTACCCAAACCTATCAGCATCGCCAACATCTTTTTCTTGATGTGTGTATCCCTGAAAAACTTCGCTATGTCGTCCACGAGGTGCCCAAAACCCGGCATGTGCGCCCAGTGGCAATTGTATGCACGTAGTAATCGCTCCCGGTGGCGAACGCCACGACTCTCGAGGTAGCTGCACATCCGATCCTCGGAGTAATCTGGGGAGGTTTGCCCCTCCTTGTTGAGCTTCATGATGTTGTAGATATCACGCGCTGACGAGCACACCTCGTGCCCGAAGAGACGAGTAGTGAGCTCCTCAAGCATCTGCACCGGAACTCCAGCTTTGCGGCACATGTCAACCATGTCCGTCCCAAAGTCCCGCTGAAACGCAAGACCCACCTGAAACATCATCTCATCTGACCAATTGATATCCTCAGGTATCCGCCTGTTTCTGCGTGCAGCCGAGGAAGGAGCAAGAACATCCAGAACCGCTGCTCCTAGCTCGTCTCCTGTCATAGTTGACACGAGGTCGGAAATCTCGCCTGCAACCTCTCGCGCCGAATGCCCCTCGAGATGCAAGAGCGTTTCGTTGATGAGGTCTAAATCAACCTTCATCTCCTTGATGCAACGCCTCAGCTGCGCATCCGGGTACAAGAGGTCGAAAACCTCCTCTATCGTTCGCTGGTCATCTCGGTTCGCTCGCAAGATATCCTGCAACATCTCGACGTTTACTGAGTCAAAGCTCTCAAGCAATCGGGCCACAATCTCTGGATCGATCCCCTCAAAGTGTAAGATGGCATCGGCAAAAAGCTGCGGGTTTAGAGCTTGTCGAGCAGCACCGTACTTCAGGTGCTGCCTCAACCGCGGGAACTCCAGGTCAAATGCGCGCTCAAGCGAAAGAAGTTTTAGAAGCGGAAGCCCACTCCAGTGCTGTCGCAAACTCTCCATGTCTGACGCCGTATCCCGACGCATGGACCTCAGGGCCGTATGGAATGCATGTGCGTCGGGAACGAGGACAATCGAGAGAAGGTCGATGAGCGCGTCTTCGTCCTGCAAGCCGCTGTACCGCTGGAGCAAGTGGTCCGTCACATCCACGAAGTGGAGTCGCTCAAATATCTCTCGGACGATAGAAATATGCGAAGGCGGAAGCTCCCGGAGAGCAAGCAGCGCGGGCGGATCCTCGTAGGCTCTCTGAACGACATCGTTCGCATCAAACCCGGCTAGCAGCAGCTCAACAGCACCGAGCACCTCAAGGCTCAAGCACTCATCAAGAGCAACTCGCAGAGGGATCTTCGGATCCGTAAGCTCAAAAAAAGCACGCTCAATCCGGTTCAGCTCATCATACGAGCAGTTCCAGAGAAGCTCTCGAATTGGTCGGTCGAGCTCTCCGATATCAGCCTCTCGATCGAGCAGCGAAGCCACCTCGATAGCAGCTTGCTCATCTGCCTCCAACGGCTTGAAGTCCGGGTCCCAGACCCCCGGCGGGGGGTCCTCCCCACGGTATCGAGCCAGAAGATCAAGGTTGAGGGGCCAACGACCATGCCCATCTGCGAAACGATGAAAGCTCTCTTGCAGCTCCCGAGAAGGGACTTTGAGCTTGATTGCGGCGAGACGCGCTTCGAGCGCTTCCTTGACGTCCAAACCGTAGAGGCATCGGTACGCCTGCTGCACCGCTAAACAGTTTCGTGGCGCAAGGAACTCGAATGGCTTGAGCATCTGTGACAGGTCGAACGCCGAAGCGATCGAATCATGGAGTATCGTTGCTCTCCGCCGCGGATCGAATAACCCGAGCAAGGGGAAAAGCGTCGGATCAATCTCGTACCCATACAACTCGTAGAGTGCATCATTAGTCTTGAGGAAACGATCGAGCGAGAGCGCCTGCAAACGCTCGGCGATAATTTCGTAAGAGACTAGCACCCGATGACGGACGTTCGTCTTCCCACGCCACATCCGGCGCTTCCTAAACCGTCTTAGAAACGGCCCAATTCCCTGCGTGAAGTCGCGGTCGACCGAATCTCGTGGATCGCTCAAGGTGTCTTCGAGCTCCTCGGACAGCGTCGCCGGGTAGAGAATTTTATGGATTTCCTCAGCTTCCGTGTGGGCACTCCACCCGGAGAAGAGCGAACCGAGCTTGTCCAATTCTATCGCAGAAAAATGCTTGCGAAGATGTGCCTCGAGCCCTACCTCCGCTTCACTTGAGCCTTGCTCCGAGCACTCGACATAGAAACGGCGAATAATCGCCAGCTCCTCGCTGCTACGCCCGAGAAGGAGGTACTTGATCGCTTGCAGCTGATCCCGCGATTTGACCGCGTTGAGTCTCTTCGTCTCGTAGACCTCGGTTTTTCCAATCGTTCGTCTCCCCAGACTCGCCGCGTCCTGAGCTGGCGGATGCATGATCAAGAAAAGCTGTCGAGCGACGTCCTTGTAGGGAATGAGAAGGAACTCCTCTCGCAGAGCGCGCACCTGTAGTTCGGTGCAGTCGAGAAGTATCGCAGTGATGCGTGTGGACTTGTCAGAGTGCTGTCCATGGTAGAGATCCCAAATCGCTTTGGCTGTTCCCTCAACGTCGAGCCCTTTGACGATTCGGCTGATACGATCCGACGCATCATGCCCTACTCGCTTGAGGATCTGATGATATATCTCTGGACGCTCACCACGCTCTCGTATCGGGGTATAGTAGTGCTCAGTAAAGAAATCGTTCGCCCTATCAAGGATCTCCTTCATCTCCCTGGCACTCTTCTCTGCGAGAACTACATTGAAAGCGCTCAGGTACACATCGATATCGGTTTCTCGAGCTTTCTGGGCAAGGTTATAGATTTGGTGCGCTAGGGCTTCCGCAATTTCCTGCTGCTCCTTGACGTGAGCCTCTCGTGCTGACCGATCCATTTGCGGAGTAGGCGCAGGAGGAGCCAGGGGCTCAGACGCTAGATCGAGGAGCCTCGCTTCTCCTCCCTCAATCACGAGCGGACGGTAGTACTGGTCGAAGATCTCTCCCTGGTAGTAGTAGTGAGAGTGATCTATCTGCTCAGATGCCTCGTCTTGGGGAGCTTCTGGTGTCTGTGCAGCCTCGTGCTCGGGCAGCGACTGCGCGGCAAGAATCCGCTTCTTGAAGACTATCTTTTTACCCCCCGACCCCGATTGTTCCATGTAGGCAGCCCCCGCTGTGCCTTAGGCGTACTCCATCTCAAGCCAAGCGCGCTCGCGCTTGTCACGATCCGGATCCTCCACGATGTCCTGCAGTACTATTCGGCCGAGTCGGGCGTAAATTACATCAATCGTGGCGTTTTTTCCGTCCATGTGCAGCGGATCCAGGAAATCTGGATGGAAGCGTAGCATGTGCTCCATAACCGCCCGATCATGCTCAGATTTTGCGATCAT
>CAZZJR010000061.1:0-4915 GCA_964654585.1 uncultured Bdellovibrionales bacterium
GCGGCCAACATCTTCGTTGGCCAGACCGAGGCTCCGCTCCTCATCCGTCCGTACCTGGACCGGATGACCCGTTCGGAGCTCTTGGCCGTCATGGTCGGCGGCATGGCAACGATCGCTGGTGGTGTGCTCGCTGCGTACGTTGGGATGCTCTCTGAGCGCTTCCCGGACATCGCTGGGCACCTCATCGCCGCGAGCGTCATGTCGGCACCTGCATCGCTCGTCATCTCAAAGCTCATCTTGCCTGAGACGGAAGAGCCTGAGACGAGCGGTTCACTTGAGATTCCCGAGGAGCGCATAGACTCGAACGTCATCGACGCTGCGACGCGTGGTGCGAGCGAGGGGCTCTCCCTCGCCCTCAACATCGCCGCGATGCTGATTGCGTTTATCAGCCTTATCGCTCTCGGGAACGTGCTGTGGGGATCGCTATGCCTCGGGGTAAGTCGGACAACTGGCATCGACCTCACCGCCGTCGACACCCTGCAAGAGGCGCTGGGCTACATCTGTGCGCCGCTCGCGTGGCTCATGGGTGTGCCGATTCAAGACATGGTCGTCGCCGGGCAGTTCATCGGCGAAAAGACAGTCTTGAATGAATTTATCGGGTACGCCCACATGGGTGACTACCTAAACGGTGTGCCTCTTCCGGGAGGCTCCGCTCCTCAGGACCTGACCGAGAGGACCAAGATTATTCTGAGCTACGCAATGTGCGGCTTCGCCAACTTTGGGTCCGTAGGGATCCTTGTTGGTGGGCTCTCGTCTCTCGCTCCTGAGCGACGACGAGATTTTGCGCAACTCGGCATTCGAGCCCTCATCGGCGGGACCCTTGCTTCTTTCATGACGGCAGCGATCGCCGGCATGCTCCTGTAAACCAACACAGCATCGAGACTGTGTGGCGAGGAGAGACACTTTTTGCGTTTTTTGTGCGCACGAGTTCTCTCCCCTCCTATCCGCAGCGAAAAATACTGAAATCTCGCAGTCGCCGAAAAAAGAGCATCTTCATAGGCGCTTAACGGTCCTTCGACGGGTTTCTGACCGAGCTTTCGCCCAGCGCCACAAAAAGATCTGTGCGCCCACGCGCGCAACGCCTACAATCATCGTTAGCACCGTTTGGTGCACTTTGCTCGTTGCAATTTGGGGCGCTTCTTAGCGCCCCGTTTTATTTCTCGGGTCAGAGCAGCACAGCTGCTATCACACCCTATCGCAAGCCGCCGCGACTCCCGAAGCATGTGCGCAGTGGGCACAACAAAAAAACGATCCGGAGCTCTCTACGCCATGCCCGATAATACGGCAGCCACAAGCGGCACAGCGAGGCGAGTGGGCCTCAATGGCGCACTCAAAGCAATCAAAGGTCGAACGCGTGCCTCTAATTACGATGTCAAAACTCTTGTCGTACTCATTTCCACAGACTGCGCATCGACCCATACACCACTCCAAATGCGTCACTGTGCCGCTTAGGTCTCAGCTACGGTATGAGCTCGATAGCCTAGCGAGCCTGGGTTCTCAGGCAGTAATCTCCACTGCTGTAGTATCCGCTTGGACACTGCCCTACCTTTGGGACAGCCTCTCGAGCTTCACGCGACGATGCCAGGCAGAAGCTTCCGCTCGTGTAATACCCGCTGGGGCATTGCGCTCTCTCAACTTTAGGCAAAGCCGCCTTGGCGTCACGCATCGGAGCGCAGTACGCACCACTTGAGGCGTACCCCGACGGACACTGCCCTTTCGCCGGTCTGGGGAGTGGCTGAACCGGCTGCTCCGCTTGTGCAAGAACAGCAGCACCGCACGTGGTGATAACTATCCCAATCAAGCACGAAAGAGCAGCATGAAATACCCCTGCCGCCGGGGTACGCTTGCACGATGCAGCGCAATACCAACCAATTCTTTCAAACATACGCACTCCTTCTCTTGCCCTGGGCATCGCCCCACACGGCAGGGCTACCTGCGCACTAGTGGATCCGATCTAGGCTCCCAGAAGTCCTACTCTGTATTTTCCAGGACCCGGAGCCGACTCTCAAGCGTAATCGAACGACTGCTCAGACTCCACGTGCCACGCTGGACCCCTTCTGTGTTCGGGGTTATGGTGCCCGAGTGGACACGGACGGGGGCTCGAAGGATGCCCGCAGCGACTTTATTCGGCAGCTTAAGGCGTACTCACAGCGCGCCCGTGGGGGTTTACCCCTTGAACTCCCTGACTCCTCGCTCTTAAGCGACCAGCAGCTTGCCCAGCTATCGCTTGAGATCGCGGCAGTGGCCCGCAGGACGCCTACACTAGAGGTGGATTCCCTGGTAGGCAGCCCGTGGCAGACCAGGGTCTGGCAGGCCCTCTGCACCGTTCCATTCGGGGAAACCCGAACCTATTCGGAGGTTGCTGCCGCCTTGGGGTGCGCTGCCGCGAGCCGCGCCGTAGCGTCTGCTTGCGCTGCCAACAGCTGCGCCGTGCTCATTCCGTGCCACCGTATTATTTCGAAAAACGGTTCGATGGCCGGTTACCGCTGGGGCCTGCGATGGAAGGAGGCTCTCCTCTGGGCTGAGAGGAGTCTTGTCTCTTAGGCGGAGCCGAGGTAAGCAGGCGGTATGCGAGAGCCAGGATTCCAGTCACGAGCAAGCATCAAGGAGCAGCAGGAGCGGATCGAGAAGCACGGTACACCGGCCCGACGGCTAGCGGCTGCGCCGCTACTCGTATTCGTGTGCGTGATGGCGTTTCTCGTCTGGATCGTGCTCATGGTTTCGGGCCAGCTCGGGACCAACTAGCCGAGAGCGCGCGTTACCTGCGGCTCTACTCGCCGATGACCTTCACGAGCACCCGCTTAGCCCTCTTCCCGTCGAACTCTCCGTAAAAGATCTGCTCCCACGGCCCGAAATCCAGCTCTCCCTCAGTAATCGCTACAACCACCTCCCTCCCCATAATTTGGCGTTTCATATGGGCGTCTGCGTTGTCCTCCCCGGTGCGGTTGTGGGCGTATCGGGCCGGGCTCGGGTCGAAGGGGGCCAGCTCTTCAAGCCAAGTCCGGTAGTCGGAGTGTAGCCCGGGCTCATCGTCGTTGATGAACACACTGGCAGTAATGTGCATTGCGTTGACCAAGCAGAGCCCCTCTCGAACGCCACTCGAATGGACAACAGACTCTACTTCTGGCGTGATATTGAGAAATCCAACTCGCTCTTTTATGTTAAAAGTAAGGTGCTTGGTTGTGCTCTTCATGTGCGCCCCCGTTTACTTGCCCTTCTGCCACAGTAATCGTAATTGCAGCCTACCGCTATCTCCGCCCTTGCGCTGAATCTTCGCCGGCCGCGGAATGGCGTGGGGCGTTGCCCCGCCCAGTTTCCCGCTTGCCGGGCCGACAATCCCAAAGGATACTCGTCGCTGTTGAACCTTTCACGGAGAACCTATGAGAGCTCGCGCGCTGACCGTACTAACTGCTGCCATCCTCTTCGTTGTGGGCTGCTCGACGCACTCATCGCCAGCTTCCAAGCGGGCTGAGCTCGACCAGAAGGCCAGAGCTGCCCTGGAGCATCTTTACTCGACCACGCCAGGTGCTGCCACTCTGGGCTCGCACGCTTCCGGAATTCTTGTGTTTCCGAGCATCCTTGAGGGAGGCTTCATCTTCGGCGGGCAGTACGGCGAAGGGGTACTATTCGAAAACGGTTCACCAACCGGCTACTACAACTCGGCTGCTGCATCGTTTGGACTGCAAGCTGGTATAGACAAGTTCGGGTACGCGATGTTCTTTATGTCCCCCACGGACCTTGAGTACCTGCATAAGAGCCAGGGTTGGGAGATCGGGGTAGGTCCCAACGTAACCCTTGTAGACGAAGGAGTCGCGGCGTCGTTCTCTAGCTCAACCGCGCGCAGGGGGATTTACGCCTTCTTCTTCCAGCAAACTGGTCTGCTTGCGGGGGTAACGCTCAAGGGCACAAAGATCTCACGCAGCGACGGGTAAAACCTACCCCTCTTTTATTTTCCTGATTAGCCTTCGCTGCTGCGTGTTCGGGCGCTCAGGCGGGGCGCTGGCGCGAGCGAGCTGCCTCATCGCCTGATGTTCGGCTCTAAGAGCAGCGCTCTCGGCACTCTCTTCGTAAAGCCCCGCAGCGACCGTGGTAGAGCCACGTACGCCTGATAGAGCCCGAACCGTTACGTCGAAGCGCCCACGCGGAGTCATGATGGTGAGCTGCTGCCCGAGTGCGACCGCCCTACTGGGCTTCGCAGCGAGACCATCCACGAACACCCGCCCTGACACCACGGCCTCGTGCGCCAACGACCTTGTCTTAAAGAAGCGCGCGGCCCACAGCCACTTGTCGAGCCTTACCCCTGCGGTTGGGCGCCCTTCACCACTGCTACGCTTCATAGCTCTCTCCCCAGTCGCAGGGCTGCATCGACACGCTGAGCTGGAAACTCTACTCCGGCGAAGTATCGCACCAGCCTCCCGCTTGGCCCGAAGACGAAGATAGCGGAGCTGTGCTCAAATTCTCTGTCAGCCATCCTCACCCGGAAGTCGAGCTTAGTGTTAAGTGCATGTATTGAATGTATGGAACCCGTAAGGAACACTACCCCTGCCTGCGGGGGCTGATGCTTGAGTCCCGACACGAAGCGTCTCCGACTCTCCTCCGCATCCGCACGCTGCTCTTCGGGATTAAAGCTATAGGCAACGATCTGGTAATCGGCCCCCAACCGCAGGCTGCTGCCGTTCACAAATTCCTTTAGGCCGCCAAAAGTCAGCCCACACAGTCGCGGACAGTGGTAGAAGGTCGGTACCAGGATGAATGGAGACCCTGCCGTGAGGAAGCTTCGAAGCGGCTTGACAGCCCCATCAGGCCCCTGGAAGGGAACAGAGAGATCCAGCGTAGTGTCAGGACGGGTAAAGATCCCCATGGCTGGCGTCTTGCCTTCCGCCCCGAGCGCCGGCGCGCGCCACAGCACACCCAT
>CAZZJR010000061.1:5015-11044 GCA_964654585.1 uncultured Bdellovibrionales bacterium
ATAAACTCATGCCCCTCCACTGCTAAGTTGTAGAACAGGTTCGCCCCGACATTTCCGATCCGCCAGAGCTGCGTCTCCCCAGGGCGGATCGAGATGCTCGGCCTAACAACGCCGTTAATCGAGCGAAGCGTCGGCTTTGAGTAGTCCGGCACCGTCACGGCACCATCTGCCGCTGCTTGAATGTCCTTGAGGATCATCACCCGCTCCTTAACCCCCCTGAGAAATGGGAGGTTCTCTTGAAGCCCCTCGATGATCAGCCCGCCGGAGAGCCCGTTGAAGACCTGAGTCTCAGAAAGCCCCATCATGTGCGAGTGGTACCACATCATTCCGCCACGCTCATTTTCCGGGATCTGAATGCGGTAATCGAAACAGTTTTCGGGCTCGACCTGCACAAATACGTTGTCCGAATTTCCCTGCGGAGACACTTCAAGGCCGTGGTAGTGCACGTTCGAGGGCTGCTGAGGGTTGAGGTTGCGAAGCCGCAGATTAATGACGCCCCCAGGCTGGATCCGCAAAACTGGCGCTACGTAGTCGCCGTTGTAGACCGAAGAGACAAACTGAAGATCTCCAATCTTGTTGCGCTGCTCGGAGATCGTAAGCTCGACGTTGAGCTCTTTTCCCCCAACGATCTCGGACGGCGACTCAAACGTTTCACCGCCCGATGAGCCGCCACTGTTGCAGCCCGAAATCAGCGCGGCAACAAGGGTGCAAAAAGCTCTACATCCGATTGCTTTCATAGTGATTCCAACGTACGCACTCAAAACAGAGTGCCCCGACCGCCTCGGTAGCACACTTCATACCTGCGAGCACCCCTTGGGCTAGCAGGCAATTCGTAACCTAGCGTACAACCTACCGAGTAAACCACTCTCCCCGAACATGGTCGAGGATTCCGCTCTCTCGCACCTGGAGCAGACCCACGTTCACCTGTTTCAGGAGCCCTGGGCTTCCCGGCTTTACCGGGAAAGCGAAGTGACGCCGCTCAAAAAGCTCTCCCGTTTCAGTGATTGGAAGCTCAGGATGATTCAGATCGAACGACTCCAACGATGCCGCATCAGCGACAACCGCATCCGCGCGGCGTGACAGAAGCACCGCGACGGCTTCGTCTAACGTGGCTGTGCGCACGACCTGTACGTCGTGCACCGCACAGTACCGGTCGCCTGCACCTCCCTCAAGGACAGCCGCTACCTTACGCGTCAAATCCTTCGGTCCCGAGATTTGACCAACAAGGGTATTAGCCGTCATCACGCTCGTCAGAATCGAGGTAATATACGCAACTACCCCTAGCCCGAAGCAGAGCCACAAGGCTGCAATCACGCGCCCCACCCAGCCGCCCGCGAGCGCCCCCGAGTACTTCGTCTTCCCCGTAACACACACCGAAACAACATGGTAAAATGCCTCTGCGAAACCATCACGCCACCGTCGCGTGAACTGAGGATCGATACGGCGCAGGAGGAGAAGCACAACGATTGAGGTAGCGAGGACCGCACACGGAACCCAGATTACCGCCCAGGCGTGGCCGTTTCGTTTGAGCCCCTCCCAGAGCCGAGTTAGAGAGTGTTGCTCGCGCTTAGCAACCATGAGCCGTAGCCCGCCGTCGAGCATCGGCTGCGAGAAGTCAACGCTGAGCAGGTCTCGGCTCGTCACAAGCGTGTTTCCCGCTCCCATGTCGACCTCGCCTCGACTGACCGCAGAGTAGAGCGCCTCAAGGCTTTGGTACTCCTTGAACTGAAGCGAGAAGCCGGAGCGGGCTGCGACCTCGACCAGCAGCTCGACAGCGAAGCCCGTCCATTCGCCTGAAGCAGTACGAAGCGCGAATGGTGCATCTTCGAAGACCCCCACAACAACGCGCTGCTGCACGCCGCTCTCCTGCCCGAGAAGAGCCCTCGGTGAGCTACAAAGCGATACGACTATTGCGATCCAAAGGACTGCTACCGAGCGTGCGAAGTGGGGCAGACGTGCCATCCCGTGACGATACCCCGACCGATAAACCGACGCCAGCCGAGACTTCTACCGACGCAAGCCGCAGCAATCAAAGCTCGCGGAATTTTCTGAGGATCTTTCTCGCCGCAATTCGCATCTTCGCTGCCAGCTCCGGCTCGCTCACCCGGGCACTGAGAAGCAGAACTTCCCCATACGCGCGCTCCTCCTTAAGCCCTATACGACGCAGTATCCCCCTCGTACGCTGCAGCACCTGGGCAGCCTCGGTATCTTTTCCCGCTCGGCGAAACAGCGGGGCTAACTCCTGGTAGAGCTTCGCGCGGGTCAGCTCCTTTGATCGCCCTTCCTCGTGTTGGAAGGCAGCAATACGGCGCAACCCTGCCTCAATCGCCCCGCGCAGCTGTTCGGGGGTCTCTGCGCTTCGATTGCGAACCTCTTCGAACATCCCCTCTACTTTTGACGCAATACGGTCTGGGAAGATGACCGACTGCTCCTCCAGCACATCAAGCTCCGCGCACACTCCTTGGCCGAGGTCTCCAGCAGCGAGTCGGTGCCAGGCAACTTTAAGAGCTGCATCCACCTTCTCGGCAAGCAACACGACCGCCCCATCGCTAGAACCGGCGCCTACAAACTGCTCCTGGACGAGCTTTGACACAGGTCCGAGTGCCACCAATGGCGCGTCAGCCAGGTGCGGATCGAGCTCTTGCACCCGTCGTATCGCAAGCTCCGTTGTAGCCGCGGCAACGTTCCGCCCAGTAGCGTAAAGAAAATCGCGGACCGCTACCATACGCGATACTAGCCCGCATTCTTTTGGAGATGCCTCTGCCAGGACCACATTTCTCTCCAACGCCAACCGGGCGGTATCCCATCGGCCGTTCTCAAAACAGATTGCTGCATATCGCCCTCGATATTCCATCGTCTCCGGGGACGCTTCGCCGAATTTCGCTTCCAGCTCCCGTAAAAGCTCCCCTGAAACCCGGATGCCTTCGTCGGCCTTGCCAGCCTTACAGTAGAGTCTTGAGAGGGTCTCAAGCGCCGACCGGATTTCGGGAGTGAGCTTTGACGGAGCCGACCTCCTGCGAAATGACAGGGAAGCCTCAGCGAACTTGGTTGCAAAGGAGAAATCCGCCGTCCGTTCGAATTGACCGGCTATACGCTCAAGGGCAGAGGCGACCGTTGAGGGATCTTCATCCCCCTCAACAAGGGCTCGAATTTTTTCCCCCACTTTTGCCGCGCCCTGAAAAAAGTCAATGCTCGATTTACTATCAGCGGCTCCAGCAAGCACCACTCCCAAACCAATAGTCGCCTCAACCTGAAGCGAGAGCATGCCTGCAGTCGAATCAAGAATCCTGAGCACCTCGCGGTACGCAGCCTCAGCCTCTCCCCTCCGCGAGAGGTCGAGCAGTGTTGCAGCTCGATACAGACGTGCCTGAACAGTCCGCTCCGTGCACCTACCGGACGTACTCTCACTCTTCAGAATCGCCGCTTCACTCAGTTCCAGAGACTCTTGAAGCCTCCCACCAGCCCGCGCAACCTTCGCCCCCCACATCCGCAGTTCAACGCACAGCGACGAATATGCGGGATCGCTCGCCGCAATCCGGTCAGCAACACCCAGCGCGGCTTCAAGCCTGTTCACCGCCTTCCCGAAGAAGCCCAGCTTTTCGAAGAGCCGAGCCTCCTCGCTTAGCTGCGCCACGGCGTCACTCGGGCACTGCCTGCCACCGCCCGTGACAGCTGCCTCGCTCCTGGCGTCCCTGTAACGCCCCGAATCTCTCTCTGAAAACATCTGGTGAATTTACAGCAAAGACGATTGATTTCCCACATCCGGCTCGCTCGAATCCTTGCCTAATAAGATACCCAACCTACCAGCCGGAGAAATGAGGGGCTTGAGAGCCCCCCGGACGCTACCTTATAGTTTGCGACAGATGATTACCTACAACCCTAAGGATTGGTTCCGGCTAATCTTTCGCTTCCACAGCAGCGACACCTTTCGCATTCTGCTCCCGACCATGCTTCTGCTCGGGCTGATCACCGGTGTCCTAGCTCACCTAGAACGGCAACATGACTTCGGAGTAAAAAGTGCCCTCGTCTTCCACCAGATTCTGGGATTTGTTCTCTCAATGCTTCTCGTATTTCGCATCAACACAGCCTACGAGCGCTGGTGGGAGGGACGGAAGCTATGGGGCAGCCTCGTCAATAACTGTCGTAGCCTCGCGGTAAAGGTAAAAGCGATCCTTGGGGCGCAGCACCCGGAGGAGCTGCGAGCAATCTCTGAAATAATCAAGGTATTTCCGGCCGCGCTCCGTGACCACCTTCGCAACGTTCCGGTAGCCGACCCAAGCAAGAAACCCCTCGGGTTATTCACGCAGCTCGTGGCGCGCCTCCAGGCGCTCCGAACAGCGAAGATCCTAACCGATGAGCAGCTTCTCTTCCTCAACGGCGAGGCGTTTTCGTTAATCGACATCACGGGCGCCTGCGAGAGGATAAAGAACTCACCCATCCCCTTCTCGTACAGCCTCTTCCTCAAGAAGATTATCTTTGCGTACTCGGTCACAATGCCGATCACCTTTTCGAGCGAATATGGCTACTGGGCCGTTCCCGCAGTCATGATGATCTTCTACGCCTTTGCGTCCCTGGAATTGATCTCCGAGGAGGTTGAGGAGCCTTTTGGCGTTGGGGCGAACGACCTCCCCACCGACGAGCTATCACACAAGATAGCGGTCGACGTTGAGGCTACGGTGGCCTAAGCCCTCTGCTGGCAGGCCGTACGATGCACTACCGCACGGGTGACCCCCACCTCTGCACTTATTTGCAGACAGTCTCAGTGCGCGGAAGCTTGTCGAGGTCCGCCGAGCCTTGAGCCTCTAGCTGCTTCGCCTTCCGCACCAGGGCATCTCTACGGTTCGTAGCCCCCGTCTGCCTAAAGTATGCGCGAGCCATCGTGCGCTGAGCCGTATTGCGAGCCTCTGCGTACAGATTGCGAAGCTGCGCAATAACCGGTCCACGGTCAACCGTTTCACAGAACAACGGGGCCTCCGGACAGTTCTTGACGACATCAGGGAACTGAATCGTTAGCGCCTTTGACTGCGTGACGTACCCTTGAGCCTTTGCCTTCGCACGTTCAGCATCGGCACGGTTCTTCGCTGCCGCCGCAGAGAACCTACGACGGCTCGCTCTCCTCTTCGACGCTCCAGAAGCCGAGGAGTCATCGGCAGCCGCGAGCACATCAGCTGCATCGATCGTCAACTGAGCGAGCTCCAGCGCTATATCGTCGAGATCTCCGCGGATCTCGCCAATGGCAGTGTCGATACACTCGCCTGCACAAACCGAGAGCGCATTCGAGGCCGAAACCTTCTGCCCATTCAGCTCCCACGTAATCGGGGTTGCCGGGTCCGTCAGAATCAGACCGAAGCTGCCCTTATTGAGTCCGCTCTTGAAGACCGTCGGCTGACCGCGGTCGGATGGTCCTGGCGAGAAGAAATTGAGGGACCCGAAGCCGAGCTTCACATCGAAGGGATTCGGGTTCGAGTACCCGCTCTGGGCCCTGAGCTGCCCCGAGTCGTACCCCTGACACTCGATGAGTGGCTGCACTGCAGCGCACCTTGGCGAAGCTGCAGAAGCGGTAGCCGTTGACATCGCCGAGCCAGAGGCGCGAACGGTCCAGGTCACGCCGCCGCTCGGGAGCGGAACTCCCACTACTCCCTTGACGACGCCGGAAACGAAGGCCGTTGGCTGTCCTTGATCCGGAAGTCCCGGACTGAATGCGTTAACCGAGGCACCAGAGGTACTGATTGGCACAGACAACCCCTGCGCGGTCACGTTGTTGTAGCTGAAGTACGCGGTCTTGGTGCCGTCGGTGTTGTCGAACACACACTCAACACCCACGGCGAGTCGCGCAGCCTCTCCTGTTTCCGAGTTGTCTTGTCCGTTCGAGCAGCCCGGATCACTTAGGTCGATAAGCCCATCCGCGTCATTGTCTACGCCATCCTGGCACTCTGACTTAGGATTGGCCTCGTCGTTGTCTTGGGCACTCTGGCAGCTAAAGTCGTTCGGGAAGTCGACTGCGCCGTCGCCATCGTTGTCGATGCCGT
>CAZZJR010000061.1:11144-17308 GCA_964654585.1 uncultured Bdellovibrionales bacterium
TTGAACAGCTAAAGTCGTTCGGGAAGTCGACTGCGCCGTCGCCATCGTTGTCGATACCGTCTTGGCACTGCGAGGTGGCGGCACCCTCGTTGTTCACCTGGCTGCTTGTGCAGGCTGGGTCGCTACCGTCAACGAGCCCGTCGTTGTCATTATCAACTCCATCCTGGCACTGCGATTTCGGGTTAGCTTCGTCGTTATCCTGCCTAGTTGAGCAGCTAAAGTCATTCGGGAAGTCGACCGCGCCGTCGCCATCGTTGTCCACGCCGTCCTGACACTGCGAGGTGGCAGCCGCCTCATTGTTCACTTGGTTGCTTGTGCAAGCTGGGTCGCTACTGTCAACGAGTCCGTCGTTGTCATTATCAACACCATCCTGGCACTGCGACTTCGGGTTAGTTTCGTCGTTGTCTTGCCTGCTTGAGCAGCTAAAGTCGTTCGGGAAGTCAGCGGCCCCATCGCCGTCGTTGTCGATACCATCCTGACACTGCGTCGTCGCGGCACCTTCGTTGTTCGACTGATTGCTCGGGCATCCGGGGTCTCCCAGGTCAACCAATCCATCAGAGTCGTTGTCGACGCCGTCTTGGCACTGTGATCTCGGATTGCCCTCATCGGTGTCGGTTGGAGACGAGCAGCTAAAATCACCCATGTCTACCGCGCCGTCTCCGTCGTTATCGATACCATCCGCGCAGGCCGGGGTCGGTGGACAGGCAGGCAGATTTATGAAGAACGTCTTGTTTTGGTACGTCCCGTCAGCGCGCCCCAGGACCGCCGTGAATGGTGAGGAGGTTCCACACGCTCCCTCAACCTTAATAGTCATATTGAATGAGGTGGACTTTCCGTACCCTACAATTCCGAGCAGGTTGAAGATCCGTTCCGGAAGGTCATTGCTTGCAAGAACCGAAACCGACTGCCAGTTAGAAGGAGTTGCGGATACGCCTGTGAGCTTCGTCGCACGGGCAGGGTCTCTGTTGATCCCAAGCTGAGCCTGTGGGGCCCCACCGCTTCTGCCGCAGTAGCAGCCAACTGTTTTGTCGGTGTGGTCGTTATCACGCTTCTGTGATGGGTGGTAACACCAGTAACCCGAGCTAGCAGCTCCAGCGAAGCCCTCAGGTAGAGCGCAGTTGTGCCAACACCCGGTCGGGCCGTAGTTGACGCCCGCTTGAATCGCCGACCAGGGGCGGTTCTCTCCTGATGTGCAACGGAACCCGTCGGGGGAAGCGATATTCGCTCTACCAAGTGATGCGCAGAAGCTGTTGCAGTCTTGGAGGTACGCGTTGTACCAGCGGCCCTGAATCTCCTCGGTTACCTGCACCGAACACTGTACGTTCACGTTGTAGCTGGCAGAGCTCTGACTCGGGATAGAGGCACAAGATACGGACCCGATATCTGTTGCCCAGGAGGGCTGCGGAACGAACAAAAGCGTGGCAGCAATAAAAAATATTACCTTCATCTTCATAGCAACGTATCCGTTAAAAATCCCCAACTCGCCGATCCCCAAGCCGTGCAATATCCGGAAGTAGACTCACAAACAAAACAGTAGTCAAATGCACCGATCCGCAAGCACGGGCGGAGCACCCTTGAGGTACCGACCACTGCCGCTCCCCACCAATCCACACTTGCCGAATGAGTGCCCCACAAGTTGAGCGAAGTCTCCTGACATGCGAACAGGAGTGGACTATTCCGTACAACGGGGAATAGCAAAAGGGGGGTGGCGACTGAAAGGTTACCTAAGTATTTCTACGCCGCGAAGCCACTGGACCGACCGGGAGGGGGGCTCGATAGCCCCGGTTTGCACCCCCTTTTTCTCTAGTCGGGCATCCGCGCCGGGGTCTAAGCCGATGTCCCGCCCCCCACCCTCCCTAGTACCCTCGTACTCATCGCCTTGGCTCAGCGTCCAGAGAAACAAGCAGTCGCCAGGGTTATTAGGCTGGTTGTAAGCAGGTCCCCTGGAAGTAGCTCTTGGCGCAACAGCCGGCAGCTACGCTTTTGCTACATTCAGATCAGGTTCCAGAGGCGTCAGCTTCCCGTATCTCAGGAGCTCTATTGCAGGTAGGCTGCCGAGAAAGGTATCGGTTGTGGGGGCACTATGATTCAGAACATTCGAACCAAGGAAGACACGCTGAAGGACCAGCTTCTAAACTCACTTCGCCCAGTCATGGTGGGCGCAGCGCTCCTGCTCGGATTTGAGAAGGAAGGATTAGCGCAGACCAATAAGCCAGCAGCAACCGCTACAAAAAACCCTAAAACGCCCTCTCCCGCGGCTGCAAACGGAAGTGTCACCAACCAAGAGGCCGAGAGCAAGAGCGCCAATAAACGCTACATCGCCGCTGCCGCACACATTCCCGACTTCGGTGTTACAGATGCCGCCGCAAGGCTACGCGAGGCGCAGAAAGGTTCACCGCAAGCTATGTACGACGTCGGTCGCGCGCTGCAGTTCGGTCGTGGTGTGCCCCTAGACCTGCAGGGTGCTCAGAAGTGGTACCGGTTAGCGATTGAGAAGGGGCACGTGCTCGCGAAGTGCGCGTTAGCAGACTGGCTCCTCTGCCATGAGGGAGAGAAAAAGCCGTCGTGCGAGGAGGCGCTCTCGCTTTTTACTTCAGCCTCTAAGGAGGGCAGCTCGCTGGCCTCTAGCCGATTGGCATATCTGCATCTGCACGGCTTCATTTGCAAGAGAGACCCACAGAGGGCGGTCGAGCTCTTTGAAGTCGCAATTTCTCAGGGCTGCACTGAGAGCCCGCTCACTCTATCCCAGCTCCTCCGAGTGGGTACTCCTGGGCTTGAGCCCGATAACTCCAAGGCACTAAAAATCCTTCAAGCCGCAGCTGTAAAGGGGTCCCCTGACCTCAAGCTGGCTCTGGTGGAGGCATACCTTGACGAGAAACGATTTGCCGACGCCCTTCCACTCGCCGAAGAAGCCGCGGCAGCAAAGGTTCCTGGAGCTAGCCACGCCCTGGCCTGCCTCCTACTGACGGGCGAAGGCGGAAAGAAAGACACGGACCGCGCAATGGAGCTACTAAACTCAGGCGGAGAGCTGAGCTCCCCGCTCGCGAGCTTTACTACTGCGACTACGCTCCTGGAGAAGAATCCAAGTCCTGAGGGCCAAAAACTTGCAGTTAAGCTCCTCAGAGAGTCGGCAAAGAACGACTTTACGCTGGCGCAGCACGTTCTTGGGACACTTTTGTGTGTCGACGCTCCGGGCCTGCAGCGCCCCTTGGAGGGAATGGCATTGCTTCGTGAAGCCGCCGCGAAGGATTTCGGGCCCAGCATAGCCACCCTCGGGGCACGGCTTGCATCTTCTGAGTCCGCGAGGGAACAAGCGGAAGGGATCACGCTGTTGACCAAAGGGGCATCTCAGGGATACGCCCCTTGCGACCTCTTGCTCGGTCAAGTGTACCTCAACCAGTCGAGGTCGACCGAAGCCGTGGTCTACCTGAAGCGCGCGGCAGCTAAAGGGCTCTCTGATGCCAAGGGCATCTTGGCGCTAAATGATATTTGGGAGCATCAAACTGGAGACCTGCCACCCGTTAGTAAGGCCGCCAAGGAAGCGGCTGACGCTGGCTCTGCCTACGGCTATATGGCGTACGGGCTAAGCCGAGGACCGGGCGTAAAGACTATGTTCGAGCAGCGTCAGCATGAGCTCCACTGGGTCGAAAAAGCCGCCAATGCTGGGGTGCCCCGTGCTCAAGCCTACCTAGGGCAGATGTACCTGGAGGCGGCGAACTCGAAGTTTAAAGCCGCCAACAATCAACGTACTCAGCCCAACCGAGACCCCAAGTACAAGTTAGATCTACCTGTCGCTAAATCGCCCGAACTAACCGCAGCAGTAAAGTGGCTATCACTCGCCGGCGCGCAGGGGGTCAGCTTTGCCGCGGACATTGTTAACAGGATCCCCGCAAACCTTCGTGATGAAGCTGCTGCAACGAAAGCAGTGAGAGAGTTCGAACCAACCCCCTCCCAGGCCGAAAACGAGATCTCCGCGCTCGAGCGAGAGGCTGCCGTAAAATGCATTGAGAACTTCTCTAAACCCCTAAAGGACCTCCTTACTTTCGGTGATGACGCCATCGCGATGTACGCTAAGTACAACTCGCCGGAGCACGCGCTGGAGCTGGCCGACTACATCTCCACGGGACTCGCAGGGAAGAAAAACCCTGCCGCTTCGAAGAAGCTCATAACGGAAGCGGCCGTGCGCGGCTTCGCCCCGGCTCAAGCTACTCTGGCCGAGCGCTACTACCGCGGAGATATGGAGTTTCCTCTAGACCTAAAGAATGCTGCCTTCTGGGCTGAAGCAGCCGCGAAAAAAGGAGACGCCAACGGTCAGTACCTCTACGGTCTTCTCGTTACCAAAAAGGAGAGCGGGCTATCACCCAACGCTGCTCGCAGCACAGAGATGCTATCGAAGGCAGCCGACCAGGGGCACCCGCGAGCAGCTCATTATCTTGCAATGCAGACCGACTCCGACGCGAGCCGCGCTGAAAACGAGAAGACTCGCACGGCGTACCTGCGTAAAGCTTCCGACGCCGGCATAAAAGCTGCGCAGCTCGCTCTGCTTGACCACCTGATCGTGACGGAAGACTCCGGCGTGACTGTACCGGCTGAGGCGCGCGCGATAATCGACCTTCTCGCCCTCCATGACCAAGGTATGCACTCGCTCGCCAAGGGGCTGCTCGCTCGCCTAGAGAAGGATTACGACGCGGCAATAGATCTGCTGAGCGCCGATTCTCTCAAGACAAATGAGTGCGCCAATCTCGCGCTCGCCATGCTCCACGATGATACCCTGGGTGCAGAGAAACGCTCCACCTTTGCTAAGCTGAGGGCCCTCAAGTACTACGAGACTGCGGCCAATCTCGGTTCACTCGAAGCGCTGACTCGCATCGGGATCCTCTGCGAACGCGGCCTCACTGGAGCCGGAGACGAAGCTCTCGCGCTTGATTACCACCGCAAAGCAGCCGAGCGGGGCTCAGTTCGGTCAAACTACCGGCTCGCCATCATGCTCTCGCATGAGAATGCGCCGAAGGCAACCCTGCCAGAGGCTCACGCACGGCTGAGCATCGCAGCGACCCAGGGGAATCAGGCTGCCAAGACGCAACTCGTGGCGCTCGAAGCAAGACTGAGCCAGGAGCAGCGAGTGGAATCGTCAAAAATCGTCCAGCAGATCGGCCTAGAGCGCTTCAAGCGCCCAGCGACGAGCGGCATCGGGAAGTTGGTGTACACGGCGGGCACAGAGGGGCGGTAGCTGTTCTGGATCCTCTCGGAGCCGCTCCCCCCGCCACCGTCTCGTTTACCTACCAATCGCGCCACGCCAGCGCGAAGCAAAGGCGGGCCGTCACCAGCTTAACACTAGAAGATTTAGGGAGTGCCCAAGGCCGGACTTGAACCGGCACGACCTTTCGGTCCCGGGATTTTAAGAAGCTTGTGCGAACTGATTCCAGTCTCGTTTCAACTATCTACAAGCACACTCCCTCAATGAGAACAGAGTGAGAATAGCCCGATGTAAATGCTTGTTCTCACTTGCTGCTCTTTATGAGTTCGCAGGGTGAGAATGTAGAGGGTCCAATACGGGGAAGCAAGGGCATTGGGGGCATGAGAATGGAGTGAGAAAGCCTGGCTTATCAAGCTTGTTGGTTAAGCACCGACAGCGCGAACGTCGTCCCGAGCTCCGTGAGGTGAAGGCGATGTATCTTATAATCCTGCCCATTTACTCGCGGGACGTAGATAGCTACCAGCCCCCAGGATTGAAGCTCATGACAGAGCCCTGAAAGCAGGGACAGGTTATCCTCGTTTGTAACTTCAGCGAGATGTCCAAGATTGATCGTAAAGGGCTTACTCGATCCATGTCGCTCCCTCTCCTGCCGTGCAGCCGCCACAATCGAACCAAGAACAAGCAGCGCACCAATCGACAGCCCTTCGAGCGCTCGAATAAAATGATCCACCTCGAAATAACGAAGCTTCTCTGGATCCCCTTCTTTCAATAGAGCGTTTGACAAAACGCGAGCTGCGGCTTGGATCTTTTCGCTGCGATGCGAGCGAACAACCACCAAATAGCAAGATTTGAAAAGTTCGACGAATTCCTCAGGGTTGCCCACTACCTCATCAATACGCCCCTCAAGAGCCTTAACCCTCGCGGTAAGATTATCCATGAACTCCTGAATCCGTCGCTCCGTCGCGAT
>CAZZJR010000062.1:0-3261 GCA_964654585.1 uncultured Bdellovibrionales bacterium
GATTACTGCGGACCCCCTCCCGAGTGTGATTGCGATTGTCCTGCTCCGGAGTGCGACGATCCAGACCCAGATGATTTCGACCATCAACCTGGGCGCTCAGGGTACGGCTCTTCGGAGAGACAGGATAGTGGTCTGCACGCGGAGAGCCTCGTTCGTGGGCACGACGTACGCGACGAGTCTAGCGAGACAGGAGAGGCACCCCCTGCGTCCTCAAGCTCGAGCGCGTCAGAGTACCTGCAAACCGCGTTCACCTCGTCGGCGATCTGGTCAGGCGCCGGCGCTGCGGTATTCTGTCTGGAGAGCTCGCTCCTCGCCGTCTTTGGTCATCTCGCAGTCGGATGGCAGACCCTGAGAAATGAGGTAGGTATTAAGCGCGGTGCCGCAGCCGAGCCATCGGTGGATGCGCAGACCGGGACCGCCGTGCCTGGATATCCTGGGTACCACGGACTCGTGGCGGACACGCTCAAATCTCCGGCGTTTAACACAATCGCTACAGGTCTCTGCTATCTTGCGGCTTCGGCCCAGTGTGTTGCTTCAGGGCAACTTTTTGAGGGCTCGATTCTAGCTACATATTTCTGCGGCTTGATGGCGATGAGCAATGCTATCGGAGCCTCGTACGCGGGCACACGCACTACCCAAACTCTCGCCGAGAGAGGGTTCCGCGCAGCGTGGGCCGCAATTCCCGAGCGAATGCAGACCTTCCTAAAGAACCCGAGCGTTTGGCTAGCTGCTGGTAACCTCCCCCTCGTGGCCGTGGCGTGTAACCTGGGAGACATCGCAGCGAACCCTCTCGTTACTACCCCCGCGCTTGTTGGGTTGATGCTCTCGGAATTTGGACTTGTTAGTGCTGTCAAAACGCTTCTCTGGGGCACAGGCACATCAGCCTCGACTCAACAGACTAGTGTTGACGAGCGTGTTGGTAAGAGACAGGAGACTGCTAGCTTTTCGCAGGGGCTTCTTCTTAATTCAGCGGGTCACCTCCTCGTAGGAGCATCGAGCCTCATGCAGGGCGCGCTTTACATCGGGGCCGCAAAGGTGTGCTGGTGTATCGCTTGCGGTATCCTGGGCCTTCAGAAGCGGGCGGAGGCTTTGGCGCCGGATAACCGCTGAACTTGACGGAGTTGCGCTTCTTTCCAGGTCTGGCGGCATCTGCCGAAGTGCCTCGTTGACTCATCACCCGAACGGCAGGAGTATACGGAGGGCCGGGGATCCGGCTGACTCTCCAATGCTTCGAGGTTCTCCATGATCAGCTTCCTCTTTCGCTTCTTTCGGCCACGCATCGTCCTGGCATTGCTCATGTCGTTCGCAGTCCTGGTCATTCCTGCGCTGATCACGGTGCTCAGCGTTTCGTACTACCAGTCAGAGCAGGCTGTCCGGAACCATGTCGACAATGAGCTCGGGCGAACCCGACAGGACACAACGCGAGCCATAAGCGGCCTCTTCAAGCCGCTCGTCGACGTGGTCGATATCCTTGCCGTAAGCAGCGCGATCGACGAGCAGGCTGTTCGTTCTGAAGCATACAACGACGTCCTTTACCAAGCGATGCTTAACTCTCAGCATCTGCTCACAGTAACGGTCGTCATCGACGACGTTTTTATACGCAGCCTCTCCCGCATCACCCCGGATAATCGCACACAGCATCCGGACTTTCCAGCCGATGCGTTGTGGGTGCTGCGAGTGTATGACTCAACCAAGCCCGATGCATCTTCGCGTGGTGAGGTCCGCTTCTACAAAGAATATCCAACAGCAATTGAGACTAGACCCCTTCAGGCAGTTCCTTCGTTTCTTGACTCGCCTGCCTACGTCGGTGCACGCACGACCGGCAAGCTGTTTATGAGCGACGCCTTCAAGGGGCCAGTCAGCCACCTTCCGGTTGTCGGCTTGTCGGTTCCTGTAAAACGGAATGGCACTATCGTGGGGGCTATTCTCGCGAACATCACGGTGAGTGACCTCTCGGCTTTCCTCAACGGTAACCGGATAAGCCCGAACAGCGAGTCAATGATCGTCGACTCGAATGGGCAGATCGTCGCCTCGTCTAGCCTTCAAGGTACCGCTCCAGCAAACGGCGCTGCAGGAGCGATCCCTGCGCTAGACTTAGCGCCTCTTGAGAAGAGAATTATTCTCGCAGATCGCGTCAGCAAGGGTGCGGCGCTCAGGAGCTACAGTCACAGCTACACAGCGCAGGTCGACAACACAGAATTCAGCATCTCAGATTTCCCCATCACCAACGACTTTGGGCTCAAGTACCGTGCTCTAATCTTCACCCCGATGGCAGATATCGTGGGCGATCTACATCGCTCGCGGCAGCAATTCACAATTGCAGTAGTCCTGCTACTCCTGATCGAGATGGTTCTCATGGTCAAGATGGCACGCCGTATGTCTCGGCGGGTGACCAGCCTATCAGAGATCATTCGAAGGATTCGGGAGATGGACTTTGGCGACGCACCGGGGGATGACACAACCGCCCCGGTGCAGGAGATCCGCGAGCTTCAGCAGGGTGTCGGGCTTCTCAAGAGCGCACTTCGTTCCTTTGCGCTCTACGTTCCCTTCGGTGTTGTTAAAAAATTAGCGAGGGACGGTAAGGCGCTCGCACCGGGCGTCGAAAAACGGCCAATGACGATCCTCTTTTGTGACCTCGAGAACTTCTCGACTATGGCCCAGGCGGTTTCTCCCGAGGATCTTCTGCAGTACACAACCCGCTACTTTTCTATCGCCACCCAAGCGATCACACGAAACGGGGGTACCGTTGACAAGTTTATCGGCGATGCCGTTATGGCCTTCTGGGGGGCGCCTGACCCTGTAGCCGACCACGCTGTGCGCGCCTGCCGCGCAGCGGTTGAACTAGTCAAAGGGCTTGAAGCAGCAAACAGGGAGTGGCGGGCCGAGGGAAAGCTCAATCTACGTGTGCGGGTTGGCATCAACTCGGCTAACGTGCTCGTTGGCAACATCGGATCACCTGACCGCCTCAGCTACACCGCCCTTGGTGACGGGGTGAACGTGGCTTCGCGTCTTGAGGGAAAGAATAAAGAGCTTGGCTCGCAGATCTGCATAAGCGACAGCACCTACGAGCTGGCTAAGGAGCACATTGTCGTGAAGCCCCTCAAACCGGTATCGGTCAAAGGCAGAACTGGCGAGTTTATGGTGTACGAGCTGTTCGATGCTGCGCTAGAGGCTGAAGGCCCGCTCCCGAAGGCGGCTCAGAGCTAGCCCTTCTACAAGGTCCTTCTACAAGGTCTCTGAGACGCTGTAGCAGCTCTCCCC
>CAZZJR010000062.1:3361-5872 GCA_964654585.1 uncultured Bdellovibrionales bacterium
TCTACAAGGTCTCTGAGACGCTGTAGCAGCTCTCCCCCTACAAGGTCCCCCTACAAGGTCTCTGAGACCTTATAGCGGACCTTATAGCGGCGAAACTTTATTCTTCGGGTGGCGAACGAAAGGGTATGGCACAGCCCTTACGCCAGGAGGACGGCACTACAGCCAACCTCCTTACCACTCGCACGGAAAACTCTCGCCTCTGGTTCGTCAACAACGCCGACCTGGAGTACGAGATTTTGGCCGCTCTGGCCCGTTACCAAAGCAACTACGGCGTAACGCTGTACGCTTTTGCACTGCAGGGAAACCACGATCACCTAACGAGCACCTTTCCAAACGCAAACCGAGCGATGTTCATGCGGGATCTAAACGCGCAGATTGCTCGACTCTGCAAGAGGCTCATTCCAGAGGTAGGACGAGGGAAGTTTTGGGAGCGGCGATATGCCAGCCAAGAGCTGCCTCGGAATGAGGACATAGAGGAATACTTTTTCTACTGTGCGCTTCAAGCCGTACACTCGGGGCTCGCGGAACGACCCGAACACTATCCGGGCTACAACTCCTTCATCGATGCCATCAATGGAACAGAGCGTGAATTCGTCAACACCGACTGGGTCCGCTATAAAAACGCTCGGCGCTACAATCCTGACGTGGATATCTCACGGTATCAGACTACGCATCGCTTGAAATACTCTCGCCTACCGGGATACGAGCACCTATCGCAGGAGGACTACCGGACCTTAATGCTAAAGAAGCTGGAAGAACGCCGTCTTGCAGCCGTTGAGAAACGCCTGCAAAGCGGAAAATCATTTCCTGACCCAAAAACTCTCCGCCAGGTAAAGCCTGGCTCACAGCCGAAGTCTACAAAGCAGAGCACCCGTCACTCCAAGCGCCCACTAGTACTCTGTGGCTGTCCTGAGACGAGGAATGCCAGACTCTCGAGCTACTTTTCCCTCGTAAGCCAGTACAAAGACGCATCTGCGCGATATCTCAGAGGGGACCTCTCTGCGCCCTTCCCGCCCGGGACCTATCGTCCCCCCTTGCTCTGCCTGCTACATTGACGAAAAAGGGCAGCTATATCGCCACAAATCGCTAACGAAATCGAACTGCCCTGCAGTCCGCCGCAGCGATGCTTCCACCGCAGTCACTATCGCGAACAAATTGGCGCTCACTGCAAGTAAGTTTTTACCGGAGAAGCGCCCCTGGCTCCGCAGTGCCTAGCTGCCGCCGGAATTCAACCATCTCCTGCCGTAAAGGGCCTCCTCGCTCGTGTGAATAGACCACTTGGGCGCGGTGTTCTGCTGCAACGTCCCACTACAAGGTCTCTGAGAACTTGTAGGGGGCTAGAGCCCCTTTCGCCACACTCGGGTTTCCCACGGGTAAGCGTTGTAAGGTCCCGGCCCCCACATCCGCTCGCCCGGCCAGGCGTCAAGCAGCGCGCAGCCTGCCGCGTAGGCAGCTCGCTCCGAGTTATCTAGCAGCAAGAATCCTCCGCCTTTCACCTTCGGTATCGCGTGCTCGATGCAGCCAGGTCGAGCTCTCCCGTCTACAACAACGAGATCAAACGATTCGTCTGCGTACGCGTCGATGGACGATGCGTAGCGCTCAAAGCAGCAACCCACGTAATCAGGGGAACTAGACGCGTAGCAGGTCTGCGTGAGAGCACCCTTTACAGGCTCTATGAGCTGCACAGAGGCATTTGTGTAGCCGCGGGTTTCGAGTGTTTTTACGACGCTATCGTACCAAGCGCTATCGTGCTCGACGGACTGTACCCTGCGGGCTCTTTTGGCGAAGAAGGCTGAAGAGCCGCCGCTGCCCCACTCGAATACGGACATCTCTGGGCGCAAAAACCGTTCAAGCCAGCTGATCGCTGCGTAGGTCATCCAGGGAAGCTCATCCTGAAGCGGCGAGGACTGCCCGCCGAGAGACCCCTGCCAGTGTGCGAGCCATTTGCTCAGTTCAGGCCGCTCTTGAATCGCAGCCCCCCAAAGGTCTGACGCCTTCAATTGGTCATTTCTCATATTGGCTCTCCTCCTAATCTGAGATGACCCGCGAGGCGTCAGGGATCCTCGGGCTCTACTAAGTACCTACGGTAAAGACCCTAAACCGCTAGAGCGTGGTTACTACAAGGTGCCTGAGAACTTGTAGGAGCTACTCCAAGGTGTCTGAGAACTTGCAGGGAGTTACTAGTGAACTTGTAGGAGAAGAGCTTCTACAACGTCTCTGAGAGCTTGTAGTAGGCTGCTTGTAGTAGGCTCGTGCGAATAGCCCTCTTGGGCGCGGTGTTCTACTACAACGTCTCTGAGAACTTGTAGGAGTTTCTACAAGGTGTCTGAGAACTTGTAGGAAGAGCTTCTACAACGTCTCTGAGAGCTTGTAGTAGGCTGCTTGTAGTAGGCTCGTGCGAATAGCCCTCTTGGGCGCGGTGTTCTACTACAACGTCTCTGAGAACTTGTAGGAGTGAACTTGTAGGAGTTTCTACAAGGTGTCTGAGAACTTGTAGGAAACTTGCAAAGC
>CAZZJR010000062.1:5972-7319 GCA_964654585.1 uncultured Bdellovibrionales bacterium
GAACTTGTAGGAGTTTCTACAAGGTGTCTGAGAACTTGTAGGAAACTTGCAAAGCTGGCGTAACGCACTGGAACCACGAAGGGTGGTTCGGCCAAAACCACTAAGTCACACCCAATTCCTACTAATCCATACCCATGGTAGAAACTGCGGCGGGGCTCCTTGTCGGTACCCTTCCGCCTTAGTAGTTTAGGCCACGGATATGACACACGCTTTCATCCTAAAGACCTTCATCGCATACCTCTTCATCAAGGCGATGATCTTCCTTCCGCTCGCTTGGGCCTCAGCGGTCTTCTGGTGGAACGACAGGAAGGGAAGCGAGAGCGAGGTCGAGCCGTCTCTGGGCGGAGTAGCACTCGGCGCTACCGAGTAGTAGCGCGCAAGAACTCGCGAATACTGCCGTAAATCTTCTCTAGCTCCCCATCGGTCGTGCAGTACGGCGGAAGCACGTACAACACATCTCCCAGTGGACGGAGCAGCACGCCGCGGTCAAGAAAGAACTGAGTCACCCCCTTCGCCGCGCCGCTAAGGTAACCGGTTCCACTCCCAGTTTTTCGGTTAAATGCCAGGATCGTTCCGCACACTCGCACATCTGACAGCTCTGTCTCACTCTGTAGCTCCTGCGCAAACTCTCGATGCCTCTCCTCGATACGCGCACGCTCCGCAGCGCACGAGCTTTGCGCCGTGAGTGCCAAAGCCCGCCGAGCCAAAGCGCACGCAACCGGGTGCGCCGTATAGGTGTGGCCATGAAAGAAGGTCCGCGAGTGGTCAGGTGAGACAAACTCGTTGAAGAGAGCATCTCGCACCAAGGTCACCGCTAGAGGCATCGTGCCGCCAGTGAGCCCTTTCGAGAGGCAAAGAATCTCCGGAGTGTGTTTGAGCAAGCTAGAGGCGAAGAGCGGCCCGAGGCGTCCAAAGCCCGTCATTACTTCATCAGCTACCGTAACCACGCCGAACTCGCGCGCGATCGAGAGGTATCCGTCTAGCGCCTCAACGCTGTGCATCTTCATCCCGCCAGCGCCCTGCACCAGAGGCTCAAAGATGAACGCAGCCACGTCCCCGCGCGAGCAGATCTCGCGCATCCGCTCCTGCCCATCTGCACCCCCGTGCGCCGGAACCCGCTCGACACGAAAGAGCATCTCGTCAAACGGCGCCGAGAACACTCCGCGCTCACCTGCAGCCATCGCACCGAAGGTGTCCCCGTGGTAGCTATCCTCAAGCGCCACTACCCGTGTGCGGCGCCCAGCCCCTCGATTCGAGAAAAGCTGCACAGCCATCTTGATCGCGACCTCACACGCCGTAGAGCCGTTGTCTGAGAAGAAGACCTTTCCGTAGCCCGGCGGCGCCGCC
>CAZZJR010000062.1:7419-16681 GCA_964654585.1 uncultured Bdellovibrionales bacterium
GTGTCGGGCAGCTCCTCGCCATTGAAGAGAACCCCCATGACCGCCGCGTCTCGTGCCCGCAGTGCTTCAAGGGTGAGCAGCGTGTGGTTGATGCTTCCTAGGTAGTGTCGCGACACAACGACAACCGGCAGGTCCAAGCGCGCCACGAGCTCCATGTTCGTGTGTTGGTCGTTGAGCGGCACGAGAACGCCCCCCGCAAGCTCAACGACGATTGGCCGATCGCTCTCAGGGAGCGTTAGGGCCTCCACCGAGACCGATCTTCCCTCGAGCGCTGCGGCGATATGCGGTGAAAGCGGCTTCTTGAAAGCGCATCCCGAAGGATGAACTCGTCTCGGCCCATCAGCTATGAGAGAAGCAACCACACCGCTGTCGGTTGCCCCCGCCTCGACGCCGCTCGCAACTGGCTTCCAGTAGTCCGCACCAAGCACCTCGCACAGCACCGCAGATGCAACCGTCTTTCCGACATCAGTACCGATACCGGCGACCGTTATCCCGCGCACAGGGCCCCTTAGAACGCCGCCAGGTACTGTATCGTCGGCACCGACGCATCACGAATAATCGCCGGGATGAGAGACTCGCCCTCAAGCGCCTTCTCGATAAAACCCTTCTTCTTGTTGGCGTAGACCAGGTTCGGAACCTCGGTCGCCTTAAGCTCTACCTTAGCGAGCGACAGCGCCGCGCGCGCCGCATCGTACACGTCGCCGAAGTCGTCAACGAGCCCAAGCTGCTTCGCCTCAGAGCCGAGCAGCACACGCCCATCGGAGAACGTCCGCACCTTCTCGACCGGGATGTTGCGGCCATCGGCAACCGCCTGAATGAAGTTCTGGTGCACCCGGTTCGCTACGTCCTCGAGAAACTTCCGCTCCTCTTCGGTCATCGGCCGGAACTGGTTGCCAGCATCTTTCAGCGCGCCGCTCTTGATCGTCACCATGTCAACGCCGACCTTATCTGCAACTGTCGTGAAGTTTGGGATCTGTAAGATAACTCCGATTGAGCCAGTCTGAGTTCCAGGCTGGCAAAAGATCTTGTTCGCGGCGAGCGAAGAGTAGAGCCCCCCAGAAGCTGCAACTGAGCCCATCGAAACCACTATCGGCTTCTCGCTCTTCAGGCGCCGAATCGCGTTGTACACCTCCTCGGAGGGAGCGACCGCCCCGCCGGGCGAATCAACTCGCAACACAATCGCCTTTGTGTCCTTGTCCCGAACCTCCTCGTAGAGCGCTTTGAGGATCTCGTTTGACTCGGTAATGACCCCCGCCATCTCGATCACCGCGACCTTGGGCCCGAGCACGCTCTTGACCGCGCTCGCCGCACCACCGACAACCGGCACAACTACCAACACAATCACCACGATCGTGAGAAGCTTCGCCAGCCAAACCTTGTACTCCTTCATAGATGCCCCTTAAGAACGCTGGAGTGTGATAGCCCAGCTGCTGCAAAAGCATACTTGAAACTGCCGGCTTACCCCTGTCAAGGGGTTGAACTCTCAAGCCTCCCCTGGTTGAGGCAAAGTCGCGCCCAATTGGCCCGAGCTACGCCCGAGGTTTTCACGTATTTTCATCCAGTACCCCCTTTCACCGGCCGGGTTTCGATTGCATTATTTCCGCTGCGGGGCACCGGCGAATGTGAGGTGCGGGATGGCTGGGAGATCCGTTTGATCGACCGCCGTCGGGGGCACAGAATACTCCCCGCTGAGAGGCCGATTTGTATGGAAAAGAGTGTTGCTGCAATCCTGACTGAGTCCGCGACGCTGAAGGCGTCCTTGGCGAATGACCCAAAGTTTCTCGCGGCGGTGACCGCTGCCTACGGACTGATCGCTGACTCAGTCGCCCAAGGCGGCACCGTGTACGCCTGCGGCAACGGCGGGTCAACTTGCGACGCCATGCACCTGTGCGAGGAGCTCGTCGCGCGCTACAAGCGCTCGCGGCCAGGAGTTCGCGCGATGCACTTCATGGATGCCGGGGTGCTCACCTGCTGGGGAAACGACGTTGGCTTCGAGGATGCTTTTGCGCGCTGCGCAGAGACGTTCTGCACAGCCAAGGACGTGCTCGTGGCGATCTCCACTTCCGGCAACTCACGCAACGTCATCGCCGCTGTTGCGAAGGCGAAGGAGCGGGGCTCGAAGGTGATTGGCCTGCTCGGCAAGGATGGCGGAAAGCTAGCCGCAATGTGCGACGCGGCTGTAGTCGTCCCGGCGCAAGCAACCGAGCGGATCCAGGAGGCCCACATTACCGTGATCCACATCTGGTGCGAGCTGCTAGAGACGATCGGCCCAGCCGCAGGCAACTAAAGACCGCCGCAAAGCAGCCAAGCCGATATTTTGCTGACTCGCCGTGCCTACGAAGGCGTGACCGCCCGTCCTATCAGCTCTGCAGAGCGCGCCTCGCTGTTTGGAAACGCGATCGCTATCATCTTCGCCCGGCGCAGGTAGAGGTGAAGGTCATGCTCCCAGGTGAAGCCGATCCCCCCGAGGCACTGGATGCAGCTCTCACACACCGCCGACGCAACATCAGTAGCGTGGCAGATCGCCGCTCTTGCAGTAAGAGCTCGCTGCTCAGGCGACGACGCGACTGCCCAAGCAGCAAAGCGCGCCAGCGCTCCCAGGGACTCGCTCGAAGCGTAAGAGTCCGCGAGCTTCTGCTGCACCGCCTGAAAGCCGCCGACAGGGACCCCAAACTGCTCGCGCGTCTTGACGTAGTCACAGGTAACCTCAAGAGCCCTACGAGCAACACCGTAGGCTTCGTTCGCCTTGATGACCTCCACCAAATCAAGGAAGGTAGCCGATGCACTTTCAGAGAGGAGAAACACCGGGGTCTTCTTTAGCGTATATCTCCGAAGCCGCACCGATAGGTCGAGCGATGACGCAATCTCCTCACTAACACCCGCCGCTGACTTCGAGAACACCACGCCCCGCTCTACACCCGCAACTGAAGCCACAGCAATCACTGCTTCGGCATCCGCCCCACCGAAGCTCCAAGCGATCTCGCCCGAGACGACCTTCCCCTTGGCGTCCGCCTTGAGCGAGCAACATTCACGCGGCGCGACCGCTGTCGGCTTTCCTTCGAGCGAAGCGGTGTACGCTTCCGCCTCTTCATCGCCGATTAGCCGCGGAAAAACTCCCTCACACAGCAGCCGCTCAAACACCG
This sequence comes from uncultured Bdellovibrionales bacterium, assembly GCA_964654585.1. GTDB lineage: Bacteria > Bdellovibrionota_C > UBA2361 > UBA2361 > OMII01 > OMII01. The sequence goes on from CAZZJR010000062.1 coordinate 10,563, forward strand.
GCTCTGGCATGAGGAATGCCCCACACTCGGCAGCCAGTATCCCAAGCTCTGGAGCCCCATACGGCGCATCGGGGCCACAGAACCCCTCGCGCAGCCCAAGCTGGCTTAGGAGATCCAGCAGCTCACGCTGCTCAGCCTGGGGGCTCTCGATTCGCTTGCGCACAACGGCAGAGGTCACATGCTCCGCGAAGAAACCTCGCAGCAGGTCCTGTAGCTCAATCTGGTCTTGGGTAAGCTCCACCGTGCCTCCGCCTACATCATCCCCAGCAATCCTTTAACCTCTTCAGAGGGCTCCCAGGGCGGGCTAAACGTAATATTGACTGTGACCTTGGTGACACCCGGCACCGCGCCCACCTTGAGCATCACGTCCTGCTTGAGCTGCGGACCGGAGGGGCACAGCGGAGTGGTAAAGGTCATCTCAATCACAACCTCCCCCTCCTCTATCTGAATACTGTAGATCAGCCCCAGGAAGTATATATCCAGAAAAAGGTCCGGATCCTCGACCGTCTTTAGGGCCTCAATAATAGCTTCTTTTGAAGGTGATTCTGACATCCCGGAGACTCTACCCCTTTCCGCAAGAACTTAAAAACCCAGATCTACGCGCCCCCTTCCCTAAGCCTCCTCCTCCTTCTCCTGCACCTGCACCCCCTCCTAATCTCTCTCTCCGTAACCGCTCCCGCCGACGAGGATTAGGAAGTCAGTGCAAGTGCAGGATTAGGAGGAGGAGAAAGACGACTGAAAGCAAAGCAATAAAAAAAGCGCGGGAGGCTCTCACCTCCCGCGCTTCTCCGGAGCAAAAGCTCCTCAAGGATTAGAGAACCCTCTCCTTGAGCGCCTTAGCAGCGGTGAAACGAACACGCTTCCTCTTCGGAATGTGGATCATCTCGCCAGTTGCCGGGTTGCGACCAGTGCGAGCCTTCGACTCACGCACGTAGAGCTTGCCGAGGCCCATGAGCGGGATCTTGTAGCCCCTCTTGAGGGAATCCATCACGAACGAAGCGATGTCCTCAACGAGCTGCTTAGCCTCTGAACGCTTGTTCAGGCCGCAGAACGCACGAACGTTCTCAACGAACTCTGACTGAGTGTAGCTGAGAGTCGAGGTGTTGCGTGGCTTCGTGGAAACCTTAGCTTTAACAGCTGGAGCAGCGACAACCTTACCCTTCGGGGCCTTCTTGGCTGGCTTTGCAATCTTCTTAGCTACCTTCTTCTTCGCTGGCTTCTTTGCCATACGTTTTTCTCCTAAATACAATTGGTATGTATCTACCGTTAGCGTCGCACACCGTCAGGGACCGCACTCGCCATCATTGGAAAGATACGGCCACGAAACAGATTCCTTCGACGATGTACGAGCCTCGCCCTCGCGGGGGAGCCCCATTTTTCGGGCCGTTTTTACGCAGCCAGAAAAATAAGATCTCGTCGTCAGATGCGAACAAGCGCGATGATAGTTACAATTCTCGCGATTGATCAATAATATTTTTTCGTGACCATGAGCAAAAAAATGCGCTCCCGTCGGGCAAAAATCACCCTCTTGCGCTTCAGCGTGATCTCGATCTGCGCTCTCGCAGCCACAACGTGGATGCTTCGCACCCCCTCCCTTGAGAGCCTTTGGGCGCAGGACTCGACAACGGAGGTGCCGTGCGGAAGTGGCACCGGGATAGTCCTCAGCCTCTCTCAAGACTGGCAGCCAGTCGCCTTGCAGCAACAGGGGGTTTTGTGCGCTTTTCGCAATAAAAACGGTGGATTTCCAACACTTAACATCATCCAGGAGGCCAATCCTCAACCCTCAATCAGCCCCGGAGTAATGGCGCGAGAGGCCGCTGTTCGCAACGCCTACCACCTCGTGGGCCTGACCGATGCAACCTTCTCGGAGTCACGCATCGAGCCTCTCGGCGAGCAAGAGAGCTTCCATACGACCGTGCGATACATGAACCAGAACATGCCGATGGAGGGCTTAATCTTGCAGGTACAGCTCCCTGATCGGCTCTATACAGCCAGCATCGTTGACCGTGAGGGGCACCCAATTTTGTCAAAAGAAGCCCTTTTAACCACCCTTCGCACCATCCGAATCCCAGGCGAGAACGGCCTTGGGCGCTCGCTTACCCCTCGGCTCCCGGGCCTTACCGCCCTGGTTGTCATCGGTATCATTGCCGCCTCGCTGCTGTTCTTCGGGCTTATGACAGCGCGCAGGCGTCGTTAAGCTCTGCCCGGCAGTGAGAACTCTGGCGGCGTAGCCGCCCCCGCGAGCGAGAGACTCTTTGCATCCACGACCGTCGCGTAGGATACTGTCGCATCACCGATCGCGGTGCCGTGAGGCTCGAAGTAGCCCAACTCAGAGCCGCACAGAAGAGCCCCACAGAGAGGAGACAAACAATGAACGCCACTATCCCCACCGTCTCGCCGTCTGATGCCAACGCCAGCCGAAGCGCATGCCTCTTGCTCGACGTCCGAACTCCTGCAGAGTTCGAAGAGATGCACATTGAAGGCGCCGTGCTGCACCCCATTACAGAGCTTAACCCGGCAAAAGTGACGGAGCTTATGCAGGGCCGAAGCTGCATCGTTGTGTGCAAGTCTGGCGGGCGTGCTCGCAAGGCGGCTGAGGCTCTCGTCGCCGCAGGCCTTCAAGGCGTTCGCATCCTTGAGGGTGGCATGACCGCGTGGAAGTCTTGCGGTCTCGCCGCAGTCGAGGGAAAGAAAACCATCTCGCTAGAGCGGCAGGTGCGGATCTGCGCCGGTGCGCTTGTATTTATCGGCTCCTGCCTCGCGTACTTCGCAAGCCCCTTCTGGATCGCCCTTCCTGCATTCATCGGTGCCGGGCTCGTGTTCGCTGGAGTCACGGACAGCTGCGGGATGGGCATGGTGCTGGCGCGCATGCCCTGGAACACTCGCGGCGCGTCATCGTCCTCAACGAAGAGCTCCTGCTCTATGACGTAGCAGAAACAGAGAGGCAGCATGCTCCTTCGGCAGATCTTCGACCCATACCTCGCCCAGTACGCCTACCTCGTAGGATGCCAACGCACCGGCGAGGCGCTTGTCATCGACCCAGAGCGCGACATCGACCGCTACGTAGCGCTAGCACGTGAAAACGGGCTGCGCATCACTGCTGTGACCGAGACGCACATTCATGCGGATTTCGTCAGCGGAGCGCGAGAGTTTGCCCAAGACCCCTCGGTGAAGCTCTACCTCTCAGGAGAGGGCGGCACTGACTGGAGCTACCGCTGGCCAGGCGATCGCCCCAACACGAAGCTGCTGCGGGATGGCGACACCTTCACCGTCGGAAACATCGAGGTCAAAGCCCTTCACACCCCAGGACACACCCCTGAGCACCTTTGCTTCGTTATCACAGACAGAGGCGGCGGAGCATCTGAGCCCGTTGCAATCGCAACGGGCGACTTCCTCTTCGTTAGTGATGTTGGACGCCCGGACCTGCTCGAAACAGCGACCGGACAGGCAAACGTCGCTTTATCTTCCGCTGAGCAGCTACTCCGTTCGCTGCGCGACCGCCTTGCCCCACTTGGCGACTACGTACAGATCCTCCCAGGGCACGGGGCTGGGAGCGCCTGCGGCAAGTCTCTTGGGGCGATTCCAACTTCCACACTCGGGTACGAGCGCCGCTTCAATTCGCCGTTTAAGCTCGCTATCAATGATGGCGAGTCGTTTCTGAAGGAGATCCTCCAGGGACAGCCGGATCCGCCCGCCTACTTCGCAACGATGAAGCGCGTGAACCGCGACGGCGTCGCCGTCTTGGGCGGCGTTCCCGTTGCAGAGCACCTGACTCCGGCGCTCTTCTCTAGTAGGGCCGGAAGCAAAAACACCTTTGTCGTAGACGCTCGCACAAACACCGACGCGTACGCAGAAAATCACTTCCCGAAATCACTCTGCGCACCGCTTCGCTCTCCGTTCTTTTCGGCAGCAACTGGCTCATTTCTCGCAGAGCGAGACGGAATCTTGCTCTTGGTGGAATCAGAAGCCGACGTCGACCTCGCCGTTCGGCAGCTCTTCCGGATTGGATTCGACAGCATCCAGGGATGGATGACGATCTCCGAGGCGCAGACAGCCGGGCTGCTCACAGAGAAGAGTCGTTCGGTGCCCTTCGCCACTTTCGACCCCGGGCACGCGCTCGCGGCAGGGTCGATTATCGATGTCAGAACCACATCGGAGCACGCCCAAGCTCACATTCCAGGTGCCCTTTCAGTGCCGTACACGAGGCTTCTCGCGCGGCTCGGTGACGTGCCAGCGGGGAAGCCGCTCTTTGTGCACTGCGCTTCGGGGAAGAGAGCGGCACTCGCGTCGTCGTTCTTGCGAAGTAGGGGCTTCGATGTGACTCACGTAAGCGGCGCCTTCAGCAGCTGTGCTGCTCTCTCAGCCGAGGCTTAGGAGCGGCTTAGGGGCGATATCTCCTTGTGTCACACTGCCCACAACAACACTCCGCTCGCACTTCAGCACAGCACCTCGGTCGCAACCTCCTGTAGCGAAGGCCGACAAGGAAAGCCAGCTGTCTCGAACGCCTTGCGCCGGACGGGGTCTCTGGCAATTCCGACAAACTGTATTCCGGCTCCTTGGGCTGCCAGCGCGTCGGTTACAGCATCTCCGACGTAGAGCACCTCTCCTCGCGAGACTCCAGCCAAGGACAGCATCGCGGGCTCAAAGACGCGAGGGTCAGGCTTGTGCGCTACAGCCTCTCCCTCGGCGACGAGGGCGCAAAAGCGCGACTCTCGCCACTCTAGGTGGCGTAGGCTATGCAGCAGAACCTCCCTTGAGAGAGACGTCACAATCCCCAGCTTATACCGCTGGCCAAGCACATCAAGCACCGAGCCGCTCTCGCTAAACGCCTTGAGTGGATACCTCTCTGACACCTTGAGGTAGCGCGAAATATCAACGGGCCTGCCGCCGTTAAGGGCAGCGATCATCTCCTTGAACGGCCTGCCCCACAGCGCCTCTACCTCTTGGCGCCGAACCTCAAGACCGTACTCCTCGAAGCAGAATTCAATGATAGCTGGAACCTTCGAGCCAAAGGTGTCCACTAACGTGTCATCAAAGTCGAAGAGGACCGCCCGAATGTTTCCCATCGTGCTAGCGGCCACGCCTTTGCCTCGCTAGGCTGTAGGCCGGAACGGCGCCAGCCCCGTAGCCCCGCCAACGAACCCGATCAGGTCCTCAACCGCTCGCTCTGGATGCGGCATCAGGCCGACCACATTGCCACTGCGGCTCGTAATGCCAGCGATGGCGCGGCAAGAGCCGTTGACGTTTACTTCGATGTCATCAGGCCGCACCTCGCCGTTCGCGTCGCAGTAGCGGAAAACAACCTGCCCGCGCTTCTCAAGCTCGTCGAGAACCGCTGCTTCAGCGAAGTAGTTCCCCTGGAAGTGCGCGATTGGACAGGTAACAACATCTCCGGCCGTCAGCGACGACGTAAAGAAGGAGTTTGTCGACTCGACCCGCATGTGAACGAAGCGCGAGAGGAACCTCCTCCCGACGTTCTCAAGGAGAACTCCCGGAAGAAGCCCGGCCTCGCACAGAATCTGGAAGCCGTTACAGATGCCGATAACCTTTCCGCCCGCTTCGGCGTGAGCCTTTACCGCCTCCATGACTGACGAGAGCTTCGCCAGCGCCCCGGTGCGCAGGTAGTCTCCGTACGAGAACCCGCCCGGCAACACGACAACATCCGAGCCGTGAAGCTCTGTCTCGCGGTGCCAGACGCGCACCGTCTCCTGCTTGAGGAGCTTCCCGTACACATGCTCCATGTCTTGGTCGCAGTTTGTGCCAGGGAAGACGACGACGGCTACCTTCACGCAACCTCCTTGATCTCGTACTGCTCGATGACGGGGTTCGCGAGGAGCAGCTTGCACACTTCGTCGACCTGCGCCTTGGCTTCGGCGCCGGCAACTCCGTCGACCTCAAGCTCGATCACCCGTCCAACGCGCACGTTCTTGATGGCATCGAACTGTTTGTCCTTGAGCCCGTTTTCGACAGCCTTCCCCTGCACATCGAGCACACCCGGCTTAAGCCTGACGAGTACCTGGTATTTCATCGCGAATCTCCCCTACACAAAAAAGCTACAGCGCCAGCGCACGATCAACGATCCGGTCCGCCTCTCTCAGGTGCCGCGCGAGGTCGAACAC
>CAZZJR010000063.1:0-1737 GCA_964654585.1 uncultured Bdellovibrionales bacterium
TCGGAATCAAGTACCGGCTCTGCCCCGAGGTACGGCACGAACATGCTCCACTGCACTGAACGGTCCGAGGAAACGAGGGTGTAAACCTCTGGTGCTCTCCCCGGTCGAAAGCTCGCGCCCTGCCCGCTGGCGAGTGATACCCTACCCGTCTTGCTAGCTCCATCAACAGAACCGGACATGAGCGAGATCGAGCTTCCGCTTTTGTCAGTAGTAACCGTGAACTCAGTGCCTCGGATCGCGGCTGTTACGTGCTCTGTCACCACCGTCGGGTGCTTCTCTGAGTGGCTTAAGAAGTGGAGCGAGCCCTCGATTAGGTCTACCTGGTCCTGCTGCCCTGGAAAGCGCATCTTTGCGCCGGCAGGGAGCCTAACGTACGAACCGTCTGTCAGCTCGAGGGCTGCCCTTCCTGGCTCCCCGATCACAATCTCGTCGCCGGGGAAGATGTCCCCTCCCTCAAGTAGCTGAACGGTCTTTCCAGAGCGCACAACCGTAGCACTCCCCTGCAGCGAGAAAACGCGAGCAACAACCCCGTCAGCGGCAAGTGCACTAGGGGCAAAAAGCACCGAGATAACGACGGCAAGCAGTAGGCGTTTCAAGCGACCTCGGATGAAGAAGGTTAAACAGCCTGATGACCCAAAACGAAAACAGCAGGGCCGTCGAAAGGATAGATCGAAGCACCACATCGACCAAGATAACATTAGCTCTTTCGATGCATTATCCCGGTCGCCAGTTGCCCCATAGTGCGGTAGAGAACGGGCATGAAGCTGCTTCCAAAGCTCGGGCTCGCCGCGTGTGTCGGGATTCTGACGGGGTTGATCTCCGCTACCACGCTGTTTGAGGACCTTGAATTTCGGGTTTCTGACCTGTGGTGCACTCTTCGTGGCGCGCAACCCCGCCCAGAGAAAGTTGTAGTGATTGCGATGGATGAGCCGAGCTACAAAGAGCTCGGCGTGCCGTATGGCCCCCCATGGCCTCGAGCCCTGCACGCAAAGCTCCTCCGACGCCTCAAGGAGCTTGGGGCGAAGCAGGTAGTTTTTGACATAGTATTCACCGGTCCGGGGGCGAATCCGGACGCAAACACCGAGCTCGAGGCAGCCCTGGCCGGAATACACTCGACGATCGGGGCGGAGCTCGCCAAACAGACGGTTTCGGGTCAAGGCGGTGGGTACGAGATTGAGTTCGTCGACCGCCCATACGAGCCCTTCCGGAAGGTTGCGACGGAGGCCCTAGCCGGGCTGCCGAAGAACGGCGGAGTGATTCGCTCGTTCCCGTTTATGCGGGTCGAGCAGGAGCGCGACTTTCCGTTTCTTGCAGAAGCGGCAGCTACGTACTCGCATCCCGAGGTGGTCGAGCGTCCGGGGCCGTACGATTTAATCAGGTACTACGGCCCGGGACGCGCTCTCCGCCCGATCTCCTACTGGGAGGTCGTAAGCGACGATAGCCCCCTGCGGAGATCAGACTTTCAGGATGCCACCGTGTTCGTTGGCCTCTCCCTTCGAACAGACACGGGGGGAGCCCAAAAGGATAGCTTCCTCTCACCGTACGGTCCGCCAGACATCTTCGGGCTCGAGGTTCACGCTACGATTTACGCGAACTTGGTTAACAAGAGCTGGATAGTGCGGCCGTCGCCACTCGTGGACCGTTTGGCCCAAGGAGTGATAGCTGGCGCGGCCACCTTCATCGCGTTAAGTGTCACGCCGGTGGTCTTTGCGGGCATCACGGCATTCGTCGCATTGG
>CAZZJR010000063.1:1837-4127 GCA_964654585.1 uncultured Bdellovibrionales bacterium
GACCTCTGAGATGCTTAACGCATACTTCACCGAGGTGGTTGAGGTTGTCTTCAAAAATAAGGGCACCCTCGTAAAGTTTATCGGCGATGCTATCTTTGCTATCTGGGGTGCGCCGATCAAACTCCCAAACCACGCAGACCTGGCAATTCAAGCGGCACGAGAGATCCAGACAGCTATAGATCGCTTCAACAGCAGCCAGCGGTTCCCTCGCCTCACTACCCGTATCGGCGTTCACACCGGCCCCATGCTCGTTGGAAACCTTGGCTCGGCAAAGCGATTTGACTACACAGCGATCGGCGACTCCGTGAACCTCGCCTCTAGAATAGAGGGGCTGAACAAGTATTTCGGCACGACGATGCTCCTCAGTGAGGCGACGAGGAAAGACGCCGGCGGTTTCGCTGGCGCCGTGCACATCGCCACCGTGCGCGTTAAGGGTCGCAAGGAGCCGGTGCGTCTCCACTCCGTCTTCGATCCTCCTCTGGACCGGGCGGTGCTTGCGGATTGGGAGTCTGTGGTTGCAACCTTCTCCTCCGGCCGGCTGCAAGAGGCAAAGGCTGGCTTCAAAGCTGTCTCTGAGCGGGAGCCGCGCCTCGCCGGGGCCTGTGCCAGGTACCTGGAGGAGACCGAGGATCTCTCTAAGAGGGCGCTCCCCCAGGGCTGGGCCGGCGAGCTTGATTTCCTAGAGAAGTGACCTCTGTTCGGCATTTTTTTCCTAGAGCACACTTCTCGCAACACGCCGCCTCGTGTGACCTGGGGCACCAGTTCATGGTTAGGGTTTCGCTCCAAGGCACAAGCCACTATACTGTTATGACGTGTGCTTTTTCGGAGCTCTTACGATGAAGAGGTTTCTTCTTGCAGCAGTAACACTCCTAAGTTTACTCGACGGTGCCCTCGCGCAGTCTGTGGACGACGCCGAGCTTCTCTCTCGAGCCACCGACGGCACCCCCGGAGACGCTGACACTTTAACCCTCTCTGTGGCGCCAAATGCGAAGAAGTTCATATTTGCCTCAACTGCAAGCAACTTAGTGGCCGGAGACCCGGGTGACCTCTCGGACCTCTTTGTAGTAGAGGAAAAGGAAGGGGTCAGGACTGTTAGCCTTTTCGTGACTGGTACTGGCGGCTCATTTCCGAACGGCTCAAGTTTTGAACCGCGGGTCACCCCGGTGTTGCCGGATGGGAAGCGCTTCGCTGTGGCCTTCCTCTCGTACGCATCAAATCTCATAAGCGGGTTCGTTCCAAAGAACGGGACCCAGCAGCTCTTTGCATCATTCCAGCCGAGAGGTGACACAATTCTCGTCTCCCGTGCTCTCGGAAGCACTGAACCGGGAACTCCGGACCTCAAGTCTTCGAACGGCTCCGTGTTCAGCCCATCGATCGCTATTCGGTCGGTCGAACCGCCGGAGATTCGGATAGCTTTCCTCTCCGACGCTACCGATCTTGGATCGGACGCGCCAAATCCCTTAGCGAAACGCCTTCCCTTTATTGCTAGTGTGCGGAAGCGGGATGGAAAGCCTGGCTGGGATGTTACAATCAAGTCAGTTTCCACTCCGGATAACGCAGCCGACCACGACAATCTTGTCTTGAGTGGTGACGGGGGTACAGTGGCGTATACCGTAGCGCGGCCGAACACTTCTGGAGCAGGACCCTCCCTCTTGCGCCAGGTTTATCGCGTTAAGCAGGGCAGTTCCCCCGAACTCGTATCCGAGTACGCGCTTACGAACGGTCGAGAAGGTCGCGAGCCCAGCCTGTCCTTCAACGGGGAGGTAGTTGTCTACTTATTAGGAGAGCAGGGTTCTCAGTCGTCACTGGATGGTCTCTTTTACGTACGGACCGGCGACAACTTTGCAGGCCGACCGACGCAGGTCAACACAAACAGTCAAGGCATACCAAGCGACGGTGAGATCGTAGGTGAGTTTAGTGGCACACTCCCGCGCGCGCAATTAGCACCAAACGGGGTGTTTGTTGCGTTTAGCGACACGGGGATGAATCTCACCGAGAGCTCAAGCGGACAGTTCGCGGATGCGCAGACATACGTGAAGAACCTCCTCACTGGGCAGATAGTTCGAACTTCGGCACGCGCCAGCGAGGGTATCACAATGGGGCAAAGCGGAGACAGTTACGCGGTTGACCTCGGCGGCTCGTTATTCAATAGCAATTCAGTTATCGCGACCTTTATCTCAAAAGCGGTCAACCTCTCGTCGAGCACTCTCGCTCAGGCGTACCGCGCCACTGTCACATTCGAACCGCCGCCACTTACCGAGGGCGCGCCGATCGATGTGCCGCCCGATGT
>CAZZJR010000063.1:4227-16003 GCA_964654585.1 uncultured Bdellovibrionales bacterium
GGCGACGCGCAGATTGCCTCAGTCACATCGGCCGGTCTTCCGGGAAACGGTGACTCGCGAGGGCTCAGCCTTGCGCCCAATGGCAACGTCTTAGTTTTTAGCTCAAACGCAACCGATCTCGACACCAAAAAGAGAAACTCGGATACGACCGACATTTTTTTGCAGTCGCTAACCTCAAGTGGCTCTTACTCGGTCTCGCTCCTGATTCAGAAAAAAAACCGAGGAGGTGCAGACGGAGGCGCGCCGACCCGAGGTGCCGAGCTGCCAAGCATCAGCCAGCTTTCCTCTGACCGCATCTCGTACGCAGTGTCATTCCAGTCCACTTCGGACGACCTCTTGGGTGAAAGCTCAACGAACCCAGGCCCCACTTCAGACGAGCCGCAGGTTTACCTGCGTTTGATGCCATCAGGAGAGCAGTTGCTGGTCAGTCGTGCATTCGGCTCGGAGAGTGAGGGGGGCAACGGCCGCAGCTCTGACTCATCAGTAGCACTCGTGAGCGAGTCCCCGCTAAAATATCGAGTAGCATTTTTAAGCACTGCCGGAAACCTTACCGACCCATCAACCGGTCCGCCCGCAAATGGAATCTACCCGCAGCCGTTTGTCGCAAATATCTCGAAGAACTCTGCGGGCAGGTGGCTCGTGGAGACCGCTAGGATCCCCGGCGTGGCAGACGGCGAATTTAAGGACCTCTCCATCAGCGCAGACGGCCAGACCATAATCTACTCAACTAATAGCTTACAGCTAGGCGCCTCCCCAAGCCGATTCGATACATTCGTGCAAGACCATGCCGGAAACAAGGCACCCGAGCTGGTGTCTTCCTACGCACGCTCAAACGAACTCTCGACCGACGGTGGGAGTCTTTCGTACTCTGGTGAGGTTCGCCTCTTTAGGATGGCCCGACCCAGCGCAGGAACTGCCGCAAGATCCGACCTTTATTGGAACAGAGCAACAACCGCTCAAGAGCCACCCTCTCAGGTAAACACCGATGCGAACGGAACTCCAAGTTCGTCTGGCGTGTTCTCGGCCCGTATCGGGCCAAACGGTGATTACGTCGTGTTTTCAAGCGACGCGCGCGACCTAACGACCGTTCCCGACCCTACGGCCCTGGTGACGCGCCAGACCTACCTAAAAAGCCTCTCCTCTGGCCTGATCTGGCTCACCAGTCAGCGCTCATCCCTGGGAGATGGCTACCTCTTCGGACGGGGAGGCGATAGTAGTCTTCCGACAATTGGTGGTGCGGGCTTCAGCGCGCGCAAGTTCTTCACCGCATTTCAATCAAGTGCGAGCAATCTCGCGCCGCAGACTACGACGGAGAGCCAGGTCTACAGAGTTGAGATCGAGCTACCGCCACCGCCCCTAACCGACGGAGCACCGATCGACAGCCCACCGGACCTCTCAGTTAAAAAGCGGAGGGTGACCATAACCTTCCAGGAGTTCGCTCTACCGACAGTCGGCCAAAGTCATACCGCGACCTCGAAAAAGGTGCGGTACAGTGCCGAGATAAAAAACAACACAACACAGAAACGGATACGACTGGTTACCACTCGGAATAGAGCAACTGTTCGAAACCTCTCTCCAGGGCGCTATACTGTGCGCTACAGGGTCAGTGCCCCGCTACCAACCGGCGGGACGGCCCGTTCGAAATACAGCCCCAAAGCCCCCATGACGATAAAATGAGAGACTTTCTTCGGGCCATCAATCAACCGAATTAGCACTAAGAAACATCGCCCTCTCAAGCGCTACAAAGAAGCTCTGATACGGCTGCGGATCGGTAACCGGGCGGTCGTTAAATTGGGCGTTTGCGCGAACGATCGTCTCGGTCTTTCCGCGCGGGCGCACCGAGACGGTCATGCGCAGAAAGTAGCCATCGAGCTTCGTTGCGCTAACAGTGCCTAGCTCGAGGTCAGCTTTATCAACCACGAACGCTAAGTCTTGCAGTGTCGCTATGACCGCACGAAGCGTCTTCTCTCGATCGGTCGTGTCGAATGCACGAGACTGGATGGAGCGAAGCTGTACCTGTGACTGTTCTGTGTCGAGAATCCTTTCGTGCATCGGCGCGCAGCCTGCTAAGAGCAGCATAGCGCAGCAACTCACAGCGATAATGGTCTTCATGGTCATCTCCTAAATACCGTGCGCCTCGAGGAAGAGCGACTTTGAGAGCTTAAAGAAAAACTGCTGGTACAACTCAGGGTCATCAAGGCTCTCAGATAGCGACACTTGCCCCATGTCGTTCCACACTATTCGCTGGAATGTTATTCGAACGGTGCTCTCCTTTGGAGAAATGACGCGCGTAATGAGGGAGACACGGATTCGCTGCGTAACGTCTATCGGCATGTCCTGGCTCGCGAGAGCAGCGACAATTATCTTGCTAGCAATCTGCGCAGCGTCGGTGGCATCGCGGGTCTTCGAGGCTACCAGCACCCCAAGCCGCGCCTCCGACTCATCAATCTCGAACCCCATATCTTGCAGGACGCCGAGAGACGCCTGCAGCAACTCCCCCTCCTTGTTCGTATCAAACCGCCGCGTCTGCTGCTGGCGGAGGGTCGCTGCCTCGGGCTGAAGCGTGAGCGCCTCGGGCGGAATCGCCGGGAAACAGCCCGCCAAAAACACGATTGCTAGCGACAAGACAAGCACCGACCTCGCTCGCTGATTAACGTCTCTCATACAGATTCGCAGTGTGTGTCGGTGTTTGGGGAGCTAGAATGTCGTGGAGTGATACTTAAAGTCACGTACCCGACCGCCTTGGTCGAACTTGATGATAACCGTCAGCGTCTTCTGAGTAGTAGCGGCAGCGCCGCTGCTCGACGCGTAGGACGGCGCTACACCTCCGCCGACTCCACCGTCGCCGATAAGAGCGCCTCCGAGAATCAGCGTGGCTATGCCGCCCTGGTCAACGGAGTAGGCTCTCTCGGTGGAAATTTTGTCGTAGATCCAGACCTCCCGACGCTCCTCGTCGGTAGTAACGACATTCGGCGAGCCAAGCGCTTCCGCTACTTCAGCTCCGGACATACCAACGCGCACCTCACGCTGCACGGCCCCGACCGTGATCGCTGACTTTCTGTCACCGGAGACGGCGTCGCGGTGATACTGCGCGCCAGCACAGGCTGTGAATGCAAGCGGGATGGTGAGCAAAAACTGGGTTATTCGCATAGGTACATTCTCCGAGAAATCCCCTCGGTCGAGTGTAGAGCCCTCAGTAAGGGAGCACAACCGCGAAAATGGCGCTTTTGGGGCTGAATTGGGGGCTTGAAAAATCAACAATTAACGGCAAAGATTCCCCCGGTTTAGGTATCCGTGGGGGACTCGTGAAATCTCTGATCGTTTTAGCATTAGTCTCGATGGGCTCCCTGCTCGGCGTTGAGCCTGCGTTGGCAACCGAGGAGGAGGATCGCCACAAAAAAACCTCACCCCACCACCTCGATCTCTCGCTGCCGCCGCTGCACCCGGACGGTGTGCTCGTTGCTTCAAACCCCAAGGCTGCGCCGGCTGTGACGGCTGTCGCTAAGGACGCCACGGATTCAAAGGTTCCGCCCGCGGACCCGAAATCGGATGACGACGACATCGACGATACCAAGTTAGAGACCGACGTTATGCCGCACGTAGAGGAGGATTCAGCCGCGGCGCTGGATGACATTGGAGACGTCGGCGGAGACTTTGAGGAGTAGCGCCGCTCAGCGAGGCCCGCGGTAAGCCATCGACAGTACAAGGCCGAGTGTGCCAACCACGAGGTAGGTCAGGGGGCCTGCAAATAGCGCCGACGGTTGTGCTAGGACTGGTCGGCTTGGGTCGCTGGCGGATACCCACAGAGGGACGGGGTCACCGACGGAAAGCTTGCCGAGCATCGGCATCCGCGTCTCACCGCGCTCTACCCTCCCGTTAAGCTCATACTCGACATGAACTGGGATCTTCTGCCGTGGTTTTGGGGGTCCCGAAAGCACTTCGACTGCGTAGACTCGCCCCTCAAGGCGTATCGCCCCTGAGACGAAACTATACGCCTCCCATCCCTTAAATCCTCCAAAAACCGACAGGAAAAGGGCAATAAGAACAAAAAGGCTTCGCATCCGTTGAAGCTATACCCGACAGTGCGACACCTCAACAGGTGACGGCTAGAAATAGCGTTTTTTTCTCGGCCTGTGGTACGATTTGGCGCTTGTGAGCTTGGTATTCCCGACGGAGGTTCCTTGACTCCAGACCCAGGGCAGCAGAGGCCAACTAACGAACCTGGTTCACCGGGTCGGCTGCCTGTGTCCGAGGTGCCAGGAGAGGCTTTGGCGCCGGGCGGTCGCAAGTGCTCCCTGCTCGGCAACTTGCTGGAGTCAGCTACTGGTCTAACCCGCGCGGATGTAGCGGTGTTCATACAAGAGCTTGGGCCGTTCTTCGACGCATCTGTGCCCGACGCTGTTGTGGCGAACCTATGCGAGGCGGCGAAGCCCTTCTTCGCCGCAGGTGCGCCGGTGGCGACGACCCTCAAACTTTTCGCCGACCTCTTCGAGCAGGCCCCCCCCGTTGACCAGTTGAGCCTCGAAGTCTTTACCGAGCTTCTCAAGGCCGACAGCGCCCTCCGTCATGCCAGCCAGACACCTACTCCCGCCGCCAACGGCTCTGCAGACCACCTTACGGACCGTCGAACGCTACTGCCGTACCTCACGGCGCTAACGCTTATGCGGCCTGGGCTATCGGGAAAACAGGCTGCCAACTCGCTGCGAGCCTTGGGCGAGATACTGCTTATGGCCCCGTCTGATTCCGCCACTACTATGCAGAACCACAGACTGCTGCGCGACCTCGACCCTCTGCTCTCTGAGAACGCTCAAGCAGAAGACCTTACCTGCCTCGCCGCTCTACTCCGCAATGTCGACCCCCGCGTCCCGGGGAATTTCTCGGCCTGCTTCCGAAGCTTCTGCGCCTTTGTTCCGCAGCTCCGCGCTGCTGCACCAGAGGCCTGGGGTGAGCTTAGAGTCGCTACGCGAGCGGCGGTCAAAGCGGGCTTCGCCAACGCGTGGGAGATCCTCCCCGCCTACGCAGAGCTCCGCGCCGCTCGCCGGTCACCGATTGTCCAGCGCGCATTCCTGCTCTCAATGGCTGAACTGCCGAAGGACGAGACCGCCGGTGTTGACCCGGCGAGGCTAGCCGCGATTATTGGTCGCCTCTGGGCTTCCCTTCCCCCTCCAGATAGCGCTTGTCGAGACCTTTTGACGGGACTTTCGCAGATTGGACCCGCGGCGCTCCGCGAGAGACTTGCCAGAGTTAGTGCTCGGGGGTTCGAGCGAAGCGAGCCAGAGCTCGCCCACTTCGAAGCTCTAGCGTCGCTCGTCGACCCGCAGTTCAGTGGGCCTCCTACTGCGCCTAACAATTCAACGAAGAGGAGGTTGAAGATCCTTTCGGAGCTTGGGCGAGTATCTGCCGGGTACGGCTCTGCACTCGAATTCGACCTGAGGCGGCTGCCCGAAAGCGTTTTTAGCCCGCTCGTCCGCTCGGGGCTCTTCCTCGGCAATCTCCAGCTCGTGCACTCACAAGAGTATCGGTCTTTTCCTGGTCATGGAGTATTCGTCACCGACCTTCTTGGTGCCGGCGACCGTACGCCCCTTAAGACCCACTTCGCGAAGCTCGCAGCCTCTTCCCCGGTTTTCGCCGCAAATGCGGAGCTACTCCCCCAGGTAAAGCTTCTCTGCACACCGGGCCTACTGGTATTCTCTCCGCCATCATCTCTCACTCTTCCCATCCGGTCTGACCAGAACCGTCACTTCTCCCTAGTATTCTATGGCCAGAATCATCGACAGCCCTCCTGCGTCCACACGCTTCTCGTCGACACCACGTGGCTTAAAGCGGCCGCATCGTTCTCCCTCAAGAGCTGGCGACACGACTGGAACGTCTTTGAACAGCACGAGTCGGCGGCGGACATCAGAGACGCTGGGCTTCGCCCCGAGCAGATCCTCGCCCAGAACGCGCCAAACAAGATCATCGCGCTCGATATCTCTTCTCCTGCTGTGGCGCTGAGAGGGTTCGTCGCCTCGCTTCCGGAGTCGCCCCCCCGGTCTCCGCCGGAAGGGCTTGGTCGGGAGATCGGGCGCTACCTCGCTCGAACGCTGGAACTGTTCACCACGTGGCGCCTGGCCTTAGCACATATACACAAGGGGCTGGCGGGGGTTCCACACTTCGTGCCCGAGCAGAGTGGCGCTGATGCGCCGGCACGAATGCCGCCAGCACCAATTTTAGACTCACGCCTCACACCACTCGTCGATGTTCTCTGGTTACACCAAGCCCTATCGACCTCTGGCTCGACCCCCCAGCCTACCGATCCGCTTCTCGTCACCGCGTCGGCTCTCGACTACTCCGAACCGGCCGACGGTGACTTCATTCTTGACGTTCGTTCGCTGCGAGTAACGAGTCATGGCCTCGAAAAGGCACTCTTTGAGCCAGGTATCCCGCTTCTTACGCCGTGGGCACAGCGGGCCTGGCTAGAGCGATTCCTCCCAGCTTTTGAGAGGAATCCGCTGCAAGACCTGCGCTTCATCGAACGGCGGGACCTACCCCGCAGGTAGACGCCCCGCTCTTCTCAAGCCGATATTCAGGATTTTCTGGAGCAGCGCCTCGTACGAGAGCCCAGCTTGGAGCGCCGAGTCGGCAAAATCCTCGCCGTTCGCAATCTCTGGGTTCGGATTCGCCTCGATCACGTAGACATCTCCGTTCTCTTTCAGTCGAAGGTCGATCCGAGCGTAACCAGATATCCCTAGGGCGCGGTAGGTCCGCCGGCACACATTGACAATCTTCGCGCGCAACTCAGCCGACAAGTCGGTCGCCTCTCGGCTCGTGATTCCGTGCTTCTTCTGGTACTTTGCATCCCACTTGACCCTGCGAGTCGCGATACGAGGGGTGCCCTCCGGCATCTTCTCAAATACAAGCTCCCAGATCGGAAAGACCGTCAGTCGGTCGTCGCCGATGAGCCCGACGTATAGCTCACGCCCCTCAATGTACTCCTCCGCAATCACGTCTGTGTTGTGCTTCTCGTGCATGAAGCTCACGCGCTCCTGGAAGTCCTTGTCGTTGTCGACAACAGACGATTGAGAGATTCCGAGCGAGGCTTCTTCGACCTGAGACTTTATGAAGAGCGGAAAGTTGAGCTTCTTCGGGCGACGGACAGAGCGCCCCTTATGGAAGACGGCGAAGTCAGGCCCTGGTATGCGGTGGTACGTTAACACCTTTCGAGCGAGGGCCTTGTCGCGGGAGAGGATCATTCCTCGAGGGTTGCAGCCAGTGTACGCGACCGGAATGAGCTCTAGGAAGCTCACGACGTTCTGGTCGTATAGGGGCTGGTCGTGAAACTCCTCGAGTAAATTAAACACTATGTCTGGCTTAAATTCCTCAACCTTCGTCCGGATACGCCCGAGGTCTGACCGTACGCCAAGAATCTCAGCGTCATGACCCATGGCCCTCAAGGTTGAGAGGACGTACTGCTCGGTACGCCATTCCTCGTTGTGAAAATTCTGCGAGCCCGGAACTCTCTCCGGCGGGATGAGGTCTTCGTGGGCTAGGCAGAGAACGCGGACCTTCTTCATCAAATTACACCCCTACAGCGCGACTCGATGCCTGCCGCTATGCAGGTAGTTCATAGTCTGGACGGTGACGAGAACCGCAAACTGCTTCAGCGTCTCGTCTTCAGGCAAGGTGAGCCGCAAACCAAGCTCGGCAGAGCGCACCATCATCGCCTCCAGTACTTGATCGATAGTATACTGGTATGTTCCCGTCCAGCGGGAAACGAGTCCCCGGATGTGCTTTCGGCGGCGACGGATAAATCCGGAGGCGAGCTGAGCTTTTGCAAAGGCCTCTGCATCAGAGAAGAGGCTACGCAGATCCTTGTCGTAAAAACTGGGAGTTTCGCGTCCGTACTTCGTCTTTCGACCTTTGTAGTGGTCCCCGAGTGTTTTGCTGAGCGCCGAGAGGGGGTCGAGAACCTTCTTATTCTGAACAGGTGCCGACGTTCCCGCGATCTCGGTCATAAGCCGCTCCATATACTGGAGCTTTCGCAGCGCTGGCCAACCGCGATACCGATCTCGCCACTGAGAGTTTGGCGTGAGCCATACCGCAAAGGTCTCCGCAAAGTCCTCATCTGGGTGGCTCTGCGCGTACCAAGCATCGAGATGCAGAACGAAACTCTTGCTGTACGGTTTCGGCGAGTAGTACTCCGGGTACGGAACGGATGTTTTCCCAAAAAACTTCTTCCGCTCCCGCTTGAGTCGGAGCCGGAACGCGTTCTCGATTGCGTGACCGACCTCGTGCCGGAGAATCTTTAGGCACCACGCCTCCTCTCCTCCCTCGACCTCCAGCAGCTGGGACTTCTCCAGACGCTCAAGCCGCGGATGGGCGAGGTAAAACGGGACCGCGATACCGGGGATTCCGTCGGGGCAGAACCATTCGTCCGAGAGCCAGTAATGCGGCTCGAAGCGCAGGTCTCTGGCGGAAAGTTCCGCTTGTACAGTTGCAATTCGGCTTTCTAACGGGGTTCCCTCGATCTGCAGGTCTAGGTCGCACATCCTGACTTGCAGCAGCTCCTCGTCAGTCAACTCTGCCCACCAGTACCTGTTCTGCTTCGCGACGTTCTCAAGCGCCATACTCCCGCGCTTCTCCTCAATTCACGTCTGCCTTTAGATTGAGCCCGGTCTGCTCGATATCCGCTGAGGCGTGACGACTGCTCTGTTGGCATTGCAGCTCACCAATAGCGCCCGAGCTGCTCGCCATGAGATTATCGATCGAGAGCGATTCTCTTATAACGGCGCCGACGTTACTCTTGCGGTCGACTAGCTCAGCAACGTATGACTTTCCGCCCTGGCTCGTGAAGGTGCCCGCACACTGCCCCGATACGACTATAGCCGGGCAGAGGTGTTCCCTTACGTCGCAGTACGCGTCGGCGTCGATTCGATAGTTGAACGAAAGTGTATGGTTCCCAGGTAGGAGGTGAAAATCTGTGGAGAAGCCGTAGCGTGTACTCGGCACTGAACGCCCGTCAATGACCACGCCACCGAAGGTCATATTCGGCTCCGCTCGCAGCAGCGAAAGCACTGAGATATCACTATCGGGCCGCGCCGGCCCGGGATAGAGCTGGGTAGCGCAAGCGGCCACAGAGAAAGCAAGGGACAATAGGGCGAGCTGATATTTTGCCATGCGATACTACTCCCCTCCAGTTACCACCGCAGCTGCTAAATGCCGATTACTGCCTCGCGTCACCAGGTCGCAACTTTCCGTCGCCTCATCGTACACGAGAACCACCTCACCCTTCTCGAGCTGCCGCATCACCTGCGAAACCTTCGCTTCAAGCGAGCCAACTTTGCTCGACTCAGAGCTCACCGAGCTTCCGTAACCGTAATCTGTACCCTCGCGCAGAACAAACTCCTCCACTATTCCCTGAAGAGCGTCCGCCGCAAGCATTGTATAAGGCACAATCACGTAAAAACTATCGCAACGTTCGGCTCGGCACCAACTCTGCCTCCGCCGTGATACTTAGTGCTGATGCCCGCCCGGACCATGCGCGTGGCCGTGCTCGACCTCATCCTTAGTCGCAGGGCGAACAGACACGAGTGTTATCTCGAAATGGAGGGGTTCCCCAGCAAGCGGATGGTTCGCGTCGAGCGTGATGACATCTGGCTTCATGTCGACGATCCGGGCCGGGAGCCGCTGACCTGCGTCGGATTGAAGCTCAACGATCTCACCAACTCCGACCGTATCGGGGAGACTCCAGTGCTCCCTTGGTACGGTGATAATCAGCTCCTCGCGCTTAGTGCCGTAGCCCTCCTCTGGAGTCACCACTACCTGAAAAGCACTCGCCCCAGCTGCCTTCCCAACCAACGCGCGCTCAAGACCGGGCACAATCTGGCCATGGCCGTGGAGGTAAGCCAAGGGCTGTCCTCCCTCGGAGGAATCCAGCACCTTCCCGTCCTTATCTTTTAGGGTGTAATGGAAAGAAACGACTGTGTTATTCGCAACGAGGTGTAGGTCGCTCATAGGTTCTCCGCAGAAAAGGCCGCGCTACGATACGAATACACCACAGCAGGGCTGGTTCTGCCGGAGCGTAGCACACGAGATCCGGGTGGGCTACCCGCCTAGTTCCTCGCTTTCCGGGCCCAAATTGGGCTTGTTTTTGCGGCTATGCTAGGCTGCCTGCCTTATGACAGAGCCCATCTCAGCGGGAGAGCTAACCGCCCAGACCGCTAAGCGCCGAACATTCGCCATCATTAGCCATCCAGACGCTGGAAAGACGACGCTTACCGAGAAGCTGCTCCTGTATTCCGGACAGATCGGCGTGGCAGGAATGGTGCGCGCCCGTAAGGGAGGCCGAGCAACGAGCTCGGACTGGATGAAGCTCGAACAGGAGCGTGGCATCTCGGTTTCAGCCTCCGCCATGCAGTTCCCGTACAAGGGCACGATCATCAACGTGCTGGACACGCCGGGCCACCAAGACTTCAGCGAAGACACGTATCGCACCCTGACAGCGGCTGACAGTGCCGTGATGGTGCTCGATGGCGGGAAGGGTGTTGAGGAGCAGACACGGAAGCTCTTCGCTGTGTGCAGGATGCAGCGCACGCCGATTCTCACCTTCATCAACAAGATGGACCTGCACGGGAAGGACCCGCTTGAGCTCCTGCAAGAGGTCGAAGCGGTGCTCGGCATTCAGGCAGCGCCGATCAACTGGCCAATCGGGCACGGCAGCGGCTTCAAGGGGGTGATCGACGTGGCTTCGCGCCAGGTGATGCTCTTCAAGAAGTCCGAGATGGGTGGCGCTGCGAAAGCCGACTTCTCGACGGTCTCTTTTGATGAGGCCAGGCGCAGCGGCGCCCTAAGCGACGAAGAAGCGACTGCGCTAGAGGGCGAGCTTGAGCTCCTCATAGCTGCCGGGAACCGGTTTTCGCGTGAGGCGTTTCTGCGTGGCGAGATTACGCCTGTCTTCTTCGGGTCGGCGCTCACAAACTTCGGCGTGGAGCCATTCTTCGACTCATTCACTGTGCTCGCTCCGCCTCCCCACGCGTACCCGGCGGATGCTTCGAACGGGGACACCGTTGAGGTTGATCCGTGCGCGCAGCCCTTCTCCGCTTACGTCTTCAAGATCCAGGCGAACATGAACCCGAAGCACCGCGACAGCATGGCGTACATGCGGGTCTGCTCGGGACGCTTTGAGCGTGACATGGTGGTCAAGCACCACCGCTCCGGAAAGGAGATCCGTCTCTCGCGCTCTTACAGCTTGGTCGCAAAGGACCGAAACACTGTGGACGAGGCGTACCCAGGCGACGTGATAGGCGTGATAAACCCAGGTGTGTTCGCGATTGGCGACACGGTCTCGCTCCAGGGCGGCTTCAACTACAAGCCGATGCCCCAGTTCCCGCCAGAGATTGTGGCACAGATCCGCCCCACCGATGTGCTAAAGCACAAGCAGTTCGAGAAGGGGATCACGCAGCTTGCGCACGAAGGGGCGGTGCAGATCCTCCGGTCGTACAGAAACCCGAAAGATCCCCCGCTCGTTGCTGCTGTTGGGAAGCTTCAGTTTGAGGTGCTCCAGTTCCGCCTCAAGGAGGAGTACGGCGTCTCTTCAGCGATCGACTTCCTTCCGTATCGCCACAGCGTCTACGTTCTTGGCGACGTGAAGAGCCTCACCCTCCCGATGGGCACCTTTATGGCGCTCGATGCCCGCGACCGAAACGTGCTCCTGCTAAGTGCCGAGTGGGAGAAGAAGTACGTGCGCGAGAAGAACCCTGACCACCAGTTCCCAGACTTCGTGCGGTAGCGCCTGTAC
>CAZZJR010000064.1:0-15856 GCA_964654585.1 uncultured Bdellovibrionales bacterium
TTTACGAGAACTAGAAAACTAATAATCTTTAGTAGGGCTCGCCAGCCCCGAATTCCGTCCATTAGACCTGGTCCGGAGCGGCTCCGCGGGCGTCTTCGCGGCTCATCCTTCTCGCTGGCTGCTTGTAGAAGATGCGGTACGGTCCGACCTGCGGTCCGCTGCCCATGTCGCTGTAGACGCCACACGGATTGCGAGTCGCGGCGAACTCGAACACTCCGTCCCGTGCCTCGGTGCCGCATGCGCTCTCAAACTCTGCGAGCTGGGCATCCTGCTCCGCGTGGATCAGCGACGTGACTGCATGCTGCTGCTGGTATCGCGGCTCGGGCATAATCACAGGCTCGTTGCTGTTCACTCGGATACCAGCCCGCAGTATCCTTCGGCAGACGGCTTTTCCAAGGTCAATCTCAGCGACAGCACCGTCTGGCGCACAAATCTTTAGCGCCATTCGATTCGGGAGCAACGTTACCTCCAGCGAGTCGACGTCGAGCACGTCACCACGTCCAATTCCGAGAGCGCTAGCAACCTTCCCCTCCGCCACAACAAAGGAGGCCTGCACTTTGATGTTTGCGTCAACTACGTATCCTGGGAGCGTTTCAACCATGCTTCCGGTCTTGTAGCTCTGGCAGGACGCTGTTTTAACTAGATCGCCCACGCTGATCAGGATCTTCGGGTGGTCGGTAATGCAGGTGAAGACCAAATAACGGCGCACCTTATCAACACCGCGCTCACGAACGGCGCTGAGAATCGATGCTAGGTCTTTTCGGACCTGCGCAGATACGCTCTCCGGGAGCTCTGAGGCGATCCCCTTCTTTGATGAATTGAAGCGTTTCAGGTATCGCTGCAGCGCGTCTCGCTCGCCGAATTCGATCAGCGCTTCGACGTCGCGCGTCACACTCAAGAGCGACTCAACCTCGCGCGAGAACTCCTTCTCGCTCAGCCCAGAGCGGCGCAGCGCTTCTTCAATCGTTGGCTGAAACACGAGTCGACGTGCCGTATGTGAGTCCGGGATGTGGTGCAACAGGTTGCGCTCGAAGATGCTGCGGGCGTCAGCTAGCAGCGAAGCGTCAGTCATGCGCGAAGCATCGAGCGAGCTAACCAGCGCGCAGCGCTGCCGATTGGCGCGCCAGGCGGAAACCTGCGCTGGATTCATCCCCGGTAGCTGACCATGCTCTGGAGAGTACTTCCATTCGTGGAACGTTCCAGCAAGAACATGGCGAACCAACTCCCGCAGCAATGGCAGCTCACGCGACCGGCTACCCTTAAACCTCGCAAGCAGCACCGTCAGGGGGCTTAAGTCTCCCCACTCTCTCTGAAGCTGCATGACGTCGCCGGCGCACTCAAGGGCGAACTGCTTCTGGAACTCCTGGTTAAGCTCCTCGGAGAGCCTCGCCGCGATTACCTCAACACTGTCCGGCTCAACGACTAAGGCTGCCTTCGGCACAGACGAGCCCCGCAGCTTAGCGACTACACTTGCCGTCGTAATCAGGTCGCATGCGGCTTGAAACGAATCGCTCCACACTGCCTCGCTCATCAGCAGCTCGTACTCAAGCCGGAAACCCTGTGCAGATTCGGCGCTCGAGAATGTCTCGTACAAGCGCGAGAGCTGGTCACTGCTCAGCGCATGGACGGGCAGCTTCGGCATTCCGAAAGCAATCCGCACCCCCTCGCGAACAACGCTAAAGCTCTGCCCTCGGGCAAATGCTGGAGCCGTCAGAAAATATGCCGCGAAAGCGACCGGCTGGGCGGCTATCGGAATTGCAACGCCGAAGAGGTCCCAGTCCGTAACCGGGCGTGAGAATTTCAATCGTGGATTCTCCTCGAGCTGCTTCAGGATGTGCAGCATCGCCTCGAGTCGCCCGTTCTGAAGCGCAGAGTCGGGCACGTTAACCGGAAAGATCTCTCGAGCTACGATGAGCGCTTCAAAAACGTTCTGGACGTCCTTCAGCAGCTTCGGGTGCTGCTGCTGCCGCCACTCCTCTAGAATATCATCGAGGGTCGGTATCACGAGGCACCGCAGCATCTCCTCGAAGCCAGCTCGTCGGGCACGAGACAGGCTTCCCGCTTTCGGCGAGGCATTCAATTCAGAAGCAGCCGGCGCGGCGAAGAGGTCTTGGAACTCTTGGTGAATCTCACGCAAGCCATCTGGAGAGGCCCGAAGGACGGTCCTGAGCTCCTTCATTAGATCGTGCGGTTCCACCCCAAGCTCGCACAGCGCCCTTACGGCGGTGACGGGACGCACCGACGCCGCGCGCGGCAGCAGAACCTCAACAACTTCCGACACAGACTCGAAACCGAACTTGGCCAGGTATCGCCGGTAGCTCGCCCCACTGTCTTGCCCATCGAGCATGATCCCCAGCTGTGAGGGGCTATCCTGGCCCGGCAGGCCGAGCGTGTCGGTAATCGCCAGCGCCACCTCCCGCCTTTCGGCACGCGTCCGGAAGCTAAAGGTCTCCAGGAAATCGGCAAGCGGCCAGCCGTGAGCCTGCGCATGCCGTGCCCCAACGGCCCGCAGCATTGCCGAGTCCTCGATCCGGAAGTTGCGGACGCACTGAAGGAAGACCCCCGCTCCATCTCGACTCGCCGCGGCCTCTAGCGCAACCGCAAAGCGCTCGCTTTCATGCATCGCACCGAAGCATGCAAAGAAGCGCGCCGTATCGCCCCCAGACACCCCAGCACACAGTACAGCGAGGCGCGCGAGGTCCTCTCGTGCTTCAATTCCAAAATTCTGCACATTCGCAGCGATGGTACGTCGGCAATCATCGAGGTACACCGGGCCTGAAGTGCCAGCAGCCGCGATCGCCAAGCGGCGCCTATCACTCGCCGCCCGCTCGCGGTTGCCCTCATCCTCGATGCGCAACAGCTTAAAGTCGCGCGCCAACACGTACGGATTCCGACACGCGAGGGTAAACCCCAGCTCTACCCGCGAGCCGTAGTCGAGGTCGAGAGCTGGCTGAAGGGCTGCCAGGCAGCTCTTCTCGGGGCGGCCATCAGTATCGTGATACAAGATCGCCTTAATCACCTCTTTACTGTTTTCGGGGGATTTAAGGTTGTAGTGCCCCAGCAGCTTCGCGAGCACGAATGGCTGCTTGCGGGCCGCGAGCAGCGCCAGCTCGGTCCGCTGCGCCTCCGAGAGGGGCAAGAGCCTTACAGCTTCATGTGCGCGCTGATGGCTCACCTCTCCTGCCTTTTCAAGCGCCGCCTGTGCACACCGCATGAGCACATTACTGTCCCTGATACCGTACTGCACGCAGGCCTCAAGCGCCGCAACTGGATACACATCGAGCGTTCTTCGGTGCGTCAGCAGCTCACGCACAAAGCATTTGTCACGCAAATGGAACGCCCTGCACACTCTCCCAGGGGGCTGCACACCAGCCGTCTCAAGAGCCGCGCGAAACCGCTCGTCCTCTGGGATTGCTGTAAAGCGCCAAAATAATCCGCGGAGCAGTGAAGGCAGGAGCGAAACGAGGTCGAGCAGCGGCCCGTACGCGATAACGGGCGAGCTAACTTCATCTCTCTCCGCTGACCCTGCCGACGGAGTTTCAGTAGCTGAAACAGCCCGCGTCGGTGCGGCAAAGGAAGCGCCTCGCAGAGGGTCGCACTCCGTTGGTTGCGCCGGGACGATTCTAATGTCAGGACGCGGCTGCGGTTCGGAATTTGAGTTTGAGGCGCGAGGCATGAGACTACTGCTACTACTACTTGGTAAGACGCCCAGCCCTCCGAATCGCCCGCAACCGGGCGGGCCTTCTTCGAGCGACTACGCGACCCCCGAGGATACCGAAAGACAGCCGAATGATAAACCCTCCCGAGACCGGCAAAGGGCTCCAATACTTAGGCAATTACCCGGAAGACAACCCCTTAGGAAACGCCCCAAACCCCCTGCTACCCCCGGCCTCTGACGCTCTGTAGGGCGAGAAAACTACCTACCGAGCCTCCACCCCCTGCTATACACTTCAAGGGCATGTCCTCATCGTTGACCACCACACGAGCCCGCTCAGAGGGGGAGAACCGGGTCTGGCTCCGCATTTCGGCGTTCCTCTCGCTAAAGTCCCCTGCTACTCGCGTCACCTACTCTGGCATCGTCGCCGAGTGGTGCCGATTCCTAGGAGCTGAGCCTGGCACCGAGAAGAGCGCCAAGCTCATTCTGCAAGCAACCGACCTACACGCGATCGCTTACCGCAAATTTCTTGAGCGCCAACCCGGCGAGCGCCCCCGGTACCAGATGAGCAGCGGCCGGAGCAGAACGCGAGAAGTTGCAGGGGCAGCTCATTCTCCGCGAGCCGGAAAGAAGGACGGACTCGAATCTACGCAGTCCAACGCCACCATTCACAAGAAGTTCGCCGCTCTCCGACGCATGTACCGCATGCTCGTTGCGAGCGGTCTTGGGCTCGCCGAGAACCCGTTTGAAGCTGACCGTGTCCCCCCGCCGCCAAAGGATGCCGGTCGCAAGCGCCCAACCCAGATGGTCGACTTTGAGCTGGTGCTGAATATCATTCAGGTCCCGGACGCGAACACGCCCAAGGGAAGAAGGGATCGAGCCATCTTGGCAGTGCTCTTCGGCGGGGGCCTTCGCCGCAGCGAGCTTGTAACGCTCCGAATCGGCGACGTGCGCAGGACGCCATCAGGCACGACCTTCCTGTACCTCCGACACACGAAAGCGAAGCGCGATGCCGAACAGGCTCTGCCACCTTGGGCTGCAGAGCCACTCTGGGAGCTGATCCGAGAGAGAAAGAAGCTCGGCGCGGCGGAAGGAGACCACCTCTTTGTAAGCTTCACCGGGCGAGCCGGAGCCGTCATGACCACTCGCCGCATGTCCGACACCGCGGTCTACCTCCTCTTCAAACAGTGCTGCATCGCTGCCGGTGCCGGCCGTCACGCCACACCACACTCGGCGCGCGCTACCGCCATCACGAAGCTCCTCGCAGACGGAATACCGCACCGCGAGGTGCAGGAATTTTCGCGCCACTCCAGCATCCAGATGGTAGAGTGGTACGACAAGCGCCGATTCGACGTCGAGCAGAGCCCGGCAAAGGGCCTGACCTTTGGCCGCAAGCGGTAGCGGGGCGTTCCTTGAATAACTCCGGCAGCGAACTACCAGCCAGCCAGGTACTCAAGCTTGAGTACCGCCCAGACATCGACGGATTGCGCGCCGTTGCGGTACTGGCGATCCTGGTTTTTCACGCCTTCCCTGAGGCGCTTCCCGCGGGCTTCATCGGTGTCGATATTTTCTTTGTGATCTCAGGGTACCTGATTGGGCGCATCATCATCTCGAAGCTCAGCCGTGGAACCTTCTCCTTTCACGACTTTTACTCGCGTCGAGTGCGTCGCATCTTCCCGGCTCTCTTCACCGTCTTGCTCTTCTTCGGCTTCGCCGGCTGGTACCTCCTCCTGGCTGATGAGTACCGTGCCCTCGCGAAGCACAGCACCGCGGCAGCGCTCTTCGTTGCAAACTTCGCCTTCTGGAGTGAGGCGGGCTACTTCGACCAAGCAGCCGAGCAGAAGCCGCTGCTGCACCTCTGGTCACTGGGGATCGAAGAGCAGTTCTACATCATCTTCCCGCTTGTACTCTGGGCAACGTGGCGATTCCGGCTCGGCCGAGCACGCACGGTGATCATCGCGCTCGCTACCGTAAGTTTTTCGGCGAACTTGCTCATCGCTCCGAAAGACCCGGTCGCCGACTTCTTCGCGCCCTGGAACCGGGCCTGGGAGCTGCTCGCCGGCGCAGCACTCGCCGCAGGGGCGCGCCAAGCTGGCGCGAGTGTAGGCCGCTCCGCGCGCTCCATCGGCGGGCTCGCGCTACTAGCCCTCTCATTTCTCCTCGTAACGAGAAGCGCCACCTTCCCGGGAGCGCTCGCAGCCCTGCCGGTAGCCGCTTCAGCACTCATTATCTCGGGCGGTGCTCGGTCAGCGGTCAATAGAATGCTCTCTCACCGAGCGCTCGTCTGGTGCGGGCTCATAAGCTACCCGCTCTACCTCTGGCACTGGCCGCTTCTGACATTTACGCGCATCGTCTCTCCAGAGCCCCCGCCCGCAGCCTGCACTCTCGGGGTCGTTGCGCTTTCCGTCGTGCTTGCGTGGCTCACCGAGCGCTACGTCGAGCGCCCGTGGCGCTCACCGCAGCGTGCCGCGCAGAAGACTCTGACGCTGCTCCTGTTCATGGCGTCGATAGCAGTAACTGGCGCGCTCATATCGTACAACGAGGGATACCCCGAGCGGCTCGTTTTTAAGCGCCTCGACGAGCTGACCTCGGCAAATAACTTGAGCCTCCGTACGCTACCCCCTTCGTGCCCGAACGTAGAGGCGCTCCCGCAGCCGCTTCAGAGTGGCTGCATCCTTCACCGCAACGCAGGCGGGAAGCCTAGGGTTGTCGTGTGGGGCGATTCACACGCCGAGTTCTGGCGCCACCCTCTTGCCCAGATAGCAAGCGAGCGGGGCTTCGAGCTCTTCATCTTTTCGTTTCCGGGGTGCCCTCCACTACAAGGAGTGCGACGATCAGACTTCACCTCAACCACCGCGCACTGCTCTACTATTGATGCCTCTGACCTCGTGGCTCGCGAGGTCTTTCAGCTCAAGCCCGACGCGCTCCTCCTCGTTGGGCGCTGGGACCTGTACAGCAACGGCTGGGTCCGGGGCGGAAAGCTCTACCACCCCACACACTTCCTGACTCTCGACGCAAGCGGAGAGGCGAGTAGAGAAAGCTCACAAGCAGCTTTGGCGGTCGCCATTCCCCAGACCCTTCGCTCAGCGCGCGAAGCTGGGATACCGTTTGGGATCATCTTTCCCCCACCTCTCTTGCTTGATTCCGTCACAAACCGTCGGAAGAGCCTTGCAGAGCTTGAGCCAGCCATCACCGAGCACACCCAAAATTCGGCGACGTATCGCCGCATTTTTGGCGGCGCCCCGTCCCTCGACCCGGCGAAGCGGCTGTGCGCGGAGCGCTGCTCCGCGTCACTCGACGGCGAAGCGCTCTACATCGACGACAACCACCTCCAAGAACGCGGAGCGATGCTGCTCAAGGGAGACTTAGCGCAGCTCCTCGATGAGCTGCTTCCGAGATAGCGCTCTGGGCTTCAATGAACCAGAAAGTCAACCGCGGCGATACCTAGCATCATCGCCAGGTAGAAGAGTGCTGGGTCGGCAGAGACGAAAAAGCTCAGTGTTGACCTCCGCGCCTCGGGCAGCCGCTCAACGTCTATCGAGAAATCCACTGCGGAATCATCGAGGACCCTGACCTTGTCGTAGAGCGCATTCAGCAGATGTTGCCTGCGTGTGGTCTGGGCGTCGAGCAACCAGAGAAAGAGGAGCGGGAACACTGCCAGATAGGCAACCTTAAAACCCGCCTCCTGAGTCCCCAGCGCAATGAAGACCGCCGCAAAGCTCACCCCCCAGCGCTTGGCGAACGCGGCAGTGCGGCTCGTCTGGTCGAGCAGATCGACGATTATCCCCAGATGGGAGACGCGCTCGCCGGACACTAGGAGCCCTTTACTGCGCCTCGACGGAACGCTTCATCGCCGCTTGCATCTCTGGGTTGTTCATCATCTCCTGCGCCTGCTTGGCGAGCTTCTCCTGATCAGCCTTCGTAATTTTTGCGCCATTTGACATCTCAAGATCACCCGGCTGGGTGCCAGCCGGACACGCTCCGATGTATTTTGCGTTAATACTCATGGTGCGAGACGCCTGACCCATCAGGGGCGGGTCAAATGAAGTTACAACGGTGTAGGTAACAGCGCTGTTGAAGTCGCCCGCTCCCGAGGTTTTGACCACCATCTTGGTGCCCGCCATAGTGCAGCTCACCACGGCTTCAAAGCCAGAGCTGCTCCCATCGGCTTTCGTCACCTCGCACTTCTGCCCTGGCGGAGTTTGCGGCTTCGCGATGGCTGCCTTGTCTGCCTGCTGGTCGACGCACTCCTTAACCTTAGTCTCGGGCACCCCGACGCCGCTCGTAACAGACTCCCACAGGCCCGACTTGCGCCCGGGAAACTCTGCGAATGCAGACTCACCGAGAAGCACAAGGCTCCCTACCAAGACAACTGCTGAAAGAAAATTTCGCATGCTCCCCCCAAAAAAAGGCGACCGACATCTTGCAGGCTGACCCACAACAGCTGCTGTGGCACCGCAACCGCACGTGTACCCGCTCACTTGGCCACTTCCTTTGAGAGGTTGCACCAGCCCCGAGACCGTAGCAAGACAAAAAGCCCCACATTGATGTTCCACCCGCAACTAAGCTGCGGTATACCGAGACTCGCTCTTTTCCACCCTCGTTCACGGGTATAGCTCGCCAGGGCCAGTCGGTCTTCTGGCACCCTCAACCGTCTAGCGCTAGCGCGCAAGCCTGCGCCAGACGGTGGAGAAAATGGTTCTCCGCTCATCACGGATGTTTAACAGAAAGGACTTCATGGCCATGGTACGGCAAATCAGTCTGCCAGACGACTATGACTTCGAGGCCAACACCGAGAGTCTCCAAGCGGTGAGCATTCGAAAGCAGGAACAGGATGCCGAGCAACCCTCTATCAGGGTTGACCTGGCACAGGCTTTCCTACGGTTTCGGAAAACTCACAAGCGTCTCGGATTTAAGCGGCTCCTCTCGCTCTGGGTCTCTCATCGACGGAAGCTAAAACTCCCGGTTGATGACCTCGACCCGGAAGAGACGAGTCCGTCGGAGCCTTTTGTTCGGTTCCTGAAGGCCCGGTTCGACGAAGCGGCACCTCGCTGAGTCGAAACACCTTCGCTGAGTAGTGGGCTTGCGCACGAACCACCGCGTTCGTGCGCTCCCCAAACTTCTCAAGGTTTTCCCCTCCGCCGTCTTCCAAAACTCGCCGAAAAAACATTGTTTCCATGTGCAGCTCGATCAGCTAGCCTCGGTCCGGAATGCACTCCTCCAACCGTGAAGAAAAGCACCAGCGCCCGGCAGCGAGCGCCGACGACTCCTCGCCTAACCTCGCGACAGGGCATCGCCGCGGAGGCATACGCCCGTTGCAGCCGAACTCGCCTTCCGGGGACCGCAGCCGCCTGTGGGGAACGCTCACACCGGTGTCCGCAGCACCAGGAGAGCTGAGCCAACGTTCGCTCACAGCACTCAACGCGGGGCTCGTGCGGGCGTGGGAGCGCGGGAGGCCGATCGGCTGGATCCTGGCGCGAGTTAGGTGTGAAATCTTGCGGCTCCCGCCGCACCAGTACGGCATCGAACACGGACATCTCACCACCTCAACCCTGAACGGGTTAGAGCGCGGCCGTACCACGAGCTCCCCCCGCCATAACCCGGAGGTCTACACACGACTCTTGCGCGGATGGAAGGAGTTCGGAAGTCGCTCGACCGACCCGACCCTGCAACGAAAGCTGTCGGAGGCGACAGACAAGCTTCTCGACGAGCTCACGGCGAGCGAGCCTAGCGCCATTTTCAGGGTGTACCGAAAGTGGCGCATCCTCGCCGGTCCAGAGCGTTTTGAGGTCACCACAAAGCTACAGTATGCGAACCTCTGGTCGCGCTCGCGCGACATGCGCCTGCCTGAATTCGCCGAAACGTTGGCGGTCGGTCGCTCGCTCGGCTTTATCCCGGCCGATGCAACGCGCGAGGAGCTTCTCCAGAACCGTTGGTTCGGTGAACTGCGGGATGCTTGGCTCGCCGACAGTCCGAGGCGCGAGCGCTCCGTTGAGATGTCGCGGCTCCACACGATTCTCGCTGCCTCAGGAACACCGATTAACCTAAGGGCTCTAGGTCCTGCCTCTCCCGCCGGGCTACACAGCAGGACGGTCGACCTCATCGCCCAGCACCAGCCGGTGCCCTGGGCACAAGTTGCGCCACTGTATCGCCACCTCGTCGCAGAGGGGGTGCTATCGCAGCAAGACGCCGACCAGGCCTCTGCCGCCTGGACAGCCGAAGATGCACGTAGAGAGCCGTGTGCTGCGGACGACCTGAGAGAGATAGCTCGCGCGCGCGGACTGACAAACCGATTTCTTGCTGATGCGCTCGATATCCCAAGCCAGTCAAACAACAAACCCGCTCTGCCCGTCTTCCGTGCTCTCTCCTACAACGAAGGGAGCTACCTCGCCCCACTCGGAGTGCTGGCCCACCTGATCGTCTCGGACGACACTCAACTGGAGCGCATCCTGGAGAAGCGGCGAGGCGAGATTGCGCAGATGAAGCGCCGCATGGGGAGCAACCTTACTTCCGAAATTACCGCTGAACGGCTGCTGTGGAACGTCGAGCTCGACCAGCTCCCGTTTGAGAAAAAGGAGGTGCAGGCACTCGAGTGGCGCCCAAGCGACCCCGCGCGCGAGCGAGAGATCACAGCCGCTGTCCGGCGAGTGGGAGAAGAACGAGCGGCTAAGGCCCTGCACCTCTTGAGCAAGCTCATCGACGAGTCTTCCGTCGCCGCGCTCTTCTCGTCGCTCATCTACCGAAGCGGCGCGGCGCCCCTCGAGTCCTCGCTGGAGACCTCTGCTCGTCTCCTGCGGGCAATCGCAGGAGGAGAGGAGCTCCCCACCTTGACGCGCCTTCGCTCACTCCTCGATCTCGCGTCGCGCCCGCTGTCGCCCCAACTTGAACTCGATTGGAGGCTCCGAGCGGCAGAGCACCAGGCATTCCTTACTCACTCCGACCTGCTGCGCTTCCTAAACTGCTACGTGGCCGAAACCGCGGAGAGCCGGCAGGCCGCCATCGAAGCAACCGGTAACACCCCAGTGTTGATAGCACAGCACTTCCACGCTCTCTCGGCTTCCGGTCACCTCCCGGCCGAAGAGGCGAACAGGGTTGCAGACGCACTCGGCATGACGGCGGATAGTCCAGTGCGCCGCAGCCTGGCTCTTATCATCAAGAAGGGAACGATCTCTGGTGCGATTGAGCATAGCCTGTCAGAGCGCGATGGTGACGGCCGAATTCGAGCAGCCCTGGCTGAACTCACGAGTCCGAAGCAGGAGCAGGCAATCACGGCTGACTCGCTTCCTGCTTTGAGGCGCCTAGTGGGCGGCAACACCGCCCCAACTCCGAGTCGGGACCTCGCTCTGGCATTCCTGCGGCGCTTTCCCGGCGCAACACTGGCGGACATCTCGCGCGCACTGGCTGGCGCTCACACACCTCCCGAGCGAGAGCTCTTTCGGGAGTTTACCCAGTGTATTGTCGCGCTAAACCTCCCGATCGTCTCCCTGCCGGCTATAGCGGCTGAAAACTTGCCGCTCAAGCGGAAGGTTCCCCACTTTCTCCGCGAAGCGATTACGGCAGGCATACCCTCGCCCTACTTTCCGCTCGGAGCCGCTGCATACCTTTCAGCCTCCGACGCTGCTGATGCCCTCGCGCGAATCGATAGAGCGAGGGCGGCGATCCAGAGTGAACTAGAGGCGCTTCAGGTCCCTGTTTCAGAGATCGCTATTCAGCTGCGGCTCTGGAGTGTACGCCATGACGACATAACCTTCCCCGACAAATCGCTCAACGCGGCGATCTGGGGCCCTGACCGCCACCAGGCAGATAGGGCACTACCCTTGGTGCAGTCGGTCGCCGACGCGAAGCGGGTGCGGACGCTTCAGCGGGCTCTCGCGCGATATCAAGCAGCTTCAGTCTCCTCCATCCTCCCCTGGGCAGTCGACTCTCTGCCGGGGGCGGAACAGGAACTTTGCTCAGTAGCTAGTCTGAGTTTCGGCTCTCCGAGCCGACTAGCGGACGGGTCTCTCCTGCCATACATTGGGCAGCTCCGATCGATCGCGCGTGTTGCGGGCATTCGCGTCACACCCGAGATTCAACTTAATTGGACGCTCTCGCTCGGCGAGCACCTCGCGCGCGATGGCAACTCGCCCGCAGCCCGCCTCCTTCTCGCGCAGGCGGCGATCGCCGAAGTAGCGCAGAACAATTCATTCAAAAACCGATGGGATGGGCCGTTCCGCTCGCTTGTCGTGCGCAGCGGCCTCGATTCTGCCGCGTCTTTTCGCGTACTGCGAAGATTGCAGAAGCACGGAGTCGTGGACGAAGAGCAGCTAAAGCCGATCCTGAGCGCGCTCGGCTATGACTCCCGGAGCCATTTCGCCAAGCTGTTTTCGGCATCGTTAGCTCATGCGAGCATGAGCGAAGCGATAGGAGCTTGGGGTGCCCGACTGAAAGACGATGACCCGATGCTCGCTCCCCTCGATAGCCTGCTGCGGGCGATTGCAAACCCCGCTCCAAGCCTCGGTTCAGATTCGGTGTCGATCCAGGAGCTGCTCGCTGCCCGTCAGTCCCTACTCGCCCGACCGCCGGCCGTTGATAAGCGCACCGGCGCTCTCGGTATGCTGCTTGCCGGAGCGACTGTCGCCGAGATCTCAGCTGGTGCCACACTGCTGCTGCAGCGACGAGCCGAGCAGAGCGTCTCGCAGTCCGAACGCCAAGCAGAGCTTGCCGAAGAGAGGGCGCGGAGAGCGGCGGAGAGGGTCAGGACCGAAGCTCAGGTGATCCCCTCGGCAGCATGGCTACCGACGCCGGAGCAACGAGCGCAGCCGTTCGAGACTAAGCTGGACATACTGTCAGAGCGCTTGCGGAGAGATATCAAGGTGACTAACCAGGAGCTGCTCCTGCTCTTTGAGCGAGAGCGGCCACTCCTGCGCGGGCTTGATACCGTCTTCGGGCACGAGCTCCCCTGGTTTGTTGGCGCTCTGGCTGCCTTCCGTCATCCAGACGCCGCACTCGCAGAGCTGCGCAAGCAGCTAGCGGCGAGGCTCGTGCCGAAGCATCCAGGAAAGGTTCATTTCCAAAACGTCATGACGTGGCTCGATCAACGCGGCTCCCTAGGGAAGCTGAATGAATCTTCCGTCAGGCTCGGCTTCACGGAGCCCTTCGTGCCCCCAAAACCGTACCAGCCTCGCCGTCGAGAGGAGTAGCTCCTGGCCCGACCTACGCGCCGACCGCGTCTCGGCGGGTTCCCAGCACACTACTCGGGGGCAGCTCGCTCCTAAGTAACACTGCCAGTACGCGCATCAGGGCGGTCTCTAGCTCTGTAACGGTGCCATCGCTCAGAACCACGTCATGCAGCGCAGCCATCAATACCTGCCTGGCCCGCGGCGACACCGAGCGAACCTGCTCTATGCTCGCCATAAAGGCAGGTATGTCGGAGTCAGCATGCGGATCGAACTGAAGCGGTAGCTTGAGGGCTGCAGCGCCTCGCTCAAAGATCTCCCTGCGCGCTTCATCTCTGTTTGAGGCGAAGAGCACACA
This sequence comes from uncultured Bdellovibrionales bacterium, assembly GCA_964654585.1. Lineage (GTDB taxonomy): Bacteria > Bdellovibrionota_C > UBA2361 > UBA2361 > OMII01 > OMII01. Next base: position 13,172 of record CAZZJR010000064.1, read on the forward strand.
CACACTGAGCATCCTAGCAACATCTCCCGCAACGCTCTTGATACCCCGCCGGGAGGAAGCGCCCCTCATGGTGAAGGATGGATCGCTCTCCTCGGTTCCGAAGTAGACGAGCACTGACAACAGGAACTCAAGGAGCGAGACCGAACCATCAGCTCTGCTGAGCCTCTCAACGGCCGACCTAAACGCCTGTTTTCTTCCTCTGTCGCCGAGCTGGATCGTCGGAAGCGCCATGAACACCGCTGAGACCTGCTGATTCACCGTAAGCTGCTTCGCGCACCCCTCGTACCGCAGAACCTCCTCCGCTGGGATCCACCCCGACAGCGCCCTCATCCCCTGCTCCCGCGCAACACCATGGCCGGGCAAGAGCAGCGCGCAAACCACGGCTTCTGCGCTGCCCACACCAACGATCGCAGCGTGCAGCCCGGCATCAGGCAGCCATTCGGCATGAAGCGCCCCGAGTGGGGGCACCGCGCCTACATCCACGGCTGAAACGCCAGAGCCCGAGAACTGCGAAGCCACAAGCCCCTCTTCACCGCTCTGGAGCGGAATCGCCTCATCAGCAGGCAGCTCGCCGTTGAAGTTCGGATCGATTCGCTTAATGCGATCTAGCAGCGGAGGGTGAGACGCGTACATTCGCTCGAAGAAGCCGGCACTCTTGCGCTGTGCGAGGAAGAAGTGCGAGAGACCGTCAGCTGCCGGGTTGTCGATACTCGCGCCCTGCGAGAATCCACCGATTTTCTTAAGAGCGCCGGCAATCCCCTCTGGATTCCGGGTGAGCTGCACGGCAGTAGCATCCGCCAGGTACTCCCGCTCGCGGGAAATCGCTGCACTCATCAAGACTGAAACGAGCCGCCCCAGCAGCCCGAAGAGCAGAAAGAAGAGCCCGATGACGAGCACCACGAGCGCGCCGCCGCCCTTGTCCTTGCTGTTGCTGCGACGGCTTGACCCGCTATCAGAGAGAAACCGCAAGATGAACCGTCCGACGGCTGACAGGACGACGAGGCCGAAGATGTAGGCAGCGAGCCGAATGTTCAGCCGCACATCGCCGTGCACGATGTGCGAGAATTCGTGCGCAACCACCCCCTGCAGCTCGTCCCGCGAGAGGCGCTGCAAGGCTCCGCGCGTTACCGCAATCGCGCTCTTCTCTGGCGAGGGTCCCGAGGCGAAGGCGTTTATCCCTCCCTCGTCGGACAGAACGTAGATCTCAGGGACTGGACAGTTAGCTGCTATCGCCATCTCATCCACGACGTTTCGGAATCGTCGTTCGAGCGGGTCGGTCGTTTCGGGGGAGACGAGGCTCGCGCCAAGCGATTCCGCTACGGCACCGCCACTTGAGGAGAGAGAGTAGAACCTTCCGAAAGCCGCCCCGCAAACGGTGAGGAGCATAAACAGGTCGAGGCATAGCACAACCGGGACCATCTCTCCGGGTGTTGTGCGGTTCTGAGCGTGACGGCGACCCTTCTCCGATTCATCGACCGAGGTGCCCAGCATTAGCAACACTGCCGAGAGCATCGCCGCCAAAAGCACGTTTGCAAGCACGAAGCGCCAGAGGAGCGACCTCGACCTGCTTCGGGCGCTCTCTTGGTGCGCAAAAAAATCCACAGACGCAGTGGGTTGTAGCTGCTAGTTGAACGCAACGCGCGGAGCTTCCCGCTCCTGCTCGTTCTTTGTGCTCTCAAGAAGCGTCATCTCGCTGAAACCAAACGGTCCTGCCATCATGTTGGCCGGGAACGATTGGATCGCGGTGTTGTACGACATCACAGAGTCGTTGAAGGCTTGGCGAGCGAAGCCGACCTTGTTCTCTGTGCTTGAAAGCTCTTCCATCAGCATCGACACGTTCGTGTTCGCCTTGAGATCCGGGTAGCTCTCGGCAAGGGCGAAGAAGCGCCCCATAGCGTTTGTGAGCTGCGTCTCTGCCGCGCCGAGCGCGCCGATCGCTGCGCCGCTCGTTGCGTTCTCCGCCGCTGAGTTGCGGGCAGCGAGAGCCCTGTTGCGGGCCTCAATAACACCCGTAAGCGTCTCCTTCTCGTGAGTCATGTACCCCTTAGCTGATTCCACCAGGTTCGGAATCAGGTCGTAGCGGCGCTTGAGCTGCACGTCGATCTGAGCAAACCCGTTCTTTACCCGATTACGCAGGACGACGAGGCTGTTGTAGAGGCTTATCAGCCAGAGGCCGACTACAAAGATGATACCGATGATGATCGCAACAGTCATGGAGCTACTCCTAAAGAGAGAGGGCACAGCTTCTGCGCTGGGTGGCGCCTCACTAGGCTACCCTGCCCAGCGGGGGAGCCCAACCCTAAAAATGTAGCATAGCGGGATGGAAGGAGGGATTAGGAGCAGGAGCGGGGCGGAATAAGGGATCCAGCGCCCTGTCTTCCCAGCCTCTCCTCCTCCTTCTCTTAATCCTGCACCTGCACTCAATTCCTAATCCTACCCCCCCTCTACCGATGCTGATGTCTCGGGGAATCGTCGGACGAGTGAGGATTAGGAGCAGGAGTTAGTGCAGGAGGAGGAGGAGAAGGAAGAGGATTAGAAGGGGGAGTGGGAAGAAAAACGGGTTCAGCTCCGCCCCTTCTTTTGAAAGCCCCTCTCCTAGCCTCCCTCCCTCTCCTGCACCTGCACCTGCACTCAATTCCTAATCCTAATCGCCCCTCTCTCGATGCTCATGTCGCGGGGAATCGT
>CAZZJR010000065.1:0-15840 GCA_964654585.1 uncultured Bdellovibrionales bacterium
GGAAGCGTAGCATGTGCTCCATAACCGCCCGATCATGCTCAGATTTTGCGATCATGCACCACACGTTCTTCCCGACCCACCCGAAGTCAGCAGCTCCCCAATCGAGCATGCGCTGTACGTAGTGGCCAATCGACAAGAGCTCCTCTGGTGCCGGTGGGCGCTCAAACTGGTACGTCCCCTCGCTATTTCGCATGCGGTCCGCAACCCAGACGAGGTTAGAAACGAGCTGCGGCTGGCAGTGCTTCGAGAGCACCCGACGCTCAAGCGTAGAGTCGAGGTACGCCATCCGAATCGGATGTATACGGCGCAGAAACGCATCGTCGAGCCTGCGGTTAAAGTTCTTTGTGAAAATGACCAGGAGATTGTCAACGTTGCAGTCAATTGGAGGCCGAGACTCAAGCCAAATACGAGCGTCCTGGATTGGCCCGAGGAAGAAGGTATCGATATGGCTCTCTACCTTGTCGATCTCGTCGATGAGCAAGATAACTGGCTGGCTCTGCGACTTAAGAAATGCGCGCGACAGAATCCCCAAGTTCATGAGCTTGTCTTTAGCCTGCGACTCCTGACCCGCCATTGAGCTCGCTATGGCAAGCGCCGATGGGACCTCAATCAGGTGCGAGGTGTTCATGCCCTGGTAGCAGCTCAAACACATGAAGTCAGCGCCGGTGACCTTGGCCAAACACTTCGCCAAAAAGCTTTTTCCGCAGCCCGATGGGCCCTCAAGAAGCACGGCGCGCGTACGGTCTGACGGTGTCGTCAACAAGAGCGACATCTGAGTAGCGGTGAAGCGCGCACACTGGTAGCCAACTGCCGCAAGTCGCCTCGCCATCTCTTCTGGGTCGTCGAAACGCGTGAGCCCTACCTTCTCAGGCTTGTACGCCTTCCCTCGGCGCTTGGCATCCGGATCATCGACTATCTCTTCAAGCAACCAACGACCGAGACGAGCATGGATCTGCTCAATCGGCGCATTCCTATTGTCAGGTACGAGCGGGTCGGCAAACATCGGGTGGTACCGCATCATCTGCTCGAACACCGTCCGGTCGTGCTCCGACTTCGAGAGCATGTAGAAAAGGTTGCGGCCGACGAACGCGAAATCGATTAGGTCCCAGGATAGCAGGTGCTGGAGGTAGTGGGCTGCTTTGAGCAACTCTTCCGGCGCCGGTGGACGCTCAAATGGGTAGCTTCCGTCAGAAGCTCTCATGATATCCGCGATACGAATCAAGTTCTCGGCAAGGCGCGGCTTACAGTGCGGGGCAAGCACCCGCCGCTCAAGGCTAGAATCCATGAAGCGCATGCGTAGCGGGTGCACACGGCGAAGAAGGGCTTCGCTGATTGGACGCTCGAAGTTTTTGGTGAAGATAATAACGAGGTTCTCAAGGTTCGCATCGATTGGCGGCCTTGATTCAAGCCAAACTCGCGCGTCCTGAATTGGCCCGAGGAAGAATGTGTCGATTGCGACGTCGACCTTATCAATTTCATCGATGAGGAGGACTACGGGCTTCTTCTGTGAAGCCAAAAAGGCTTTTGAGATGACCCCGAGCGTCATCAGCTTCTCATGGTCAAGCTCCTCTTTGCCTGCCATCGCATTTACCATTCCGAGCGTCGATGGAATTTCGAGCAGGTGCTGAAGATTCATCCCCTTGTAGCAGGAGAGACACATCAGCTCGGCGCCAGTAATCTTCGCGAGCGACTTGGCCATGAAGCTCTTACCGCAGCCTGAGGGCCCTTCGAGCAAAATACACTTGATGCTGTTGAGCTGCGTGTTGAGCAGGAGAGATAGCTGCACCGCGTAGAACGGAAGACAGTGGTAGCCAACCTCAGCCAGCTTCAGCTCAAGCTGCTCCGGGCTACCGACATGCTGAAAGCCGAGCGACTCCGGCTTGTAATCAGAGTGAAAGTTGGGGTTAACAATGCCTAGCTCACTACCATCAGTTCGTGGCTTGCCGTCGTCGACGAACTTGCCGAATCGGAACTGGTAGCTCTTCGAGCCCGCGTCCTTGTTTCCGCCGCTGTTGCTGTCCTGTGTCATGCCTAGAGAAACCTCCGGAGCACCCGTGTTCGCAAAAAACCCTTTTGCTCTCAGGATAGTTATGGTCACTTCCTGGCGCCGTGTAGCGTTGGGGTTTTTCTGGTCCCTAACTGATCGTTGGAGTCGCGCCCTTTGCTTCTAAAAAACTACAACCAGTTGTTATTGCGAGGTTTTTTGGTTGCGCTGCGGCCGTTAAAAAAGTAGCGCCAGAACCTCATGTCAGTCCTCAGCCAGCCGTTAATAGCTGATAGAAGGCCGGTGAATCAGCGAGCTCGCTCGCTGAAGGTCGGTCCTGGGAAGCCTGGTGCCTCCGCGCACATGGGCTCATAGGATTCCCTCCACCGCCCTCTGAAGAGATTGCATGGCTCCAAGGATGTGGGCCAAAAGGTAAGGACACGATGTCTGTTGTAATCGCCGCCAACCTCGTCTCGCTGCGTCTTCAAACTCAGCTAAAGAAAACGACTATAGAGCTGGGGAATGTCTACACTCGTCTCGGCTCCGGACTGCGCATCAATTCGGGCGCCGACGATCCGGCCGGGTTAGCCCTGGCTGACAAACTTCGCTCACAGAGTAAGATTTTTGCCGTTGCTGTGCGCAACGCAAATGACGGCATCTCCTTCACGGCGATGGCTGACGCCGGTTTGTCTGAAATTACCTCTCTCCTCGAGCGCATGTCGGAGCTAGCCAACCAGGGCGCAAACTCTCTCTACTCACTCACCCAGCGCTCTGCCATGCAAACGGAGTTTAGCGCGCTAGGCTCCGAAATAACGCGAGTGGCCAGTACCACCCAGTTCAACGGATTTGCGGCACTCAAAAACAGTAGCGACCAGACGATTCAGGTCGGCCTGTCTTCTGACGCTAATTCGAGAATTATCATCAGTTCTGTCACCGCGACGCTCGGAGAGCTGGGCATCGGATCCGGCGATACCCTTACTTATTCACTCACAGGTAACAGTATCGAGCTGGCAATGAGCGCAAGTCGGGCGGCAATTACAGCTCTCGCTGCGGCCGTGGACGAAGTGGCTTTCAAACGCGGAGTGGTCGGAGCAGCAACCGAGCGGCTGCGCTCGGCAGTGAACACACTGACCGTGATGCGTGAGAACGCGCTGGCAGCAGAAAGCCAGGTTCGAGATGCAGACATCGCCGAGGACGTAGCTAGGCTCACTCGGCTTCAGGTCCTTGAGAAATCACAGTTGGCATTGATGGCTCAGGCAAACCAGGAGCCGACTCTCGTACTAAAGCTGCTGGGCGGCAACTAACCCGCGCCGTTTCGCCGTGTTCCCGAAGCGCACCTTCAGCCGGGGGGCCCTTGCACCGGCAGCCCGAGCAGCCCGGGAATTTCTCGCAGCTCCTTAATCGTTCCCCTGCCTACTGCCCGCTCAGGGTCAAGGAGCACCGCCTGCATGCCCGCACGTTGCGCAGCCTCAACATCGAGCCGGGCACTATTACCGACGTGAAGAATCTGCTCGGGAGGAAGGTCTAGCCGAACCGCCAACGCCGCAAAAAATCGCGGTGACGGCTTCTTCCAGCCGAGCTCCCCTGCCGTCAGCACCGAAGATATGCTGTCGCTGAATCCAAGCTCGGCAAGCACCCTCCCCGTCCGCAGATCGTTATTTGATGCCGCAACCACTCGTAACCCGCTCTGCCGTAACGAGCTGCATAACTCAAGAGCCCCTGGGGCTACCCGCCGCGAAACGCCAGAAGCGAAATACGAATACAATGCTGCGATGAGGTCCTCTCGGCTTCCGAGACCGATTTGGCAATCTTCAAGAACTCTGCGAACAAACTCGTGCCAAACTAAAATTTCGCGCGCAGCATTGGTGGCGAAGTCACCCCTCACGTTGAGGTAGTCACTCTCGAAGTTTCTCCAGGTCGAGAGAACCGCGTCTTGGAGGAGACCGGGCGAGAGGTTGATGCGGCAGCCCCGCAGAGCCTCGGCATACAACTCGCCGATCCCAGTCCGCAAAGTGACCAGCGTCCCGTCTACATCAAGCGCCACCGCCTTTATTTTGGGCATACCTGTTCTTCTCTGAAGGGAGCGGGCTTATACCCGTACGACCAACAATACAGCTTCCGACCGTTACCGACAGCTTCAAGCTGCAGAGAGCCGCCTGATTGTAGCAGAGTGATACTCAACCACGCAGAGAGCCATTTGATTACAGGATACGGCGCGTTTACCATAGAAGACAGTACGCGTATTGCGCCGCTTCGGTTTTTTGGTTGCCTCCCCGTGGTGGCTGCCGACGCTACTCCCAGGCTACGCCTGGCCCGGTTTTCGATGTGTAGAACTTCACTTTGCTGCCTTATCGACGAAAGAGGGCAAACAGGAGACCGGTATAGTATGAGATCGCTTCGTGGGTATTCAGCGCTGCCTATTGGCGCAATCGCTCTCGTTGGGGTGGGCTCTTTGCTCGTGCCCCTCATACCAAAGCCCTCGCTCGCCCAGACCACCGATGCAGCTCCCGTTGCAACTGAGGGAAACCGCTCCAGCATATCACAGCCCGCAGCATCAGCTTCAGACGCAGGCTCACAGGAAGCTGCCCTCAAGCAAGCAGAGGACGACCTCCTCAAGAAGCTTTCCGCATCACTCCCGACTACATCAGACGAAATCAGCTCCGAGCCGGCAGCAACCATCATCGTCGCGGATGCTCCCACCACTGCTCCCTCTGCCAGCACTCCAGGGGCAGTGTTAAGCGAGCGGATTGGAAAGTCGCCGGAGGCAGCTGCCGTCACCGCAGCCACCACCTCGACAACGGCTGCGTCACAAACCCAGCCAGCTGTTGCACCTCTGGCAGTCTGTCCGCCTTGCGCTGTTCAGCCCACCGCAGCAAAACCAGCGAAGCGCCCTGCTGGCTCTTCCAAGAGCTCGGGTCGCGCTTCTGCCAGCTCCGGCGTTGCTAAGAGAGATGAGTTCTCTTTCCACGGCCGCTCGGGGGCCTGCTCCGACTCGATAGATGATCCGTACGTTCCGACATCGAAACAGGCTCGAGTGGTTGCATCACGGGCACACTTGAGGATTGCTCCGGGAAGGAGTGAAAGCTCTCTCTTCGTTATGCCGCGAAACGCCATCGTCTCAATTGAGGTGCGTGATGGACAGTGGTACCGGGTCACCACAGCCTCTGGGATTAGGGGCTGGCTGGCCACCCAAGACGTGATCTTCGACGTGGACGTACCAGAGAGCAGCACCGTCGCTGTTGGGCCCTACAACGGCTCGTACGAGCCCACAGGCATCAAGTTCTAACCCCTCTCCGGCTCGGTAAGTTGCCGAAAGTAGGCAACTTACATCGGCTTCACCGCAGAATCTCCGGGAACTGCCCGTACCTGCCGATTATAGATCTGAGGAGTGTGGCTCCACGTCAGCCACGAGCAACAATGTCTCTCCACAGACACACAGCTCTATCACTAGCGGTCGTGCTTACGCTGCTCGGCGTCACCTGTCGCGGAGCTTTTTCTGGCGAACCCGCTAAACGCCCAACTGATAACACTGTCGTCCGCGGAAACGTAACAGCACTGATCGAGCGAGCGGAAGCAGCTGCTCGCTCACCGTGCTCCGACAAACTCTGCCGTAATTTTTTCAGTCCGGTCTCCCTCACGTTGCACGGCTCAAAAACAGGACGGGTCAGTCTAGTGATTAACGCCGTCGATGCTGACTCCTGGGATCGTGTAGATGACTCCACAGCCCCCTTGCTCCTCCGCGGAACTTTTCGGACGGCAGCCGCTGCCCGCGCCGGAGCAACACGCGCATTTAGTGCGGTTGTTTACCGGGATACCGCAATACCTATCCTGGAGATCGAGATCCCCAGCACCGCAACCATGCGCCACGCGCTGACTCGCCCAGCCCTGGTAAGAGCCGCTTTGCAACCACACGGGGAAGCGCGAGAGTTCCTGTCGGCCCGCGCGGATCTCGCCTCCTCCTTCTCCAAGAGCAGCTCCGTTTGCCCGCTCAACGAGGCCGTGCACACGCTGCGACCTGAGAGCCGACAGCTACAGCCGAGCGCGGCTCCCCTCTACGACATCCTGTACCTGGCGACCGACTTCGACCCAAACTTTGCACGAAGCACGAAGTGCCAATCGGCCAAAAATTGTAACAACAAGATTCGAGGAATCGTCCACCGCGCGTCCCTGCTCTACGAAGAGCCTTTTGGCTTGGTGCTTAAAGTCGCCCAGCAGTTTGGGCCGACCTCGTTTGGTCGTTCGACAGAACCTTCCACCATCCTCAGTAGATTTGTCGATTACAACAATGCTAACCGTGCGAACGTGATACACGACGACCGCGTATATGCACCAAGACAGGCCGACCTGCTGCAACTGTTCACTGGCAAAGCTCTCAACGACGAGGTGTATGGCCTGACCTACCTCGGCGTGGCGTGCCGAAACGAGCAATCAAACGTGGCAAGCTTGATCGTGCAACATGTTTCAGACTCACTCGATCCGACGATTGTAGCTCACCACATCGGACACACGCTCAACGCCGGCCACTCGAGTGAGGGTATCATGAAGGCGGACCTCTCGGAGCCAGCTGCGATAACTTTCAATGAGCAGAGCAAAAGTGAGATCTCGGGCCATCTCTCGACGTACTACTACGAGTGCCGCGGTGGCAGAGCTGCCGGGTCTCTGACGCCAACTCCGACGCCAACTCCGACCGCGACTCCCACCGTAACACCGACTCCAGACCCCTACCCCGGGGTTCCACGCTCGCTCCAATTATCGGTTACTCTCCCCACTCCTAATCGAATCGAATTTCGCATCACCGCCTCTCAGCTTGAGCCGGGATGCTCCCTAGCCGTTCGGGCCGCAGGCGTGAGGCATATGACCGATGTTGGACTGATTGTTTTCGAAATACCGCCGACGGAACTCGTAACTGTCGTTCGCCGAAGGTTTCGACTCGGGGTAGCCCCTGACCAAAACAACACGCCGAGAATATACTTCCGGGGTGAGCACGTGTGCCCTAACGGCCAGCCAATAGAAGTTTCGGAAGTCGAGGCCCTCAATCCCAACATCGTATCTGACGGCAAGAAGCTGGTGTCAAAAATACGATGGATAAGGCTTCTCTCCGAAGCATTTAAGCAATCAGGGCGTTGAGGGAGTTCAGTAGCACAGGCCGGTTACGCGGTGGGCATGAAGCTGCGGTTTGGGTCGTGATAGGAAATACTAAACGACCCGGTGACCCTGCGTTTGATTTCGCCCGATAGCACCCCAAGTCGTATTTACGCCAAGCTCCTTGTGTGCAAAATTCGGGGCATGACGACTGAATTAGTGAGAACAAACATCCTCTCAGGCTCTCCACTAGAGCCGCTTCGTGGCTACGCCCGTGCTGTTCAAGTTGGCAATCAACTCATGATCTCCGGCACTACCGCCATGAACTCAAAGGGTGAAGTGGTGAGCCCAGGAGAACCCTACGAACAGACGAAGTACGTGCTTTCGGCAATCAAGACGATTCTCGCAAGCCGTGGCTTCCAGCTTTCTGATGTTGTGCGAACTCGCCTCTTTGTCACCAATATATCGCGCTGGGAAGACTATGCCCGCGCGCATCGAGACGTCTTCGAGCCGATACGCCCGGCGAGCAGCATGGTTCAGGTCGTCAAGCTGGTTGACCCCAGGCTCGTTGTTGAGCTTGAGGTCGACGCCATTAAGGGCGTTGCAGAGGTCGAGAGCGTGTCTCTCGGCTACTAGAGGCACCCTCTAAACGTCATAGATAAATTCAATCGCCGCCTGAACCTCTGGATGCAACGACTTGTGCACCGGGCAGGCCCTGCCGGCTGACTCGAGCTTGCGCCTCTCAGTGTCGCCCAGGGACTTCGGAAGATGCACCGTCAGGGGGATGTTTCCGATACGTCGCGGCTCTTGCTGCATGTGCTTCTCAACCCGCATGTGCATGCCATCGACGTTCACGCCAGCGCGCTCGGCCACAATCGCGATCGTCGTTAAGACACACGAACCGAAGGCCGCTGCCACAAGATCTGTCGGGGAGAAACTCATTCCCTCACCCCCGTTATCTTTGGGTGCCTCGGTGACGAACTTCGATCCTGACTGCTCGTGCGTTAGCTCGATTTTTTTCGAGCCGAGGTACCGGCCCGTTATCTCAACGCTCATTGCGCCCCCTTGCCTGCCTCTTTTACAGCCTCTTTCTCAGTCAGCGCCTCATCGAGCCGCTCAACATCGGATTCGCTCGGCGCGTAGAGATCATCGCCCTCACCACTCAGCGAATCGTACTCATCAGTCTCAGCACCATCGGTCATTAGGCCGTACCTGTGCTGGTAGTAGGCTCCCTGCATGAAGCCGTAGTAGTCGAGCGAGCTCTCTTTGGCAGTTTCGACCGCCTGCAGCAATCCTGAACGAGTGTGGATGAGCTTTAGGCCTAAAGTGCCGCCAGCGATCGCGAGCTTGGTGCTGGATGAGAGGTTGGTGTAGCCGATCCAGCCAATCGGATCGAGGAATGCGTCTACCACTCGACCTACTCCGTCCCGAACGTTTGATGGCCCAAGGATGGGCAGCATGAGGTAGGGACCTGCTGGGACACCGTGGTACGCCAACGTAATGCCGAAATCCTCTTCGTGGTCCGGGAGTCCCATGTCTTTTGCGAAGTCGATAAAGCCTGCAATGCCGATGGTTGAGTTGATGAGGAATCGGCCCGTGTGGTCGAGCGCCTGCTCAAATTTTCCCTGGCAAATGTCGCTAAACAGGTACGAAGGGTAGCGCAAGTTTAGGAAGAAGTTTCCGATTCCTGTACGAACTTCATCGGGCAGGACGTCGCGGTATCCCTCTGCAACTGGCACCAAAACGTACTCGTCGAGGTGGTCGTTGAACCAGAAGATACCGCGGTTAAAGTCCTCAATCGGATCGTACGGCTCTTCCGGCTGCGCAGAGGCAAGGAGCGGCTGTGCGGCTGTGATAAGCAACGCAGCAACGATACGAGTGAGAATTCCCTTCATGCGGCCCCTCTGTTTGGCGGCGACTAGGCCCTCGCTTGGTAGGCTTTAATGCCCTCTCCTAGTACCTTAATCGCCGCTTCAGTATCGTCCCGGTTCAAGACGAACGCAATTCGTATAGTGCTCTTCCCGACATTTGGTCGCATGTAGAAACCAGCTGCTGGCGCGACAAACGTGGTTGCGCCCTCATGGTCGAAATCCGTAAGCATGAATGATGCGAAGCTCTCAGCATCGTCGACCGGCAACTGGGCTAGCACGTAGAAACCTCCCTGGGGCGCGTACGAACGCACCCCTGGGATGCGGGAGAGGGCAGCGACGGCCACATCCCGCCTGGAGCGGTACTCCTCGTGGGCAGCCCGAAGGTATCCAGAGCTAATCTTGTCGAGCATCTCCGCTGCTGCCAGCTGGTCGATACTCGGCGCTGCCAGGCGGGCCTGTGCGATGTGAAACGCAGCCTGCCGAACCTCCCGGTGCCAGGTCATCATGCAGCCAACCCGAGCGCCGCACAGGCTGAAACGCTTAGAGAGGCTGTCTACAACGATGATGCGAGGATCCTGCGGGGCAAGCTCGAAGATGCAGCGAGGCTTCAGCCCATCGTAGACGAACTCTCGGTACGTCTCATCGACGATCAGGAAAAGGTCTCGGTCGCGAACAAGCTCTATCAGCATGCGGAGCTCGGCATCCGTTGCGACCGTGCCGGTTGGATTGTTCGGATTGCAGAGCAGCACTGCTCGCGTGTACGGCGAGATGTACGGCTCAATCTGCTCTCGCGTAGGAAGCGCAAAGTTCTCCTCCAGAGCGCACGGCAAGGGCACCAGCCGTACGCCCGAAATCGCTGAGAAGCCTATGTAGTTGGCGTACGTCGGGTCGAATATAAGGATCTCGTCGCCTGGGTCGCAGCAAACCATGAACGCGAAGATGAGTGCTTCGCTCGCTCCAACGGTGATGAGCATCTGATCAGGGGTGATTCCAATCTCGTAATCCGCATTGATGCTGCGGCTCCATGACTCAAGCAGGTGCTGGCTGCCCTGAGATGCCTCGTACGCCACGACTTTCTCGTGATAGGCGGCGACCCCGTCGAGGAACTCCCGCGGCGACGGCACATCGGGCTGCCCGATGTTGAGCCGGTGCACTTTGAGGCCTCGCTTCACCGCATCGTTTGCAAGCCCGGCCAGGCGGCGGATCGGCGAGGGGGGAGTCTTACGAGCGCGGTGGGAGAGGTCAGGAATCTTCATGGTCAACCGAGAACAAACCCCACCAAAGCCGATTCCAGCGGGGGTACGCACTCCTCCAGCATAGTAAAGCGAGCCTATCTAGGGAACTCCTTCGAAGCTAAATCCAGTGCTTTCGACGGAAGAATACCGTCAGGGAGATAGCTAACGAGAGCATCGCGGCCAACACCACTGGGTACCCCCAGATCCAGTGAAGCTCGGGCATGTACTCGAAGTTCATTCCGTAGATGCCTGCTACGAACGTGAGCGGAATAAAGATGCTCGACATGACCGTCAAGAGTTTCATCACCTGGTTCATCTTGTTGCTAACGCTCGATAGGTAGACGTCGAGCATGCCCGAGACGATGTCGCGCTGCGTCTCAATCGTATCGATTGTGTGAATCGTGTGGTCGTAGAGATCTCGGAGGAAGATCCGAGTCTCGTGTGTCACGAGCGGAGACTCGTCTCTGATGAGGGAATTTGCGATCTCACGCATTGGCCAGACAGACCGTCTCAAGAATATCAGCTCCCGCTTTAGGTGGTGCACTGCTTTGAGCGTAGATGGTCTCGCATCGCTAACAACTTCCTGCTCAACACGCTCAATGTCTTCTCCCACCTGCTCCAGCACCTGGAAGTAGCAGTCGACGACTGCGTCGACCAGCGCGTATGCAAGGTAATCGGAACCAAGCCTTCGGATCCGTCCCTTACCGGAACGAATTCTCGCTCGGACAGGCTCGAATACGTCCCCTGCATCCTCAAGGAATGACAGGACCCAGCCCTTCCCCAAAATAATGCTTGAGTGCTCGGCATCGACGCCTTTTCGTGAGGCGTTGTACGTGATCATCTTCAGCGCGATGAAGATGTAGTCATCGAATTGCTCCAGCTTGGGGCGCTGCGAAGTGTTTGCAAGGTCTTCGACTACGAGCGGATGGAGCTTAAAGTTTTCTCCGAGAACGCGCAGCACCTCAACATCGTGAACGCCGTCTACGGTGTACCAGGTGACTCCCTGAGGATTCGGGTCGGGAACACACTCTGTCGGCTTCACCACCTGGAGATCTTCGTACCCAGCCGGGTCGTACCGCATCCTGGTGATCGTAACAGGTCCGCTCCGCTCACGGCCCACGTAGGCAACCGTGCCAGGCGATGCACCTATAGGTTTGCGAGGAGCTTTTTTCTCTTTCGGCATGGGGAAACGTTTCCGCAGATTTTCTGGCTAGCGCCCCCAGCCTGAGCCTTGACCGCTCACCGGGGCCCCAGAGCCGAGGTTAGCCTCTCTGCGCCTGTTCAAAAATACCCTTTTGGTGCCCAGCCCGCATCAGCCGTGACTGCTCCGCGGACACTTGAACGCAGCTCCCGGTAGGTGTACCTGCTGCCCCGGCAATGGATCAGCCACTGGCTTCGGGTGACGCAAGGCTCGTAAAGATGTTGGGGTGTTGCCAGCGAGAATCGTAGTCGAGCAGCACAGCACATTGTATGTCATTGAGCTGCGCATCAATTCGGGCAGTATCGTCCCCTGTGCGGGCGAACCGGAGCTTCTGGCAGAAGATTCGCTGCGGCGAGCCGTCCGCAGACTCGCGCGGCTTCTTCTCCGTGTTTGCTCGGAGCAGCTTCTTGACTCCGTCGCATGCGTCGGACAAAGCCCAACGCCAAGCCCAGCTTGCTCCAAAGTGTCCTGTACGCTTCGCAACAAGGTCTTCCCCGATCGAACTAAGCCCCTCGCAAAAAGCCGATCTCGAAACAAGCGCGCGCTTGACCAGCTCTCCTGGCTTGGAGTCGTCAGGACAGTAGGCGTGCAGGGCGACTGGCCCAGCGCGAAAAGCCTGTGCCGTCCGATCAAACGCCAGCACTGACTCCGAAGCATCCGTAAGAATCTCAACGTAGATGTGGCGCTCTCGTCTCTCTTGCGAAACCGCGACCAGCGGGTGCAGAAACCTCACATGGACGTTCGGGGCATCCAGCACTAGCCCGCCACACTGAAACGCGTCTCCCACCTCAAGAGCAAGCTGCGCTTCCATCGCTGCAAAAAGCTTCACGTCGTCGAAGGTAAAGTTGCCCCTGCCGCGCAGCAAGGCGTTCTCTCCTTTGGTGCCAGTACGCGCCCAGGTTAGGTAGGTCTCATGGAGAACGCGCTGCGCCATCTCTGGCAGCGCCCGATCTGGATGACGCAGGTCAGAGAGATCATACGGATCGAGCGGAGCCTCTGAATTTCGGCTCTGTCGCAATGGGTCCCAATCTTTGAACATGCACGTGGAGCGCCTCCACTCGCTACCAGGCGTGAGCCTAGCACTTTGCTCGCATCTTAGGACTCCGATTTTTTCGCCACGTGATCACTTGCCCCGTGAGCCTCGACGCCCATGACATGACCAGGCTCTGCAGCAGCTGACGCGAAGCTGTGTCGACAAGCAAGACGCCGCTGTTCTTAAACGCCGTGCCGCTCGAGCGCCGCGACGAAATCAGGCCGACAGAGCGGGCTGAGCACCTTGAGGAGGTGTCGACACGCGGCAATGACCCGCGGGGATGGGTCTCCTTTCAGGCTAAAGGGAAGCACCTTGGGCCCGAAATACGGCAGGTCTACCACCGCAATTCCCATTAGACCGGCTACCTGCGGTATCAACCCTTTTGCTGAAGGACCCAAGGAGGATACGACGCTTAGAGCCCGCAGGCACTCGCTTTCAGCAACGGCTCCCTCGCCAAAGTCTTTGCGCGCCCTTAAGAAATCACCGACCAATGCGCCCACCGACTTAAACCGCTCTGCAAAACAGTGAAACCCGGCCTGGGAATGGCACCAGCCACAGAAGGAGTCAGTCGCCTCGGACGATTCGAGGATGTTGCGGACGAGCTGCACCTGGATAGGGTAATAGTCAGTGTGGAGCTTTGACGAGAGGATATCCCAGAGGATTTGAGCTTCCCGTCTGAACCAGTCCCCTTGGACGGCCCACGGGGCAAGCTGTCGAATCAAGGCCGCGTCAGTCGACGGGTCGAGCAGCGGAAGGAATCTCAGCGCCTGGTTGCTGAGCGGTTCCGCCATTTGCGCCCGTAGGGAGGGGTCCAGCTTTGCAAAGCTGCCAGGGAGTCGCGCGAGGAGAGCACACAGTGTCTTGTGGCTCTCGGGATTGCTCACATCATCGTGCAGCCTTGATATGATCGCCGGAGAGATGCCGATAAGGATTGCCTCAGGCAAGTCGAGAAGCGGCACCACGGCTCTGCTCGGCAGAGTCGCTATCGCTCGGCCGAGCAAATCTCCAAGCTGCAAGAGGCCGGCTTGAGCGGCAACATCGATCCGCTCAGGGAGCACATGAGCCGACTGTAACGCAGCAGTGAGTCCGTGCTCTATCGATAGCCCCGGAGACATGACGTATGCGAGGAGGCAGGTGATGTACTCTCTTGTCCGTTCGGTCGATCCACCGCACAGAGCTGCCCCAAGAGCGGGAAGAACGTGCAACTTGTCTCCCGACAAAAGCGGCGATGCCCCACTCAAGAAGCGAACTACGCGCGTGGCACACATGAGGTTCCGCGGCTCATCTGAATCACGCAGGTCGGCGAGGTACCTGTCACGCTCTGAGGAGATCTCTTGGGCAACTAAGGGAGCTACCAGCGGCGACCTCTCAGTGGCGCGAATGACTTTAATGAGATCGCCCCAGGAATGAGCAGAGCACCGGAATGAAAACCATTCGTCGAGCACTTGACGTTCTTCGTCACCAGAGAGCGGCGGGATTCTCTGCACCACGTCGAAAAGAGATAGGTCATCGCAGAATCGGCTCAGCGTGTCTCTCAGGGTCTCAGCACGCTTCTGATCCTCCCCAGCGAGGTCACAGCTGCGAAGCTCCATGACCATCTGCTCTGCTCTCTCAAGAGCCACGCGCGGCGAGCCGTCGGCGTGTCGGGACAGCCTGGCCCAGAGACCGCTCCAGGAGAGATCACTGCGGTTTTCGGGGATGCTTTTGAGGGCCTCCGAAGCGCTGGCGGGTACGGCAGCGGCCCTCGAACGATGATGTGTCTCCATACAGCCGAGAAAGAATCAGTAGCGGAACCTACCACAGGCGCCATCCTAAAGAAGAGTTAGGGCAGCCGAAAAGCCCGCTTTTCAGATACGTGACGGAACACTTGGGGGCCCGAACTGCCAGGCTCGGTCGTTTTTAGTGCGATACTGACCCTGCGCTTCTGTGACCAAGCGCGCCCGCTCTCCTGCGCTGGGTCGTCCCGCTGCCACGGTGCCAGGGGGCAGACCATTGCTTGAGGGAGGGAAGTCGGTTGCTTGCAGCGGGGAAGGCCTTAGCAATCCACTGTTTTGCAGACACTTACCACTCCTTCTTTGAAAGTTAGAGCTAAGTCATGGTAACCTGTTGGGTTATCGGTACCCTACCCCCGGAGCACGCATGGCACCTTTCTCCCTCGAAGAGCACGGCATCACGGTCAAGAAGATCCATCGGAACCTCGCACCGTGCCGGCTCTACGAAGAGGCGATCCTGAACGAGCCAGGGACCCGAATTGCTTCTTCAGGTGCGCTGGTAGCTTACTCAGGCGCCAAAACTGGCAGGTCGCCAAAAGACAAGCGAATCGTCAAAACCGACCCCTCGGCCCCCGATATTTGGTGGGGCGCAGTCAACGTCGCCCTTGAACCCAACGTGTTTGACATCAACCGAGAGCGGGCCGTCGACTACCTCAACACTCGTGACCACCTCTACTGTTTCGACGGGTTTGCAGGCTGGGATCCCGCCACCCAGATCAAGGTTCGTGTCATATGTTCCCGTCCGTACCACGCACTGTTCATGCACACGATGCTCATCCGTCCAACACACGAGCAGCTTGAGTCATTCGGCAAGCCGGATTTCGTCATCATCAACGCAGGACAGTTTCCCGCTAATCGTCACACCCCAGGCATGACCTCGAAGACGAGCATCGACCTCAGTTTCGAGAAGGGCGAGCTAGTAATTCTCGGCACTGAGTATGCTGGCGAGATGAAGAAGGGCGTCTTCACTGTCATGAATTACCTCATGCCGAAACGGGGCATCCTCTCGATGCACTGCTCTGCCACAGCAGATAAGTCATCTGCTCGCTCAAGCGTTCTTTTTGGCCTCTCAGGCACCGGCAAGACGACGCTCTCAGCAGATCCCAAGCGGATGCTGATCGGTGACGACGAGCACTGCTGGTCAGACAGCGGCATCTTCAACATCGAAGGCGGGTGCTACGCCAAGGCTATCGATCTCACCCCTGAATCGGAGCCTGACATCTTCCAGGCGCTTCGCTTCGGCGCGGTGCTGGAAAACGTTGTGCTCGACGACGAGAAGCGCGAGGTTCAGTTTCACGACAAGTCGATCACCGAAAACACTCGTGGGGCCTACCCAATCGAGTTCATCCGCAACGCGAAGATCCCCTGTGTGGCGGGTCACCCATCCGACATCATCTTCCTCACCTGCGATGCGTTCGGAGTCCTCCCTCCAGTAAGCAAGCTTTCGACGGCTCACGCCATGTACCACTTCATCAGCGGCTACACGGCAAAGGTCGCTGGCACCGAGGTCGGTGTGACAGAGCCTACCGCAACATTCTCGCCCTGCTTCGGCGGGCCGTTCCTCGTATGGCACCCGGCGAAGTACGCAGAGCTGCTCGCCAAGCGCATGCGTGAACATGAAGCGAACGTCTGGCTCGTCAACACCGGCTGGACGGGCGGCGG
>CAZZJR010000066.1:0-15486 GCA_964654585.1 uncultured Bdellovibrionales bacterium
ACCCCCCACCTGGTAGCTAGACCCCCTTAAAGAGTCTTTATCCGTAAACAGGGTTCAAGTGGCCAGTGGGTTAAAACAAGGGCTTACACAATCCCTGTCCTCGCTTTTGGCCGACTCGATCTCACGATGAGCGTCCCTTTTGTTCCCTCTCCGTTCATGCACTAATACCCCCCGTTGTAACGAGGAAAGCAGTCGCTCCCTCGGACGTGATGCCTACCGCCTCCCTCTGCCACATATATGTTACTTAGACGCCTCCTCGTCGCCGCCTTCCTGGTTCTCTGCGCCTCTTCAAACACCTTCGCAGCCGACCCATCAGCCCAGCTTCCGCTTGAGGTGCTCCGGGTAACTCCCGAAGGGGAAGGAATAAACGAAGACACGAATACAGTAGTCATTCAGTTCAGCCGCGCTGCCGTTCCGCTTGGGCGCATGGATCGAACGGCGAGCGAGATCGGGGTGACCATTTCGCCGAGCTTGCCGTGTCAGTGGCGCTGGACCGACACATCGACGCTTTCGTGCTTCCTTCCGAGTGGCGGAAAGATGGCCGCAGCTACGCGCTACAAGGTAACGGTGAAGCCGCAGTTTGACACCACGGTGCGCGAGGCACTCAAGCGGCCGGTCGAAACGAGCTTCACCACCGAGCTGCCTGGATTGCTTTGGCCGTGGATTACGGCCTGGAAGAGCCCCACTGAGCCAGTTGTCACCGTAAACCCAAGCCTTCCGGTTGCCGAAAGCGATCTCTCTGAGCACCTCGTGTTCCAGGCTGCTGACGGAAAGCGCACCAGGGCGAAGCTGGTGAAGCCGCAGCCCCCAGCGGGAGCGAGCGCAGCGGCCAGCGCTGAAAGCGGTAAGGAGTGGCTCGCCACTCCAGCCGAACCGCTCGCCCCAGACACAAGCTACAAGCTGCTTCTCACCAAGGGCTTGCGCGCCTCGGTCGGCGAGCTAGCGCTCGAAAAAGATCGGGAATTCCTCAGCCTCCACACATTTCCGGCCTTTGAGCTGCTCGGGATTGGCTGCGTGTCGCTCAAGGGCGATGAGGTCTTCATACCAGTTGGCGAGCCTGCAGGGAGCAAGAAGCGCGAGAGGTGCGACCCACTCAATCGGATAGCGCTCCAGTTCTCTGTGCCGGTCGTGGCTGATGGGCTTGCAACGGGCGTCGAAGTCACCCCCGCGCTCACGAAGGATGCTGCGGCACTCGCTGAGCTGTGGAGAGAGTACGCGCCGGAGGTGAGCGAGGGGGTAGTGAATTCAAAAGGGATGCGCTACCCAGTTCCGCTGCCGTACGGATTGCGCGCGATCTCGTCCTACACCGTGCAAGCCAAGGCAGACGGAGTGCGAGACATGTTCGGGCGCACACTGCCGAAGGAGGTGACTCTCGCCTTCGCAACAGACCACCGCCTGCCGCGCATGGTGCTCGACCACGAGGTGTCTGTACTGGAGAAGGAGGTCGATACCGAGCTTCCGATAGTGGTCAACAACGTCTCTGCTGTCGATCTCTCCTACCGCACCATCGTCGGTGGGGTGGCTCATGACAACCTCTCAAAGAGCTACAAGCCCTACGATGTTCAGGACATCGCGTACGCGTACCCGATCGGTGTTCGAGAGCTGCTCGGGGGCAGATCTGGTCTCGTGCAGGGCACGATGAGCACGGTGCCCAAGACCTCAGAGGAGCCGCGAGTGTTCTTCTCGCAGGTCACTCCGTTCGCGGTGCACGCAAAGCTCGGGCATTTCAGCTCGCTTGTGTGGGTGACCTCGCTCGCAACCGGCCTGCCGATACAGGGCGCAAAAGTCAGCATCGTTGAAGACACGCTCTCGACACTCTCAGCTACGCCAAAGGTTCTCGCCGCGGGCGAGACTGGCGTCAACGGGGTTTCGCTGCTTCCAGGGAGCGAGTCGATCGACCCGCAGCGAACGCTCGCTAATGTCTGGGAGCGCAACAAGCCGCGGCTCATGTTCCGAGTTGAGCAGGGTGAGGACATTGCGCTCGTGCCGATCGGCTACGAGTTCGAGGTATACGGAGAGGGGATCTGGCCCAGCACATCAGAGAAGTACGGCCACCTGCGAGCTTGGGGCACAACAGCTCAGGGGCTCTACAAAGCTGGCGACTCTGTGCAGTTCTCTCTCTGGGTGAGAAACCAGGACGACAAGACCCTCACGAGCGCCCCACGCGGGGAGTACACACTCGAGGTGAGCGACCCGCTCGGGCAGGTAGTGTACACTGTTCCGGGGGTACAGCTCTCTGAATTTGGCGGCTTCCACGGAGAGATGCGCACAGCTCCCTCTTCTGCTGTTGGCTGGTACACCTTCACCCTCAAGCCGCAGTTCTCGAAGGTTGAGCTCTCGCCGCTCAGGGTCCTGATCAGCGACTTCACCCCAGCGCCCTTCAAGGTCTCCTCACGGCTCGACCGCGCGCTGTACAAAGATGGCGACGCAGCGAAGCTCATCACGGAAGCGCGCCTGCACGCCGGCGGCCCCTACGCTGACGCTCCGGTTCGGGTGAGTGCCACCGTCGAGGCAACGCGCCTCGTGGCGGCTGACCCGAACCTCTCGCGCTTCGACTTCGGCTTTGAGGAGCGCAGCAGGGAGGTGTTCAGCGAAGTCGTGAGCCTCAACGCCGCGGGCGACAACGAGCTCAGTATCGCGATTCCTGAGGCAGACGTCCCCTACGGTGTGCTGCGCGTAGAGAGCGCGGTCAAGGACGACAGGGGCAAGTCTGTTGCAACGGTGGCCAAAGCGCCGTACGTCGAAGCGGAGAGATTTGCGGGGCTCGCCTTCAACGGCTGGTACCTCCAGGCTGGAAAAGAGGAACAGGTAGAGGCGCTCGTGATCGGTCCCGACAGGGCGGCTGCGGCTGGAACTGCGCTGCGGGTCGTGGTTGAGCGCAAAGAGACGAAGGTTTCGCGGGTCAAGAGCGCCGGCAACGCCTACCTGCCGAAGGTAGAGTCGACCTGGGTGTCGGTTGCGGAGTGTTCGCTCGTCTCTGGGGCTCTTCCGGTGCCGTGCCGCTTTACGCCGCCGGTTGCGGGCGACTACCGTGTGACGGCGAGCGTTAAAGATGCGCGCGGCCGCGAACACAAGAGCGAGATCTCGCTCTGGGCGGCCGGACGTGGCTTCGTTGCGTGGGACAACGGATCGTCGACCGCGCTCTCTGTAAGCGCAGAGAAGGCCAGCTACAAAGTTGGTGATGTCGCTCGTTTCGTCGTCAAGAACCCGTTCCCTTCAGCGCGCGCCCTCTTTACGACGGAGCGCTACGGAATCATCTCTTCGTGGACCAAGGAGCTGACTGACGGCGTTGAGGTAGTTGAGGTCCCGGTTACCCCCGACCACATCCCGGGCTTCTTCTTCTCGGCTGTCCTCACTTCGCCGCGCGTCGACAAGCCGATCGAGGGCCAGGTGGATCTCGGGAAGCCAACCTTCCGCATGGGGTACGTCGCAGTTGATGTCACTGATGCTGCCAAGCAGCTTACCGTCGAGGTGAAGCCTAGCGCCCCGACCTACAAGCCACGCGAGAAGGTGAGGGTGGATCTTGCTGCCCGCGGGAAGGGCACAGAGAAGGCTCAAGTGCAGTTCGCGGTCACGGTGCTCGACGAGGCGGTCTTCGACCTGCTCTCGGCGGGACGGGCGAACTTTGACCCGTACAAAGGCTTCTACACTATGGATGGCCTTGACGTTGAGAACTTCAATCTGCTGCGGTTTCTGATCGGGCGCCAGAAGTTTGAGAAGAAGGGAGCGAGCCCCGGCGGAGACGGCGGCGGGAAGCTCGACATGCGATCGCTGCAGAAGTACGTTGGGTACTGGAACCCAGCGCTTCCAGCGAGCCCCGATGGCAGCGCGTCGTTTACCTTCGATGCGCCCGACAACCTAACGGGCTGGAAGGTGTTCGCGATGGCGTTCACGAAGAGCGACCAGATGGGGCTCGGCGAGGGGGCTTTCGGGGTCAACAAGAATACAGAGCTGCGTGCGGCGCTGCCTAACATTGTGCGCCAGGGTGACACCTTCTCAGCTCTCTTCACCGTGATGAACCGCACCGATGCTGTGCGTGACATCGCGGTCACGGTGCGCTCTGAAGCTGGAGCGCTCGCAGGAGAAACGAAGAGCGCAACGGTCAAGGCCGAGCCTTTCAAGCGCGTGCCGGTCACGCTCGCGCTCAGTGCGAAGGCGGTTGGCGAGGGCACGCTGGTAGCAACGGCGAGCGACCTGCTGGGCGAGGATGGCCTCACAGCGAAGGTGGCGGTGCTTCCATCGGCGCAGGTGACAACCTCCGCCACTTTTGGCAGCTCTGATGGCGCGGCCGTAACGCAGCCGATCTCGTTCCCGGCAGAGATGCGCACCGACATGGGTTCCGTAGGCGTTGTCCTCTCTCCGTCAGTGCTCGGCGCGCTCGACGGCGCGTTTGAGTACATGCGCGACTATCCGTACGACTGCTGGGAGCAGAAGCTCTCGAAGGGTGTCATGGCGCTCAACTACCTCTCGCTGCGGGGATACCTAAGCAAGGGAGTGGTGTGGGACGGTGCGCGAGAGACGGCGCAGACGGTGCTAAACGATATGGCCACTCACCAGGCCCCGAGTGGCGGAATGTGCTACTACTCGGCTGACGACGAGCGTGTTGATCTGTACCTGAGCGCCTACACGGCGCTGGCCCTGACCTGGATGAAGGATGGTGGGCTGCTCGTACCGGCTGAGCCAGAAGCGAAGCTGCTGCAGTACCTTGAAGGGGTGCTCAGGAACGACTCAAGCGCGGCTCGCAGCTCGGCTGAGATGCGCTCCAGCGTGCGCGCGGTGGTGTTGGCTGCGCTGGCGCGCCGCGGCATGGCAAAGGCTGCTGATCTGCAGCGCGTGAAGCCGGCCCTCAAAGAGATGAGCATCTTTGGGCGCGCTGCGTTCCTCGACGCATCGGTCTCGCTCGGGCTTCCGGATGCGAAGCTCAAGGAGGTGTACTCAAGCATCGCGGCCGCGGGCCGGGAGAGCAGCGGAAAGCTCGCTTTTGTTGAGCGAGTAGACACAGGCTCGGGGTACATGCTCGACTCTGCGATGCGAACGCAGTGCGCAGTGCTCTCTAGCTACCTGACGTACGCGGCGAAGTCGGCAGAGGGAAAGCGGCTGGTTGAGCCGCAGCTTCCGAAGATCGTGCGCGGCATCACCCTTGAGCGCAAGAGAAAGGACCGTTGGGAGAACACACAAGAGAACCTCTTCTGCACCTCGGCTCTTGCCCAGTACGCGCGGCTGTACGAAGCGAGTGAGCCGAAGCTAAGCCTGAGCGCCTCTGTCGGCGGCGAGACGATCGGCACAGCCTCCTTCCAGAGTGTGCGATCCGAGGCTGCTGAGCTTTCTCGCCCGCTTCGGACCACCGATGCCGGAAAGAGCGAGGAGCTGGCCGTCACGCCGCAGGGCACAGGACGCTACTACTACTCGACCAGGCTTTCGTACGCGCCGAAGGGGCTTCCAACGCAGCCCACGATTGCTGGCATGGAGCTCCGTCGCGAGTACAGCGTGCGGCGAGGTGCTGAGTGGAAGCTGCTGACAGCGCCGGTGGCGCTTGAGCAGGGCGAGGTGGTAAAGGTCGACCTCTTCCTGCGGCTGAGCGGCCCGAAGAACTTCGTGGTGGTAGACGATCCGGTTCCGGGCGGGCTTGAGCCGGTCAATCGCGACCTAGCGACATCATCGCAACGAGACGCGGCTGCTGGCGCCTTCGTGGGGAGTGGCGGCTCGTTCTGGTTCACGGCGAGCGATTGGATCGACTACGGAGATACCTTCTGGAGCTTCTACCACAAGGAGCTGCGCAACAGCGCGGCGCGCTTCTACTCGTCGTATCTGCCGGCAGGGAACTACCACCTGAGCTACACGGCGCAGGCCATAGCCCCAGGCGAGTTCGTGGCGCTTCCAGCTCGGGCTGAAGAGATGTATGACCCCGACAGCTTCGGGCTCTCTGCGGGCGATCGGCTCGTCGTGTCGGCTGGAGCAGGGGGCCAGTGATTTCTAAGCTACTGCGTCGGGCGGCGCTTCTCGGCGCAGCAGGCGCCGGAGTTCTCGCCGCCGGGTTGTGGCTCTCTCTTGAGCCGCTGCCCGAGCGCTTGGTTCCGCCGGGAGGCGCTGCGGTGCCGAAGCTTCAGGTGCTCGACAGGCTCGGGGCTCCGCTCTCGTACACCTTTGCGTCGGAGTGGAACGTGAGCGACCAGCGCCCGCTCAAGGCGTTTCCGCCGTTCCTAGCAACGGCGTTCATCGAAGCTGAGGATGCGCGCTTCTTCTCGCACTCAGGGGTCGACTGGCTCGGGCGTTGCCACGCGCTGTGGCAGAACCTTACGGCCGGGCGCGTCGTGCGCGGCGCAAGCACCATAACCGAGCAGGTTGTTCGGATGCTTCATCCACGACCGAGAACCGTCTGGTCGCGCCTGGTCGAGGGGATCGAGGCGCAGCTGCTAGAGAGACGATTCTCGAAGAGCGAGATACTGGAGTTCTACCTGAACCAGGTGCCGTACGCGGCGCGCCGTCGCGGAGTCGTGCAGGCGGCGCGCTTCTACTTTAACCGCGACCTTGAGACCTTAAGCCAGGAAGAGGCCCTGACGCTGGCTGTGCTCGTGCGCTCTCCGCAGCGCCTCGACCTGTACCACGACAGCCGCGCTGCGGCGCCTGGCTCAGAGCGGCTCGCTGATAGGCTCCTTAGCGTCGGCGCGCTCTCCCCTGACGCACGAGCTTCGCTCGATTTCAGCCGGCTTGAGCTACAGAGGGCGAGGCTCCCGGTGCGGGCGGACCACTTCGTTCGCTTCCTGCAAACTCAGAAGAGCGCAGAAGAGGGCGAGGGGCGCGTTGCATCTACTCTCGATTCAGCGATTCAGGGGCATGTGCAGAAGCTGCTCGACACCCGTGTGCGCGCGCTGGCGGCAGATAACGTAACAGACGGGGCAGTGCTCGTGGTTGAGAACCGCTCGGCAGAGGTGCTTGCTTGGGCGAACGCTGGTGGCCTCGGTGATGACGTGGGGAGCCACTTCGACGGGGTGCTGACGGCTCGGCAGCCGGGCTCGACGCTCAAGCCGCTCCTGTATGCCTTGGCGCTTGAGCGCGGTTGGACGGCGGCGACGGTGATCGACGATGCGCCGCTCTCGGAGGCTGTTGGTGCTGGGCTCCACAACTTCCGCAACTACTCGCGTGTGTACTACGGAGAGCTGTCGCTGCGCGAGGCGCTCGGAAACTCGCTCAACGTGCCTGCTGTCAAGACGGTGCAGTTTGTGGGGAAGCAGGAATTCCTTGCTTTCCTGAAGAGGGCGGGCTTCGACAGCCTGCGCCAGCCTGCCAGCTTTTACGGCGAGGGATTGGCGCTCGGAAACGGTGAAGTCACGCTGTACGAGCTTGTGCGCGCCTACACCGCGTTCGCAAACCGTGGGGTGTTGCGAGAGCTGGTCGTGGCGCGTGACGACACGGCCGATCAGGCACGCAGGCCGGGAGAGAAACGCGCACTCACGACGCCCGAGGTCGCGAGCATTGTAGCTGATATCTTATCAGATCCAGAGGCGCGGCGGCGTGAATTCGGCTCAGGTGGCCTGCTTCGGCTCCCCGTTCAGACCGCCGTCAAGACCGGAACCTCGACCGACTACCGAGATGCCTGGGCGATCGGGTTCTCCGCTCGCTACACAGTCGGGGTCTGGCTAGGTAACATGAACCGCACCTCGATGAGGGAGGTGAGCGGCGCGCGCGGCCCGGCACTGCTCTTGCGCAGCATCTTCGCGGAGCTTGAGCGCGCAGGGGAACCTGAAGGGCTCTCTCTCAGCCAGAAGCTTGAGCGCCGTTCTGTGTGCCCGCTTACCGGGAAGCTTGCCGGAGCGCGCTGCCCACACCGTGAAGAGCTCTTCGTACCCGGAAGCGCGCCGCAGCAGAGCTGTAGCGCCGTGCACGACGAGCCGCCCGCAGTGCGCGAGCCAGTGCCGCTTCAAGGCGAGAGGCCCCTCAAAGTCACCCTTCCGACCCCCGGGCTCCACATCGCGCGCGACCCTCGGATACCTGACAGTTCAGAGGCCTTCCCCTTCGACCTAGAGAGCGGCTACCCGCTGCGTGAGGTGCGCTGGTTCGTTGATGACCGAGAGGTAGCCAGGCGCCCTGGGAACTCCCCGCGCTACCTCTGGGCACTCGTGCCAGGGCGCCACACAGTCAGGGCCGAGGCAGTCACAGAAGGGGGGCAGGTGCTTGAGAGCGAGGGGGTTGGGTTTTGGGTGAGGTGAAAACCCCTGTCGAAAACCCCTGTCAGTCATGACTTTCCCCCTTTTTTTGCTCCGCGGCTCAAACGTCCAAGAGAATGAGAGGAGGCTCACTCCTATTTCCCTAGGGCGCTTCGGTACTGGTAGCCCGTGAAGGACTCCCCAAAAAAAGACGATTACAGCGTCCGCATAAGGTCGTAATCAGTCTCAATCGGTAGTAGCAGCGTGGCGCACCTTGTTTACCAAGATCTGGCTTGGGGGTACCTTGTCGACAACCTATGTCACCCGGCGCAAAACCGAACCCAAACAACGAAAATAAGGCTGCGAGCCCGCAGGGGAAAGACGCTCGCGTTGCGCCGGAGCAGAGCCCTCCACTTGAGTCGATGAATATCTTGCGGATGCCGAGTGTGGAGGCGCCTGCGCGCGCCGACATGAACGAGCCTGCATCCGAGCGGCAGCGCGAGAGGAAGCCTCGCGGTCGGGGCAGGCGAGCTAAGCCGCGGCCGGAGGTGAGCGAAGCGCAGGCGCAGCTTGCCGAGTACAACGCGCGCGAGGAGCAGACAGCTGGCTTCATCGCAAAAACGGTGAACGAGCGATCGCCCGCGGCCGATTACTGGCGGAGCGTCCAAGAGATCTGGAAGATTTCGCCGGCTACATGGACGAAGCGGATCGCGTATACCACGGTCGGGGCGCTGTGTGCTGCGACATCAACCTTTGCATTCTCGCAGACGCTCGCCCTTGTAGGAGACGCGGAGACTCATCCGATCTTTGGCGCACCGCTAAACACCGTGGCGACAGCCCTTGGCTGGTTCGCTGGCAGCATCGCCTTCTGGTACTTCGCAGAGAGCACTCAAACCAGGACTGACATCATCGCTGAGAAGCACGCCAACGAAGTTGATCTGGAGATCTACAAGTCAATTCGTGCGCTCTCAGGCTCGCTTCCAGAAGAGGTTCGGCAGCGCAAAGATGTCTCGGAGCTCATCGGATTGATGGAGCACCACGAGAAGTCGAACAAAGAGCTCGTGACCGGAATTATCAAGTTAAGCCAAGAGCTGGTTGAGCTCTCTGTCACCGCAGGGGCGATTATCCTCAGTGGAGGCGGCCTTGGGATTATCCCGGTAGCGATGGGCGGATACCTGCGCTACCGCAGTGCGACGCGTTGTTCAGAGCGTGAGGTTGCGGCGCAGGAGCGCGCAAATGAGATCGACATCTTTTACGAAGATGGCGATCGGGCGCTCACTACCAATTCTTCGATCAGCAATCTGCAGCTCGCGCACGCTCACGACAAGGTTGTCGATGAAGTTGCCAAGCTACGTGCTGAAGCGGCCAATATCCGCCTGGACGCGTTTCAGGCCAATGAGCGAGATGGCTGGAGGGTGGCGCGGCTGCTCGAGGTTCCGGTGACCGGAGCGTGCGTGCTCTTCATGACGCAGTGGATGACTGGAGAGCTTAGCTCGGCTGCCTGCATCTGGCTGATGCTCTCGATTTGGTCGCTGCGCTCGAACATAAACGAGATCGGGACGCTGTTTAGCAGCCAGGTCACAGACCTTAAGCTCGCGTCGTATCGCCATGCGGCGCTCGATATCGCAGAGTCGCTTGGGGACAGGCGCGAGAAGGTGGTTCTCGATGAGCCCTGCTCGGTGTCTTTTGAGAAGGCGCGGCTGCGCCGGCGCGGGTCGAACCGCGACACCCTCAAGGAGACGAACTTCAAGATCGAGCCGGGGATGGTGGTCGGAATTGTAGGGAACAACGGCCAGGGGAAGTCATCGCTGCTTGGGCTCATCTCGGGGCGGTTGCAGCCGACCTCTGGCAAGGTTTCGGTTGGCTCGTACGACACCCGAACGAGCTCGGTATTCACTGGAAACCTCACGCAGGATTACACGTTACTAGCGGGGGTGTCGGTTCGCGCAAACATCGAGCGCTACCGTCCGCCCAATCGCGGCATGAGCGCAGAGGAGGTTGTCGACCTTCTCGGTATTCGGGAGCTGCTCTGCAAGAACAAGCCTGAAGGGCTCGACACCGTCATTCCAGGACGTAACCAGAAGAGCACGAACTTCTCTATCGGACAGCGGCAGCTCATTGCGCTGGCGCAGGCCGTGGCGGCTGAGTCTGGGATGCTGCTGCTCGATGAGCCGCTCTCAGCACTGGGGCCCTCGATGATGGCGCACATCAACAACGTGCTGGTGAACCTAGAGAAGCGGCCGACGATATTCTTTGTGACTCACAAGTACGAGCAGGCAAACACCTGCGACTGGGTGATCGTTGTTGATGAGGGTGAGGTCGTTGAGCAGGGGCGCCCGCAGGAGCTCCTCGTGAAGCGTGGTGGCAAGTACAAGGCGCTCTACAACCAGCAGAAGCGCTACGTCGGCCGAACCGAGCGGGCCAAGCCGTCACCGAAGACAGAGGAGGCCCCGCCGAAAGACTCCGGGCCTGAAGGCCCTGGGACCCCGGGGGTTCCCGGGTAGCAGCAAAAACCTGTCTGGGTAGCCTCTAGCCCGATGTTGCAGTATGCTCCACGGCGCACGGCTTATGGCGAAGAAACCAGCAGAAACCCCGGTCTTAGAGCAGCGAATCAGCGGCATCCTCCTGCATCCAAGCTCCCTTGCTGGCGGGCATGGGATCGGAGACCTGGGGCGTTCGTCTTTTGAGTTTGTCGACTTCCTGCGCTCTGCCAAGCAGCGTATCTGGCAGGTGCTCCCGATGGGGCCCACGACAGCAAACGAGTTTCACTGTCCGTACGCAAGCGTTTCAGCTTTCGCGGGAAACCCGCTGCTGCTCTCGCTCGACTCCCTGGTGTCTGATGGGCTGCTCAGTCGCAGCGACCTTCGCAAGCAGCTCGCAGCGGTGAAGCTCTCTACGCGGGCTGGTAAGGTCGATTTCCGGTCAATGGAGCGCTTCAAGGCGCCGCTGCTTCGTCTAGCGGCTCACAACTTTTCTGGTCGTCGAGCAGACGCGGCGATCGAGCGCTTCACGAAGGAGCGCCACTGGGCACGCGGCTACGCTCAGTACGCTGCGCTGCGCGAGCGTTTCGCCGCGCCGCGTCAGCGCTGGCCGCTCGCTGTTCGGTTAAAGCCAGCGAAGCTTGCCGGCGCGCTCGAGCGCCCGCTCTCGAAGGATGATCTCCGTCCGCACCTCGCGCTGCAGTGCCTCTTTTCCCGCCAGTGGGCAGCTCTGCGCGAGTACGCGACGCAGAAGGGGGTCTACCTTTTCGGTGACGTGCCGATCTACGTGTCAAACGACAGCGCTGACGTGTGGGCGCATCCAGAGCTGTTTGAAGTCGATCGCCGCACAGGGGAGAGCCTGCTCGTCTCTGGAGTCCCGCCGGACATCTTCAACTCTAAGGGGCAGCTCTGGGGCACTCCGCTCTACAACTGGAGGGCGCTCCGTCGCCAGAAGTTTAGCTGGTGGGTCGAGCGTTTCCGTGAGCTGCAGCAGTCGTTCGATATCGTGCGAGTCGACCACTTCCGGGCCTTTGAGTCGTACTGGGCGGTGCCCGGTGGTGCCAAAGAGGCTAGCGCAGGCAAGTGGATGAAGGCGCCCGGGGCTGAGCTCTTCGCGGCGATTGAGCGAGAGCTCGGGTCGCTGCCGCTCTTTGTTGAGGACCTTGGAACGATAAGCCCCGAGGTGCATGCGCTTCGCGATACGCTTAAGCTCATGGGCACACGGGTGCTTCAGTTCGCCTTCAGCGGCGACCCGCGGGGCTCAAGCAGGAGCCGCCACCACCCCGTCAACACCCCGCACCACACGGTTACGTACACGGCAACCCACGACAACGCGCCGACAGCAGAGTGGTTCGCAGATCTGCCTGAGAAGAACAAGGCAAAGGTTCGTGGGCTGCTCAACGATTGCCGTGCGAGCGAGGTGCCGGAGCAGTTCATTCGGCTTGCGATGTCGCTGCCGGCACGAGTGTGCATCTTCCCGCTGCAAGATGTCTTGGGTCTAGGGCGGGGACACCGCATGAACTACCCCGGCACTGCGGATTGGAGCAACTGGTCGTGGCGCTTCGAGGAGATCCCGGAGGGAACCGCCGAGCGATTGGCGCACCTCTCTGAGGTGTACGAGCGTAACAGGTAACGATAGGACGATAACGAGAGAGGTCGTATGTCATTCGGAACGAAAACTGTCGCCTACTTCTGCATGGAGTACGGGCTAGAGAACTCTTTTAAGCTCTATTCGGGCGGGCTCGGCATCCTTGCAGGCGACATGCTGAAAGCTGCCCACGACATCAAGGCGCCCGTTGTCGGTGTCGGGATCAAGTGGCTGCGCGGCTACACCGAGCAGGTGATCTCACCCGACGGGAAGACTGTCGACTGCTACCCGGAGCACGAATACCCGTTCCTGGAAGACACGGGCGTAACCGTCACGGTAAAGATTAAGGGGCAGCGGATTGGCTGCAAGGTGTGGAAGACGACCAAGTTCGGGAACGTCCCTCTGTACCTGCTCGACACCAACCTGCCGACGAACGGAGAGCGGCTCTACACGGCGTTCCTCTACGGCGGCGGAACGGAGGAGCGGCTCGCTCAAGAGATTATCCTCGGAGTCGGCGGATACAAGGCGCTCAAGGCGCTCGGAATCGACGTTGGCACCTACCACTTCAACGAGGGGCACGCGGTCTTCGCCGGGCTAGAGATGCTCAGGGAGGAGGTCGAGAGCGGGGTAGGCTTCAAGGATGCGATTGAGAAGGTGCGCAGCCGCACGGTCTTTACGACCCACACCCCGATCCCGGCAGGAAACGAGAAGCACCCGCTTGAGGCGCTGCTGTATACGGGGGCGAGCCTCGGCTTTACCACTGATCAATTGAGCTACATCGGAAACACCCCGTTCAACATGACCGTTGCGGCCTTGAGGCTCTCGCGCAAGGCGAACGCTGTGGCCGAGCTGCACGGCGAGACGGCGCGCGAGATGTGGAAGCACGAGCAGCGCTGCTCAGAGATCCTTTCGATCACCAACGGGGTGCACCGCCGCACGTGGGTCGCTGAGTCGCTTCTCAGCGAGCCGAGCGACCCAGAGAAGGTTTGGGCGGCGCACAGCGCCGAGAAGCAGGCGCTCCTTCACCTCGTTGAGCAGCGCACCGGCGTGAAGCTCGACCCGAGTGTGTTGCTCGTCGGCTTCTCGCGCCGAGCCACCGGGTACAAGCGCGGGAACCTGCTCTTCTCGGATCTCGAGCGCGTGAAGAAGCTGCTCAACGGCAAGAAGCTGGCGGTGGTTTTCTCAGGAAAGGCGCACCCACGCGACCTGCAGGGCCGCTCAGTGATCGCGGACCTGGTAAAGATGTCGAAGGCGTTCCCGGAGAGTGTCGTGTACCTGCCGGGGTACGACATGGTTATCGGCGCTGCCATGACTCGCGGAGCCGATGTGTGGCTCAACAACCCACGCCGGCCACTTGAGGCGTGCGGAACCTCGGGAATGAAAGCCGCCATGAACGGTGTGCTCAACGTGAGCATACTCGATGGGTGGTGGCCCGAGGCCTGCCAGCACGGAGAAAACGGCTGGGCGATCGGAGACGAGAGCGTCCCGGCCTCAGTTGAGGAACAGGACCGGCTCGACGCGCTAAACCTCTACCAAGTCTTCGAGCAAGAGGTTATTCCGACCTACTACGACGACAAGCAGCGCTGGAAGCGGATGATGGTTGAGAGCATCCGTTCGTGCAGCAAGCAGTTCTGCGCTGAGCGCATGGTTCGTGACTACTTCGAGAAGCTCTACCGCGCCTAATCACTTCAATAAGGGGCAACGCGAGCCTTGAAGAAAGCGCCCCTTTCTGGTTGTATCCGGGGATGCGATTTACCGTCCTCTCATCCGGCAGCAAGGCCAACTGTACATTTGTAGAGGCCGCCGGTAAGAGGTTCCTCGTCGATTGCGGGCTCTCCGGAAAACAGGCCGAGGAGCGGCTGCGCTCGGTGGGGATAGCTCCCGAGTCGCTCGAAGCGATCCTCGTTACCCACGAGCACCAGGACCACATTAACGGAGTTGCAACGCTCAGCCGCCGCTACGGGCTGCCGGTCTACGCCAACGAGCGAACGATGGAGCGGATCAAGAAGCCGCGCGGGCGTGAGATCTTTAAGACGGGCCAGGATTTCTGTGTAGGCCCGGTCGAGGTCACGCCATTTAGCATCGTGCACGATGCGGTCGATCCGGTTGGCTACGTTATCCGCGCTGAAGGCTTTCGGCTCTGCATGCTGACAGACCTGGGGCGGGTTACAACCCTGGTGCAGGAGCACGTGCGGGGGGCAAACGCGATCGTTCTTGAATCTAACCACGACCTAGAGATGCTCCAGTCGTGCAGCTACACCTGGGAGCTTAAGCAGCGCATCGCCTCGGCTCACGGGCACCTGTGCAACGAAGCCGCGGGACAGCTGCTTGAAGAGATCATGCACCCGGAGCTCTTCCACGTGGTGCTCGGGCACCTGAGCGAGAACAGCAACACCCCGAACCTGGCCCTGGAGTGCGCGAACCGTTACCTGAAACGGTGTGCTGATCGCTCGGGAGGGCTCCGAACCCTCCTTTGTGGCAATGTTTATGAGAGTTTGCCGACACTTGAGCTTGATGAACCCCATCCGGCCAAGGTATTAGTCAACGCATGATTCCTCGTTACTCAAACCCCGAGGCCTCGGCCCTCTGGACAGATGAAGCCCGCTACTCGATCTGGCTCGATATTGAGCGCTACGCCCTTGAAGGGATGGTTGAGATCGGCAGGGCGCCAAAGGAGGCGCTAGACGCCTACAACGAGAAGGCGAAGTTCTCCGCTGAGCGGGTGAACCAGATTGAGCGCGAGGTTAAGCACGATGTGATCGCGTTCCTGACCAACGTAGCTGAGCACGTTGGGCCTCTCTCTCGCTTCGTCCACAAGGGGATGACTTCGAGCGACGTCGTTGACACCTGCCTTGCAGTCCAGATGCGGCGCGCAGGCCAGCAGCTCAGGGAGCGTGTTGAGGCGCTGATGAAGACGCTCAAGGCGCGGGCCCTCGAGTTTAAGCGCACTCCGTGTATCGGCCGCTCTCACGGCATTCACGCAGAGCCCACGACCTTCGGCATTAAGCTCGCCGGCTGGTACGCTGAGATGGCGCGCCAGCGCACTCGGCTCGACAGCGCAATTGAGACGATCTCGGTTGGCAAGCTCTCGGGAGCGGTTGGTACCTACGCAGGCATTGACCCGCGCGTAGAGGAGCACGTCATGAAGCGGCTAGGGCTGCGCCCGGAGACGGTCGCGACGCAGGTCGTCTCACGCGACAGGCACGCCGAGTTTATGGCCTGCTTGGCAGGCATCGCCAGCTCGATCGAGCGCTTCTCGGTAGAGATTCGTCAC
>CAZZJR010000067.1:0-15444 GCA_964654585.1 uncultured Bdellovibrionales bacterium
AGTAGGCGCCCAAGAGCCAGCGCCCCTTCTCGCCGTGCTCGTAGAGCGGATCGTCAGAGCTCCAGCGCAGCTCTTCAGCCACCATGCGCCGCACACGGCTAGAGTCGGAGAAGTAGTCGTACGGATCGTAGGGAGCCCAGAACGGGTTGTTTCCCCAATCACCGTCAAAGCTGTAGTTGATGCGAGTCCGCCCAGCAGTCGTTATCGCTTCAAGCTTCGTTTTGTCGGTGGGTCGGGCAGTAATCTTGAAAGCTCCTGCGCGAGACTGCGTTGCATCCTGCCCCGGCCGATCGGACTGCGTGTTGCGCGAGTTGTCGATCGCGAAGGCATCGAAGCCGTTGCTCGCTTGCGTGCCGAAGAGATTGAGGTCGTACACGAGGCGCGCCGACTGCCGGTAACGGAGCTTCAGGCGCAGGATCGACTCGTTCTGGTCGTTCGTGTCGTATCGATCGTAGTACTGGTTGTGGCGGAACCCGTTGCTGTGGGAGGCAAACGCCGACACTCGCAGCTGCAGCTTGCCGTCGCTGCCCGGAACTGCCCCGCCGGCAGCGAAGCCCCCCGACATCAGGTCGTCGTTGCCTCCCATCAGCTGCAGGCGTCCTGTCGTGAATTCTGTTGCGTCGTGCGAGCGCACATTGATTGCGCCAGCGAGCGCGCTTGAGCCGAAGCGCACTCCCTGCGGTCCGCGCAGCACCTCGACCTGCTCGATATCGAACATCGGGACGATAATTCCAAGCCCGCTGAAATCAATGTCGTCAACGATCGTTGCAACTGAAGGATTCGGGGCACCCTCGTACTGTTCAAGCTCTCCCACTCCCCGAATCAGGAGAAAGCGCGGGCGCGAAGTGGCGCCCGAGTACATTAGGTTCGGGACCGCCTCGATCTCGTACTGAAAATTAATCTCCCCTTTCTCAATCATGCGCTCCTCTTGAACGACGGTAGCGCTCTCAGGGACGTCTATTAACGGCGCCTGGAACGGCACTCCATTTATGAAGAGTTCGGTCTTAGGATCTTCTTGCGAGTAATCGACCTCCTGCGCATTAGCCAAGCGCGCGGCTGAAACCGAGAGTAGCGCAACGGCGCTGAAGGCAGACAATCCTGAAGGTACAAATCGCAGTGCGGAGAACAGGCGCGCCACGCGCCAAACGAACGGTAGAACAAATGGCATGTATCCTCTCCCTACGCCGGTATTATCCGTGTCAGGTTCGAAGGGTCTCGCTCGGAGTGAGCGTCTCAGGCCGTACCGCGGGCCTCCCCTGAGTCTCGTGGCGTGATAGCGCAGGCTCCAAAGAACTTCAACCCGCCACTAGGAGAAAAGTGAGTGCGCGGAGTTTAGACACCCCTAAAACGGGAACGGGAACGGTTCCGGTTCCGGTTCCGAAACGTGGATTCAAGCAAGGATGGCAAACCCGCAATTAGCGAAACATGCACCGGCGCCGGCGCAAAAGAGGCTACCTACGCATACGGTGTTAGCCCAACACCATATGCTCCAGTTTCTCTATATCCCTCTTCCATCCAATAGCGATCAGGGTCGCTCCTGCGGCTACGACTGTGGCTCCTCCCGGATTCACCTCCAGGTCGCCCGTCGGCGAGATAACGGCAGCGATCCCGACGTGAGTGCTCTGGCGAAGCGAGAGCTCTTTGAGCGACTGTCCACAGATCGGAGAAGTCGGCGGGATGCGGATCTCCTCGATACGCCACCCCTCACTGCCCGCGCCACCTGCCTCGAAGAAGTCAGTCACGTACGGCCGCACCAGGGCATCCGAGAGCTTTCTCGCCGCCAGCCGGTACGTTGATATGAGCTTATCTACCCCAGCGCGTTTCAGGCGCGTCTCACCAACATCGTCTTCAGCGCGGCTGACGATGTACAACGAGGGATTTATCTCTCGCGCCATGAGGATAACGTACAGATTGTCTGAGTCCCTGGGCAGGAGCGAGACGAGCCGAGCCGCGCGCGCTACCCCGGCGTTTGTGAGGGACTCATCCAGGGTCGCATCCCCTCGCACCACGAAGAAACCGAGTCGTTCGGCTTCGTCTGCGCGCACGGCGTTCGTCTCTATTACGACTACCGTGGCTCCAGCTTTGCGCAGCTCCTCGGCCGCGAGCCCGCCGAGCCTGCTGAAACCGCAGAATATGGTGTGCCCTGAAAGTGTCTCTATCTTCTCTGCCATCCTTCGTCTCCTGTTGAAGATCCGCAAGAACTGCCGCTCGATTACGAGCTTCGTTGCGGCACCGATTACAACTGTCCCTATTCCAACGCCCAAGAAGATGAGCACGATCGTGAACGCCCGACCCGCGGTCGAAAGCTCGTGCGTCTCGCCGTAGCCAATCGTGGCGAGAGTTATCGTGGTCATGTAGAAGGCGTCGAAGACTTCCCAGTCCTCGATGATTACGTACCCGAGTGTGCCGAATGCGAAAACAAGCACGATCAGGAGGATGTAGGTGAAGAGCTCCTGGCTCTTATCGCTGATGTTTATGGGCTCTGTGTTGTGATCATGCCCAACTGTCATGATGGCTGCACAACCTCAAGATTCGCTCCCATCAGTTTCGTGCCCATCAGCTTTGCGACTGCCCGATCGAAGCGTTCAAGGGTCGCGCCCCATGAGTACTCAGCCTCGACGTAGCGCCGCCCTGCCTCCGCGTGCGCGCGGCGAGTCTCGGGCCGCTCAAGGTAGAAAGCTGTTACCGCCCCGAGGTCCCCGGAGGATGTGAAGTAGAGCCCTCCGCCCGACTCGACCACATGGTGGCGGGTCACTGCGCACTTTCCGTGCACCACGACTGGCGTCCCAACCATCCATGCTTCCATTATCACGATCGAGAACGACTCGTTCGTTGAGGGCTGGCAAAGGTAGAGTGCGTGACGCAGGAGCCGCTGCTTCTCGCGCTCGGAGAGGTGCGGAAGATCGATAATATCTCCACGCGCTAGCGCGTTGTTGCGGTACAGGTCACTGAAGCTTCCACCCCCGAGGATGACGAGCTTCACCTCAGTTGGAATGCTCCCTTCCTCTTTCGCTGCGATGAAGTAATCGATCAGAACTTGTACGTTCTTTCCAGTCTCTTTCCGGCCGAGGTACAGGATGTACGGGGCGCCATCTGTGAAATAGGGCTCAAGGCCCTCTACCACTTCGCGTGACGGAGCCTCAAAACCCATACCGACAACGTCCCCTGGCACGTCCCCGTAGAGCGAGCGCGCCAGGTACATCTCCGGCTGAGCGTTAAAGAGGCATCCCCGCACCTGCCGGAACATCGATGCGATTACGTCGAGGTACGCGTACGACTCATCGTGCAGGCACGGGATGAGTACGCTCCTGCTCGGGTTGAGCATTGAGCCCCAAAATGTTGTGCCGAAGAGGTATGGACCGAAGAACGAGAGGTCGAAGCGTGACCCGTTCTGCACAAGGTACGAGTAGAGGGCCTGAGAGCTGACACTCTCAGTCATCCACGAGAGCTGCTGGGCCGCGGTGACGGGCTTTCCACTCGAGATCGAAACCTGAATCGGGATCCAGATGTCGAGGTCTCGCTTGTCCACTGGAAAGCGCGTGACCTTGATACCGTCGATACGCGTCTCACCTTCGGGCAGCTCGTTCTCCCAAGTGCGATTGTCGCGCGCGCAGGTGGCAACGATCTCGACTTCGTCACCCCGTGCGTGGAGCGTGCGCGCGAGCCCACCCATCAGGGTCTCAGCCCCACCGGCGATACCCTCGAAGTAGCGGGGCAGTACGAAACAGTAGCTTCTGCGCGTCATTTCGGCACGATTGCGTTAGAATATCGGGTGCGATCTCAGGGGGTTATTTAAGCGAGCGGCTGAACACGCCTGCAACAGCTCAAAAGCCCACAAAACCCTTCGGCAGTATGCCTTACATTCATAGAACCCTAAAGGGATCTAAAAGCTTGGAACCTCACAATCTTAGCGCATTTAAGCAAGTAAAAGTCACATTCGAACAGCCCCCTACCATAACCCTCTTGTCAACCGGGCAGTGTGTTGTAGGGCTCGGTTGTTAAACGAGAGGACTAGTGTATGACGAATGTACCGCAGCCCCTTCTGCTGACCGTAAAGGAAGTTGCCAAGCTGCTTCGAATCCACCGCCCGAAGGTCTACGACCTGATCAAGGCTGGGACGATCGATGGCTTCAAGCTTGGTTCGGACTGGCGCGTAAAGCGCGAGTCAGTTGAGAAGCTCATCGGAGAGATTCCGGAGGACTTCTTCCCGAATAAAAATGGCGTGAAGAAGGTCGCTGCCAACAGCGCCGACCACGTTAAGATGGCCTCGTAAGAGCACCGTTCGCTGAAACGGTCCTCTCGGGCAGTAAAAAAAGGGAACGGACACAATTGCTAAGGGCTTTGCCCGGCGAATGTGTCCGTTTCCTTTTTTGCCCTCATCCCATCACCAAATCAACCTGCAACGGGGACGGCACCGTTCCCGGCGCCGACCATGAACAGAGCGTGAAGGCACTTCTAAGCTTCATCCCACTCAATCCCCCTTTCAATAAACGCGCTCCCCGTCCAAACTATCCGGGTGCACGGCATCTCTCCACAAGTCTCCCAATCCAGCTCCGACACAACGGACCGCAGCTCACAGCTCGAACGGCTCGGCCGCAGTGAGCCGTTTGACCTAGCTATCATCGGCGGCGGAATTCATGGCGCGGTGTTGGCGAGGCTCGCGGCTGCAAGCGGATTCTCTGTTGCACTTATAGATCGCGCCGATTTCGGAGGCGCAACATCGAGCCGCAGCTCGAAGATGGCTCACGGAGGATTGCGCTACCTTGAGCTGCTCGACTTCCAGCAGGTGTTCGAAGGGATTAAGGCGCGCGATGACTTGTTTGAGCACGTTGGGCACCTCGTAAAGCCGCAGCAGTTTCTTATACCAGTGCCTGCTGGGCGGCTGCTCTTTAAGTGGAAGCTCGGGCTTGGGCTCTTCCTGTACGACATGCTCCTCCGAGACCACTCTCGCCGCCACAGCTGGATTCCGCGCAGAGATCTCTCCTTCGCAGGCTTTAGCAGCTCACGAAAAGACCTGATGGGCTGTTTCTCGTACACCGATGGCATCATGAGCGACACCCGGCTCGTGATCGAGAACATCATCGGAGCACGACGACACGGCGCTGTGTGCCTCAACTACTGCGAAGCAACCTCTCGCGTGCGCACTCCAGACGGAGGCTCGACGCTATCTGCCAAGGACACTCTATCGGGGCGCGCGCTGCACTTCAGCGCGCGGCTGGTCGTGAACTGCGCCGGGCCGTGGGTCTCGCAGCTGGCAGGACAGCTTGGGGCAGAGGCGCCGCAGCTACGTTTTAGCCGCGGCTCGCACATAGTGTTTGCCAAGCCGTGGAAGGGACCAAGCCTCTTTCTGCCGCTAGAGGCAAAAGCACGCTACTACTTCGTCTGGCCGCACCCAGCCGGAACTCTAGTCGGCACCACCGAGCGGGAGGTGAAAGAGCTGCCGAACGATCCCCTTCCCACACGCGACGAGATTGACGAGATCCTGCAGCGCCTAGAGCGTGACATCCCCGACGCGGGGCTGCGCCGCGAGAACGCATGTTACTGCTACGCGGGAGTCAGGACACTTCCGCTTCGGGGCAAGAGCGGCGCCTCCCCCACTCTCTCGCGCAAGCACATCTGGTCGGCGAGCGACGGAGTGCTGACCCTCAGCGGCGGCAAGTACACCACGGCGTGGTGGACCGCTCTCGAAGGGCTAAAGAGCTCTGCTAAACTGCTTAACCGCGAGCTCGACGCTCGAGCCGTCGAAGCAAATTCGTCTCTCAAGAAGCTTCCAGGCAGCATGACAGGAGCCGAAGCTAGCCAGCTCGAAGGTATGCTCCAAAGCGAGAGTGCGACCGAGCGCGAACGACTGACGGCACGCTATGGCAAAAGGCTCCTCGAGAGCTTTCCAATGCTCGCACAAGGCTCGGCTGAGCACCGCATCGCCTTGGAAGCAGAGATTTCCCTAAGCACCGAGCAGGCTGAGACCCTAGAGGACCTGATGCGCCGAAGGCTAGAGCTCGAGATGCTCCCAGGGCACGGAATCCATCACCTGCCGCTGCTGCGCGAGGTTTTCATGAGGCTACGGCCGGGTGCTGACTTCGATGCGCAGGCAGTTCAGTACCGAGAGCGGATGGAGGCTATCGATCTGCTGCTGCGGTAGGAAGACCCTGTCCGCTACAAAGCTTTCTCCAGAACAATGCTCTGCTCCGCCTCCTTCAGCTTCTTCTGAACACCAACTACGTCGAAGCCCGCCTTGATGTTGAGCAGCAGCATCTCACGATACTTATTCTTGGTTGACGTGCGCACGTACGCAAATCCCATCGATTTCACCACTCGATGCTGCTCGTCGAGCAGCTTGCGAGCGATCCCCAGCCTCCGATATTGCGGCGCCACTCCGCCAACCCAGCTGTAGAAAACCTCTGGGGACTCCTCAAAACCGACCTTGTATCCACACGGCGTATCACCATGCCAAGCAACGAGAATGACCAGCGCCTTCCTGTCACCGAGCCGCGCGCGGAGCGCTTCCCGCGAGAGCGGCGACGGGAAGACTTTCTCCTCGAGCGCCAGCAAGACACCTAGCAGCTCCTCTGTGAGAGCCGTACTTTTTTTGATTACCAGAGCTTCGTTCATGTTGTCCAAGCCTGTACGCTAACGTCATCAAACGACGGGCACCTGAGCGCCATGGGGCCATTAAACAACCTCGGCGGCAATTTGCGTAGGGTCTTATTTCCGCCGACTGCGAGCAATGCGGTTGTTACCCGTGAAGAAGAAGCGTTTTCTCCCGGAAGGAGCCCACAGCTCCCACCTCTTTTGCCTCCTTTTCTTTCTCTTCTTCCTCCTCCTGCACTTGCACTAGCTTCCTCGTCCTCATCCCCTTCTCTGTGCGGCTCGAGTGGCACCTGCTTCGGAAACGTTTACGTGCACGATCACGTTCACGTCAGCATACCACCGATTCCTGCCCTCTCGATTAGGAGCAAGAGCCAGTGCAGGTGCAGGAGGAAGATGAGGATAAAGATGAGGCGCGTTATGCCCGCAGCGCAGCCGTCAGGAATTTGATTGACCCGCCAACTCCCGCGCCAACGCGGCGAACTGCTCCATCGAGAGCTGCTCTGGGCGAACGTCAGGAGAGATGCCTGCGCGGCTCAGGGCTGCGAGCACCGTTTCTTTCGTCCAGATACCCCGCGAGATGATGCTGTTAATGAGCTTCTTTCGGCGCTGTGCGAAGGCGCAGCGCACCACTTTTTCGAAGTGTTGCGGGTCACCGACGTCAACGCGGGGTTGCGGTAGGAAGCGCATCCTGAGCACCTGCGACTCAACCTCAGTTGGCGGATGGAAGGCTGTGCCAGGGACGACCGGCCCAAGGTCGATATCGGCGAAGAGCTGCACGGCGACCGAGATGCTGCCGTAGTCCCGACCCCCTGGATCGGCTGCGAGCCGCTCGGCGAACTCGCGCTGCGTCATGAGAACCACCTGCTCGATGCTCTGCCGATTCTTGATCAGCTGAAACACGATGTCGGTGGAGAAAACGTACGGAATGTTCCCGTACACAAACAGTCTGCTTCCTATCTCGGAGAAATCAACTGAGCGTACGTCGCGGTTAATGACCTGCGCCTGAGGAAATGCCTGTCGCAGGTGCTCACAGAAGCGGGGCTCAAGCTCTACCAGAGTCAGCGTGCCTGCAAG
Organism: uncultured Bdellovibrionales bacterium; assembly: GCA_964654585.1. GTDB lineage: Bacteria > Bdellovibrionota_C > UBA2361 > UBA2361 > OMII01 > OMII01. The sequence goes on from CAZZJR010000067.1 coordinate 7,666, forward strand.
CGGAGCGAGGAACGTCGTGAGCGCTCCAGTCCCTGGCCCGATCTCGACGATGTGCCGGCCGGGCTCCACTTCACCAAACTGCGCGATCGACTCTGTAATCTCCGGCCGGATCAGGAAGTTCTGCCCGCGCTCTTTGGTCGGCCTGACGTTCAGTTCTCGTAAGGTGTCCTTCTGACGCTTCGGGTGCTGCTTGTAGCTCATGCGGTCACCGGCGAAGAGGCGGACAATGTTTCAACTGGCCAGCGGCTATGAATGTTGAGGCGCGGCGGCTGTGCGCCCGCGGCCAGGTAGCGCCCGGCAACGTAGGCGATCATGGCGCCGTTGTCGACGCAGTGACGCAGCGGCGGCACGTGCACTTCGGGGCACTTCGCTTGCAGCCTTCGGCGCAACTCTGTGTTGGCGGAAACACCTCCACAAACAACCAGCGGCAATCCGCGCTTCTGGACCTCCCGCACCACTTTCACCACGAGCGCGTCGACGATCGCATCCTGGATTGTCCAGCAGATCTCAGCCATCGCCATGGGATCACTGTCGAGCAGCTCCCTGTTCTTCTTTATGAGGAGGAGCACTGCAGTCTTAAGGCCAGAGAAGCTGAAGTCCTCCATCTCTCGCCCGACGCGCGGTAGGGTAAAGCGCGAGCGACGGCCGACAGCCTGCTCCGCGGCCGCGGCGAGCCTGGCGCCACCGGGATAGTGTAAGCCGAGCAGGTTGGCTGACTTGTCAAAAGCCTCCCCCGCTGCATCGTCTCGGGTTCGGCACAGGCACGAGTACCTGCCCAAGCCTTCGACGAGCAGAATCTCTGTGTGCCCACCCGAAACCACGAGCGCGATGTACGGGGGCTTGAGCCCCGCACTGTGCAGCTCTCCTGAGAGGATATGCCCCTCGATGTGGTTCACGGGAAAGAGCGGAGCTTGGCGCGCCGCCGCGAGCCCCTGGGCAAAAGTGACTCCAATCAGGAGGCAGCCCTTCAAGCCGGGACCACACGTTACCCCGATGCCATCTATCTCCTTGAGCGTTACGCCACTCTTGCTGAACAGCTCTTCAAGCAGGAGCGGCAAGTTGCGCATGTGCTCACGCGAGGCGAGCTCTGGCACCACGCCGCCGTACTTCTCGTGCAGCGCCACCTGCGATGCCAGGCACTCTCCGACGATACGCGCCTCGCCTGACGGCTCAACATCGAGCACAGCAACGCCCGTTTCATCACAGCTAGATTCTATGCCTAGGATTCTCATGCGCACGCCATCACGGAGCAGGAATAGTGCGCAGGTAGGCGATCATCGACTCGATCTCCTCGGTTGAGGCTCGACTGTAGTACCGAACGGGGCAGAAGCGCGCATCTACCTGGCGCCCGTCTTTCGTTCTGCCGGTTGCAAAGAAAGCCCTGTAGTCTCCCTCGCTCCAGCTCCCAAGACCACCTTCCGTGCTTGCGGTGATGTTGGGGGCCACCTTCGATTCTCCGTCGAACCAGACCTCCTCGCCGCCCGACATGTACCGGGACGATGAGATAATTCCTTCCGGAACTGAGTGGCAGCTGCCGCAGTGAGCAACGTGGTCGACGAGGTACTGCCCGTACTCAGTCCTAAAGGCTCGCGGCACCTGCGGCACAAACCCCCTCACCTGAGACTTCGAGTCAAAGAAGCCAACCGTATTGTTGTCGAGCCACGAGATACTGCGGGGCGGAACCTCATTCTCAATAGGGTGGATGCTGCGAACGTAGGTGGTGAGTGCTGCCAGGTCTACATCAGACATCCACTCTGAGCCCGAGTGAAACGTCGGCGAGACCTTTCCTCCATCAGGCTTCACGTACGCTCGGAAGACGCGGATAAAGTCACCCTCGCTCCACGCGCCTATGCCGCTCTTGGCGAGGGTGATGTTTGGTCCCTGCACATCGCCGTACTCATCCCGCATGGTACGCCCACCTGAGAGCGGCGCTCCTGGCTGGCCGCCTAGCGAGTGGCAGTGTCCGCAAGCGCCGAGCCCTTCAACGAGAGCCCGCCCTTGGAGCGCGAGCTCCGGGGTTGCCGGCATAGGGGGAACCTGAGAGTCAACGGAGCTACAGGCGAGGAACCCGGCGACCCCGAGGATAGTGGCAGCGGTGAGAACGAGTCGCGGGCTGATAGCCATGGGCGGTAGCCTACACTGCCAACCTGCACCCGACAAAGGGGACGGGAGGTTTTTTCATGCCTCTTTCCCTCTCCTTCTCATCCTCCTGCTCCTGCACTTGCGCGGGATTCCTCGTCTTCATCCGGGTCGTCGGACACGAATATCGAGGGCAATTCAGGGCTATATCCTGATTATGAGCAGGAGTCGGTGCAAGTGCAGGAGGACGAGTAGGATTACGATGAAGGAAAAAATCCCATCCCCTAACTAGAATGCGCTTTGAGGCTCCGCATGTTTTCTCGAGAGCACGGCGCCCCCTTCTCGCACACCCTTAGCAGGAGAGCCTACTTGCCCGACCCAGCGACAAAATCGAGCCCCTGACGGCGGGTGCCTGGCTCCTCAAAGAAGCGGCTCAGGCGACGGCGCAGCATCAGGCGGCTGCGGTGCAACCTAGACTTCACGGCCGGCACGGTCAGGTTGAGGATACGGCCGACTTCTCGGCTCGTAAGGCCATCGACGTCTCGCAGCACAAACACCGGGCGGTAGTCATCAGGCAGCTTCTTGATCGCTGCCTCAAGCGCCTCAAGCATCTCCTGTCGGATCGTCTGCGAATCGACGTACGCTGCCTCAGGGCTGCGTAGCGCCGCAATCGGCGTAGAATTCTGAGCGATATCCTCAAGCGGCACAGCTTGGTCTTGGCGACGCTTGCGGAGCTTCATGAACGCTGCATTGACCGTCACACGGTAGAGCCAGCTTGAGAACGACGACTTCCCCTCGAAGCCGGCGATCTTGCGGTGAACTGTGACGAACACGTCCTGGAGCACCTCTTCGGCATCTTCGTTGTTGCGCGTCAGGCGCGATGCGAGGCTGAAGACTTTGTTGCTGTAGCGCGACAGCAGCTCTTCGAATGCAAGCTGGTCGCCCTTGCGAAAATCCCTTACCAGATCCAGATCCGACTTCTTCTTAATCTGCATAAAACCTCTCGTAGGCACTCCGTTTCGGCTGCCCGATTGGGCTGCCTACCCCGCTCGCATGCGAAAAGCTTGCCACCCGCCAACCCCCACGATGCAGGAAGCGAAAAAAAGGATGCAGCGAGCTTTTTCAGCTCCTTAGGCCACCACTGGGCGAAACAGTGTCCTAGAAAACGACAGCCGTGTCAGATTCTCGGGGAGATGTGTCAAAAAAGAGGCAGTTCTTGCCGGAGATCGGGAGTACGGCGGCAAATCTGTCGCTTGCGCAGGACCAGCGCTACCCCTTCTTCTTCACCGCCAGCACATACGAGCTGCGAAGTGAGTGCAAGAGATCCTCGAGGAAGCGCGCTTCTTCGGCAGAGACGTTACCACGTGTGCGGCGCTGCAACATCGCAATGATGTCTATCGTCTGGCGAGCTGCTTCAAGGTCAACCGGTATCTCCATCCCCTTCGGCGAGGGCATTTCGCCCATCTGAACGAGCACCTGCGTGGCAAGCGACATAACGAACGAGCCGAAAGCGACCTCTTCTTTGTCGGGTGTTGACTCCATCGTGAAGCCAGCCTGCGCATCAGCCCCCTGGGTTTCTGTACGCTCCTTCCCGGACGCATCGAAGCGCCGGCGGTCCACCACATTAGTAGTCTTCTTTCCTGAGGTCTCTTCGTTGTCCGCCATAGGAGCCCTATCCTAGCACCGCACAGCCGGACTTCAAGGGGGCAGTAGGCCCCCCACTCTACCGGACCGATTGGCAGCCCACTGTCGTGTGACTATAGTGCGGGCTCTACCCTGTCAAAGGACCGTACCGCATGCGTTTTACCCTGCTAGGCTCTGGCACCTCCACCGGCGTCCCGATCGCGGGCTGCCAGTGTGTGGTGTGCCAGTCGAAGCACCCACGCAACTTCCGTAACCGGACGGCCGCTCTCATCGAGCTGCCATCGGGCTTTACTATCTTGGTCGATGCGGGCCCGGACCTCAGGCACCAGTGCATAGCCCAAGGTGTAAAACGCATCGATGCTGTCCTGTACACTCATGGACACGCTGACCATATCCTCGGCACCGATGACCTGCGCGCTTTCAACTTCATCTCCCGGAAGCGTATCAGCTGCTACGGCACCCCAGAGACGCTGGCGAGCCTGCGGCGAGCCTTCAGCTACATCTTCGATCCCGAGCCTATGTACTTAGGCGGGATGCTCGCGCAGCTAGACCTTCACGAGTTTGAGCCAGATGGCCTCCTACAAATTGACGGGGCAACACTCCAAGTGTTCTCGCTCCCGCACGGCAACGTAAACGTAACGGGGTTCCGGATCGGCGAGCTCGCCTACCTGACAGACTTTAAGGGGCTGCCACCTGCCGCCGAGCCGACGCTGCGTGGAGTAAAACACCTCTTCATTGACGGCATCCGCTATGAGCCCCACCCCACCCACAACTCAATCGACGAAGCGGTCGAGATTGCACGCTGCGTTGGCGCAGAGCGCACCTACATCATCCACACAACGCACTCAGTTGATTACGAGACGGTGAACCCTGCGCTGCCCGAGGGCGTTGAGCTTGGCTACGACGGGCTCAATCTTACGTTTTCGGCGTAGCGATCTGATCGCCCCACTGCGACACGCGCGGGAGGCGCGCGTCAATCGCTGCCAGTAGCGCTCCAAAGCCTGTGCGATTAACTGCCGACACCGCAACGCCCGTAATTTCGTTCTGGAGGGCAGCGAGATCAGCCTCTGCGACACGGTCGATCTTATTCAGAACCACCAGTTCTGGGGCAGTGCCGAGGCTCATCTGATCGAGGATGCGCCGAACTGCGCGATACTTGCCGAGCACGTCCTTATCAGAAGCATCAACCACGTGCACGAGCAGCGTCGCCTCGTACAGCTCCTCAAGAGTTGCGCGGAAAGCCGTCTCAAGCTCCACCGGGAGCTTGCGAATGAAACCAACGGTGTCGCTTGCAATCACAGTGCGCCCTGCCCCACCATCAATTTCCGGGGTCGACGACGGAACGAAGAGCCTGCGCTGGCTCGGGTCGAGGGTTGCAAAGAGCTTGTTCTCAGCTGTGACAGAGCTGTTCGTGAGCGCGTTAAAGAGCGTTGATTTTCCGACGTTGGTGTAGCCAACGATCGACACGAGCTGCACTTTGTTCTCGCGCCGGCGAGAGCGGCGGAAATCACGCGACTCCTTCACCTTATCGAGCCTGCGCTCAAGATCTGCAATTCGGTCACGGATGCGGCGGCGGCCGATCTCAAGCTTCGTCTCTCCAGGCCCACGCCCTCCGATGCCTCCCGAGAGCCGTGAGAGCCCTGCATCTTTCTCAACCAGCCGCGGCAGGTTGTACTTGAGCTGCGCCAGCTCGACTTGTAGCCGGCCTTCGCTGCTCCCAGCGCGCTGCGCGAAGATATCAAGGATCAGCATGCTGCGATCGAGCACCTTTAGCTCAGTCGAGTTCGTTATCGATCTCCACTGAGAGGGCTTGAGCTCCGTGTCAAAGATCAGCATGTCCGCCCCAAGTCGGATGCAGCGAATGACAAGCTCTTCGAGCTTCCCGCTTCCGATGTAGGTCTTAGGATCGGGCTTACGGCGCTGAACCACTGCGTCAACGATCGTGACGCCCGCTGTGCGCGCAAGCTCTCGCAGCTCTGCCAGGGATACCTCTGGATCATCGTCCTTCTCGTACACTCCAACCACTACCGCCCCGATGCTATCGCCCGTGTCGAGCTGCGCCACCTCTAGGGCGAGGCTGCGCTCAACTGACTCAATAAATTCGCGGAAGTCGAGCTCGAACGCCCCTAGGTCCTTCACCTGCTCTGTTAGCGCCGTTGCTCCTTCGCTGCGGTTGGCCGGCACAAGGTAGGCGTACGCCATCGCCACACGGTTGCGCGCGGGCCTCAGGCTCACAACAGCGTCGAGGCGCAGCCGCTCAAGGTCCGCGTAGATATCGTACGGAATCGCCGCGTCGTCCGAGTCGTTCGAGAGGTCTGTGAACACAAGCCTCAAGGTTCTCAAGCGCCCGCGCCCTAATCGGTAACGGCCGAGATCCGGCAAGTAGAGGATGTCTTTTGTGCCGAGCACCACCTCCACGATGTGACCCTGTCGGTCAACTAGGATACCAACACGCCGGCGTAGCCGCTCGGCGAGCAGTGTCATCTCTCGCGCCAAGTCGAGCGACGCGATTTCGCGCGAACCCACAGAGCGCGAAAAGAGCTTATGGACAGCCTTAAGCTCGGAGGGCGCGAGACCTTTTGTGTTTCCTGAGATTTCCTTCGACATAGAGCGCCGAGAATCCTACACCCTTTGACGGCGGGCGGCAAAACAGCTGGGGCGCTCTACCCTATCCGTCCTCACTCCCCTGGGTTACGGCTCGTGCTGCCACTTGCGCTGCCTCTGCGAGCGACTTGCCAATCTGCGGGCAGGAGCCGAAGTGCAGCAGCGTGAAAGTGCTGCATGACTGCGCCGTGGCCGAGAACCCCTCCGGAACTGGCTCGCGTCCAGCGCTCAAAATTCGAAGCGAGCTCACCAGGTAGCGGCCCGAGCCGGCGTGGAGGCTCCCAATGCTCCAATCGCCAAGAGCGAGGCCGCGAATCGCCATACCTGAAGGTCCGAGCACAGAGTCATCAACGGTCTGCGCTGTAACGAGAGTCTTGCCGAGCGTAGCGGGGAAGGCATCGGCAGGGATAACCCCAGCCCCAGGAAAAATAGGACCACCCCGCACCAGCTGAAAGCCTCGGCAGAGAAAGGCAGTCCCCGCCCCCTCTGAGTAGATCACTCCCCCGGCATCGGCGAACCGCTTGATCGCCCTCCGAATGTACTCATTCTGAGCCAGGTCCTGCCCGTACCGCTTGAGGCATGCACCCGTTACGTACAGCCCTCCGATCCCCTTCGGCAGCGCGCTATCGGCGAGAGGAGAAAAGGTAACGAGTCCAGCGCCGGCGTGTCGCAAGATATCCAGGTTATCGGGGTAAGTCAGGCTAAAGCACGTATCGTCCGTGACTGCGAAACGACACAAACGACCGCCAAGGCCAGTCACTCCCCCTTCCGAAAGCAGCGGCCGCGCACTCGCAGCGATCGCGAGCACCGCATCAAGGTTGATTCCGCTGCTCGCAAGAGAGCCCGCGTCTATGAAGAGCTGCCTTGGGAGCGTTACCGGGTTGATCTCTTGCGTTGCCGCCACCGACTGTAGCGCTGCAGCAAGAGGGATCTCTGGAAGGCCTCCAATGCACGCCGGAAAGGCGCCTGAAGCTGCAGCTCGATTGAGCGCGGCTACCATCGGATGCAACAGCGCTGAGCCGCCTGGCAGGGCCGCGGGAAGACGATTCGCAATTACGGCAGATACGGCCGGGGCATCGGCTCTGCCGAGCACGGCACTGAGTGCCTCGCTAACACTCTGTAGCTCTCCGCGGCAGTCCTGGACCACCAACATCGGAGTTCCCGTCAGCTGTGCAAGTTCGGCATCGCTGCCGAATATCTCCTCTGGAGTGATTCCCTCCAGCAAACCATTGTGCCCATCTATCAGCACGATATCTGCGCCGATAGCAGCTTGGGCTAGCGTGGTGCGAATCTGGTCGAAGTCGAGCAGCCTCGTGTCGAGCACACGAGCGTAGCGCCGGGTGATGTGGCTGTAGAGAAGCGCCTGCTGCAGCGCCTCACCGGTCACGCAGCACGAAACACTGAGCCCCCTCTTCTGCAGCGCGAGCACGAGAGCGAGCATCACGAGCGACT
>CAZZJR010000068.1:0-15386 GCA_964654585.1 uncultured Bdellovibrionales bacterium
CTCTCCCGACGCCGCATCCGCTGCGCCTCGCGAGCCGGGACCTTTTCGTGGTCATAGCCGCACAGGTGCAGCACGCCGTGGACGACGAGCCGAACGAGCTCCTGGCGCGGCGTCACGCCGAAGCGCTTGGCCTGCTGCAGCGTCGTCTCTGTTGAGATCACGAGATCGCCCAGGTACGGGTTGAAGATGTCGCTCGCCTTGCGCCGACCCTGCACCTCCGCCGGGGTGAACTGCGGGAAGGAGAGCACGTCGGTGGCTTTGTCTTTCTTCCGGTACGCGCGGTTGATCTCGCGGATGCGGGCGTCGTCGGTGAAGAGCACGTTTATCTCGCGCACGTTTGGAAGCGCGATATCGCTCTCGGCGTGCGCGAGAACGTCGCGCACGAGCTTTCGAACCGCAACGGCTGAAAGCTTGAGCTTCTTGCTCTCAAGCGTCACGTGCACCGTCCATTTGCGAGGCTGCGCATCCGTTTTCGTGCGGCGGCGCGCCTTAGACTTCGTCCCGGTCATAGGCCTGAATGATGCGCGAAACGAGCGGGTGGCGCACGACGTCCTCGTCGGTGAAGTGCACTATCGAGATCCCCTTTACGTCTTTCAGGATCTTGATGGCGTGGTTGAGCCCTGACTGGGTGCCGCGCGGCAGGTCAATCTGTGTGACATCACCCGTGATGACGCAGGTAGAGCCGAAGCCGATGCGAGTCAGGAGCATCTTCATCTGCACCGGGGTTGTGTTCTGCGCTTCGTCGAGGATGACGAAGGCGTTCGAGAGCGTGCGGCCGCGCATGAACGCGAGCGGCGCGACTTCGACGACACCCTTCTCGACCATCTCCTTGGCGCGATCGAAGTCGACCATGTCGTGGAGCGCGTCGTAGAGCGGCCGCAGGTACGGGTTCACCTTCTCGGCCATGTCGCCAGGGAGGAAGCCGAGCTTCTCGCCCGCCTCAACCGCCGGCCGGCACAGCACGATGCGCTTCACCTCTTTGTTGAGCAGCGCCGTGACGGCCATCGCCATCGCCAGGTACGTCTTTCCGGTTCCGGCAGGGCCTACGCCGAAGACCACGTTGTGGTTCTTGATCTCTTCAATGTAGCTCTTCTGACGGAAGGTCTTCGGGACGATCTTGGTGCGCTTCCCCGAGACGCGGATCTCGTCACGGAAGAGGTCCGAGAGGTTGAGCTTCCTGTTGCCGGAGAGCATCTTGATGGCGCGTTCCACATCGCCCTTAAAGATCACTTCGCCCTGTTCGACAAGCCCACGCAGCTGCACGAGCAGGTCGTGTCCAAGCTCCACATCCGTGTCTTGTCCTATGAGGGTTACCCCGGTGGGGTTGCGGCCGATCTTGAGGCCCAGCTCGCGCTCGATCGTGCGCAGATTCTCGTCCGCGTCGCCAACTAGTGCCTGCATGACGCTCGACTGTGGAAAGGCGACCTCCATCTCTTTTGTGGCCCCTTTGGGGTCACTCGCCCGCCGTCCGTATCCTGACATTCCGACTTCTTAAGCTCCCAGCAACTATTTGCCAGGTTTTTACTCTCGTCCGTGCGAGCCCACCGCAGGAGCCGGTGGCGACTGCTGCCCTCTCGCTACCGCTACGCTCCGACCCGTGCTCCCCCTGGGGACAGCACCGCTTCCGGAGCGAGAGGCGTTCAGAGCTTCAACTCGCGCGCACTCTTCCAGGTTCTCACAAAAAGTCCCGACTTACACCACGTTTCCCGCTTGGGTTGCCCGGAGGTGCGCTTAGCCAGTTATTTCAGGCTCCTGAGGATCTTGAGGGTTGGGAGTGAAGTAGCGGCCTCCGGCGGGGGCCCTGGCCACGCCGGCCAGGAGCCCCAGTGGAGGTCGCTACTGAAGCGCTACTTCGTCTTCCTGGCCCGGAACGAGAGTGCCTCAGACTTGTTCTCGGCGCCGTCGATGGCCTGCACCGAGAGCGAGTAGCGCGCGCCTCTAGCCGCGGGGATCGTAAACTTGTAGAGCCCCTCTGAGATCTGCGCTGCGCTTATCTGATCCCTAATCACCCGGCGAGTAGCTGCATTCTTGCCGCCCTTCTTCTGTCCAGGGATCACGGTCGTCAGCTCTGCAACGACCGCGCGGATCCCCGCCGATGGCGCTGCATCTTTCGTCTCCACGAATACCTCAAACACTCCCGCTCGGAAGCTCTGCTTTACTTTCGACACCGTCGGCTTTTCAGTGTCGGGCGAGCTTGAGTCTCCGCCGCCATCCAAGCTTACGAAGTACGGATCAGACTCAATTTTTCCAGCACCCCCGGAGTTGATCGCGATCGCTTGCGCTCTCAGCATGCCGCCCCGAAACTCTTCCGTCAGCGTCAGAGAGTTAGTGCTCGTTGTCGCAGCGAGCCTAAACTCGCCTGCAGACTCCTCCCTCAGGTACCACTCGTAGCGCATCGTTGTCGGCAGATCTCCCTTCCACTGGACGCTGTTGGCGCTCACGGTTCCGCCAACCCGGAAGTCTCCCTTGACCGTGAGCTTGGCACTTTCGGCTAAGAAGGGCGCTATCTCTGGCCGGGATTGCAGGAAGTCGTACGCAGCGGCTGTTCTTGCGTAAACACCGTAGGTGATCGAGCTGGCGCACTCGAATCCCCAGCTCACGATTCCGAGCTGAATCGGCTTCCCATTCTTGAAGGCCACGAGCGGGCCACCGGAGTCGCCGAAGCATGCGTCTGGTCTCCGCGTTGCACCTCCCGCAGCAGAAAGCTCGCCAGCGCACACCATCGAGTCCGCACTAAAAATTCTTCCATTCGCCTCTAGGCACCGTTCGTCGCTGACCATCGGCAGCGATGCTTCTTGTAGATCGTCGGGCAAGATCGGGATTTCCGGGTGCGTAAACCCCCAACCCATGACCTTCGCTAGGGTTCCCTCTTGGTACAGCGCTCCGTCGCTCGACGGATTAGCCACCGTTACCGTCTCGTACGGCACCGGGAACTCAAGCTTTAGCAGCGCGAAGTCATTCTTGATTGTCCAGCGATTGTAGCCAGGATGAACGACAGCTCCTCGAACCGGCACCCTCATGCCCGTGGTGCCGCTCAATTTATTCTGTCCAATCAGAACCTCTATATCAGTCGAGTTGGCGATCCCATCAGCCTGCACGCAGTGCGCCGCTGTCATAACCCACTGCCGATCGACGAGCGTTCCGCCGCAGTAGTGCTCGTCGGTTGCGCTACCGTTGTCCTTAAAGAGCAGCGCCACCATCCACGGGTAAGCCCCTTCGGGAACCTTGTTACCGGAGATGACCCGTGGGGTTACCGCGCCCCCGCCCGGGGGCCTATTCGTTTGAGCGACCGCGTTAGAGCTGGCCAAGAGAGCCAGCGCGCCAAAGAGCAAACCTACTGAGCGAAACATAGACATACCTCCATTCAATCGTTGGGGTGTTTGAATGTGGTATGCGCGGGGTGCTTAACGGATCTCTCTCGGAAGTGTCACGAATGGGTAACGAAGATGCTGCGTACAAAACGCGTTCTGTTCCTGGAGAGTTAGTAGCCAGTCGCGCTTTTCCTAATCCCTCTCACTTTCCCGAACTTGCACCGGATTCCCAATTCTCATCTGGCTAGTCCGGCACGAGTATCACTGGCAATTCGCGGAAATGTATCTGTTATGAGCACGAGTCGGGCGGGTACAGAACGAGGAAACGGACGCAGGTGATGAGTACCATGCCCGGCTACAATCTGTATTGAGACTCCACTCGTCTTCTACAGAGCTTAAGGATGGGGTTTTTTCGATCTTCGAAAATCCTGTGACGCGCTGGGCGCCCGGGGGAGGCTTTGAACTGGGGCTACGGTCCGAATTCAATGGACGAGAGTGTCGCGGGTCTCGTGGCTCCACGTCTTACCGTCACCCAGCGCCTAAACCCGACCGAAACGCCCCGGTGAGGCCAGCTTTCTGCCGCGCGTACCTGGTCTCTCGTCGGTTGTTTGACTACGGCTGCCCCACCTATAGTATTCCCGATCGCTAAGTCAGAGGCTCTCTGGGCGAAAAATTATGGAAAAAGACTTTATCAACGAATCGCAACAGGCGTGGCTAGTCGAGCGCTTCAGGGAGCTGCTCACTGGCGATGAGCTGAGCGACGACGAGAAGAATGACCTGAGCCGGAAGATACTCCAGATCCTCCACGATGACTCGCTCGACGAGGATTCCGGGGAGCCAAACTTCGTGCCAACTGTTCGTTCGTTCTTCCACCGCGCGTAGCATTTGAAGTTGTGTCGTATGGTTTCGCTCTCTGCCACACTCTGTAGCCTCTTGCTGCGAGCTGCCGTCAGCTGTACTGGGAGGCAATAATGTCAGGGATTGAACAGGGGCCTCAGGGGCCTCAGGCTGACCAGGAGCGGCTGCGGACGAGCGCGGGACCCCTCGTATCGGCAGCGCTGAGCATGCTCGAATCGTCTAGTGTGGACTCTACTCAGGCCGCCCAGCTTAGGATTCTCGCTGCTCCAGAGCGCAAGGCTGCGCGCAGGGGCATGCTGCTCGATGAGGGGCTCATCCTCGCGAGTGCTAGGGACCGCATTCAGAAAACCGGCCGAGTACCCACCGCGTCGTGCAAGGAGACTCTCTTGCACTACCCACAGTGGACCTGGGCTGAGGTCAACAACGCAGGGACGTGGGGTTCGCACGGGCTTCGAAAGGGCCGTACACTAGCGATGATCCTAGAGCCGTGCACACAGCTAACCGAGGATCTCATTCGGAGTGAGGCGATAGCACGCCAGGCTCGGCACGGCAGACTGCCGACCGAATCATCAAAAGACCCCTTCCCGAGCGGCATCCTCGGAGACACATGGAGGAAGGTAGACTACGCTGCCCGTGTCGGCTCGCGCGGACTTGCCCCAGGCGGCTCTCTCTCTGCGATCCTTGCACCTCTCAGGCAAATAACCGAAGGGGAGATTCTCGCCGCTGCCGAGCGCTTCCGCGACGAGCGCGGCCGCCTCCCACAACAAGGAGACGCCGATCGGGTTCCGGAGCTGCGAAACCTCTCTTGGAGAGCGATCGACCGCTTGGCGCGCTTCGGCTCGTGCGGGCTTGCGCCAGGCAGCTCTCTGCGCTCCATCCTCGCTCCGATCTCTCCCAACGGCATGCGCAGCCCGCTCCTCGGAAAGCTCAAGAAGCCGCCCCTGGAAGAGAGCTCGATCGTGCAGGCTGCCGTCGAGCACCTCAGGACGTACGGCAGGGCTCCGACCAACAGCTCGCCTGAGCCCCTTGCGGGGCTCCCTGGAGAATCTTGGGGTGCAATCGACGAGGCAGGTCGGAGGGGCCGACGGGGTCTCACCAAGGGTCGCACTGTGGCGGTTATTGTGCGTGTGGTACGTGAGGAGCATCAGTACAGAGCGCTGTTGACCGAGGAGAAGATCCTAAGCGCCGCGCGCGAATTCTTCCGCGAGCGTGGCTCGTTCCCGACGAAACGTTCACGCGAACCGGTGGCCGGTCTGCCCTTCGATTGCTGGCAGAAGATTGACAACGCCGGTCGCGCCGGGATCCGCGGACTTGCCAAAGGCCGCACCCTCTCAAAGATCCTAGCCCCCCTCAAAGCTGAACTAGCTATTGCGATGTAGCGCACATGAGACAGCACAAGCACTCACCAAGTCAGTCAGGCCAACCGCAGCAGTCGCCCGCACCGGACGGAATACAGCCGGAGCCGCTGAGAGACCTCGCACTCTCTGAGCTTCAGGACACCAGGCTCTCGCCAGGCAAGGCGAAGCGCGTGTGGAGGGAGATTCGAGCACTCCTACCCGAGGAGCAGATCCGTGAGGTTGCGCGGGAGTACAGGCATCTCAACGGCAAGCTGCCGACGGCTGCATCGAAGGAACCGGTCCCAACTTTGGGCGGCCTATCGTGGAACCAGATTGACCGCGCAGGGCGGCACGGTAGGTTCGGAATACGCGGCTCGCTTTCCACCATACTGGCCCCGCTACGAGATGAATTCGGATCTAGCCGCAGGGGCAAGGCAACAAAGTCGCCGGTCTGCGAGGCATTAATCGTCGAAGCTGCGCGCGAGTACTACGCACGACATAGAAAGCTTCCAACGCTCTATTCACCTGAGCGCCTCTCGACATACCCAGACACAAGTTGGCAGGCGGTCCAATCAGCCGGACAACAGGGCATGCGCGGCCTCGCCAAAGGACGCACCCTCTCACAGATCCTGGCTCCACTACGCGATGAACTCGGGGCCAACCGCAGGGGCAGGTTGCCTAAGCCACTCCTTACGGAGAGCTCAATCATCGAAGCCGCGCGCGAGTACTACGCACAGCACGGAAAGCTTCCGACGGGACGTTCCCCTGAAAAGCTTTCTACCCACCCAGGGACGAGCTGGAGCACGGTCAATCAAGCCGGATGCACAGGTAGTCGCGGCCTCACCAGAGGCCGTACTCTCGCAAAGATCCTGGCAGACCTCAGGAGCGATCTGAACACGAGGCGGTCATGCGCATAGGGAACGAGATGAAGATTGAGCTGACTAGTCCGGAGATTGAGGCCGTGGTGGCCCTGCGCGCCAACGAGTCGCTCTCTGAGGCCGCTCTCGCTTCGTTAGAGCAGCTAGTTCTCTCGCCGAAGCGACTCGCCGCGCTCGAGGCGCTGCTCGATGAGCGAGAGAGGCTGAAGCGCGGCCCAGAGGAGGCGTCCCCTGAGCCGCCCGCGCCGCGCCCCAAGAGGGGTGCCGTTCCTCCAGCCAAGCCTCGTGCCCCCGCGGCCAGAGCACCCACGAGAGATCTCCCGGCTCCTTCAGAGAGGCCAGCAGCGCCCCCTAGCTCCTCTCGGCCATCGAGGCCAGTGCCGGCTAAGCCCCATGCGCCCCATCCAGTTGCCAGCGAACCCGCCCTGCGCAGGGAGCCCTTGAGCGAGGAGAAGATCCTGCAGGCTGCACACATTTTTATGGAGAGGCGCAACCTCATCCCGTTTGCGAGCACACCGGGCCCAGTGCCCGGCCTCCCAGGCGAGACCTGGAGGAGCATCGACGATGCGGGCCGTCTCGGAGAGCGGGGGCTCAAGAAAGGCAGGACCCTCAAAGAGATCCTCGCTCCGTTGTGGCGATGAGAGAGTAGCCCAGTGTATGCTGCGGGTGTGCCACGTATGAAGCAACAGACCTCGTCACAGGAGCCAACACTAGCCGACCTCGTCGCGGTGCGCGCGCTTCGCTCCGGGAAGCCGCTGACGCAAGCCGCCCTCGACAGGCTCGAAGAGCTGACCTGCAGCCCGAAAAAACTGCACGCGCTCAACCTGCTTCTGACCCCGCCCAAGCGCGAAGATCCGACGCCGCCAGCTCCACCATCAAGATCGCTGCGCGCGCGCAACCTCACGGGAGAGGCCATTATTGAGGCGGCCAAGGCGTTTTACGAAATCCACAAGAAGCTGCCGACGCAGCACTCAACCGAACCCGTCCCGGGGATGCCGCACGAGACGTGGGTCTCGCTCGATAACGCCGGCTCCGACGGCTACCGAGGATTGCGGAAAGGGCAGTCGCTCTCAAAGCTGCTGGCGCCTATGCGCAAGGAGCTCGGCATCGTGAGCAGAGGCGACAAAGTCGACCTCTCAGACGAAGCACTCCGCTCCGCGCTTCACGAGCACTACCAGCTGCACGGATCGCTGCCACACACCACCTGCCGAGAGCCCGCTCCCGGGCTCGGTGGCATGCTGTGGCGCACCATATTTCGCGCGAGCTACGACGGGTTGCGGGGCTTCGGCAAGAGTCGGCGACTGCAGAGCATCATCCAGTCCGTGCGTGACGAGCTTGGATTAAAGAGGCGCAGAGAAGCTCGGAGCCAACCACCGCCTCGCTAATCCGACGCGGCACGGAGGATTGCTGCCGTGGCCCGCCCAAAGAGCCCGGCTGTCTTCGAAACAAACCACCAGGCGGCGCGAGCAACATCAACCACCAAACTGCGACTCTCATCAGGGAGGAGGGCAGCTTGCACCCGCGCACGGAGCGCCTCACGCGGAGCCTGGTAGAATTCGCTGTCGCGAATGTGCACCACTCGATACCCGCAAGCCTCAAACACCTTGTCCTGAATTAGATCTCGCCCGAGCGGCACATCGCCGTCTGGCCCGACCGAGCGGTGCCACCTGTCGCCATCGCACTCAATGATGAGCTTTACGCCGTTACGTTCGATCGTCCAATCAGTTCCAATGCCTTTAACCACGGTGTGCTGCCCGAGCTCCTGCTCTCTGACGCCGACTTCGTTGATGAGCCAAGTGCGCACATCCCTCTCGAACTTATTGGGCTTTGAATCTTTGTATCCTCTCTCTATATCGCTGCAGCGCCGCAGTGAGTGCTCGGCCGTAACCACCCCCGCGATGAGCAGCGCATGGTACCTCTGCAGCCACGCCGTAGGTGAGTTAACGAAAGCGAGATCTCTCTCAGAGCAGACCTTCGGCACAAGCTCCGGGTTGTTTAGCGAGAGCGCCCAGGCGGTATTTGTTAGGTCTTGAGGCCGCAAATCCGTCTGAATCTGTCCGAAGCGATTGCTGAGCGCCCGAAAGAGCCCGTCATCCCGGACTGCCAGGGTCGCAAACGCCCAAGCAACGTTGGCGACATCCCGACCGGTGAAGTCGGCCATCAGAGCCTGCGCCCGATGACTAACCAAGCGCAACAGCGACTCATCACGAAATCTGAGGGCCGCAAATCCCCAGCTCGTTAACGCGGTGTCCTTTGGTGAGAAGGACTCTGTCACCTGCGCCGCACGCCGACTGAGCCCCGTGAGCAGCTTCTCATCCTTCAGCCCGAGCGCGCCTAACGCCCAGACGACCTTAGCAACCTGCCCGCCCTCCAAGGTGCCGATCTGCTGCTCAATCATGTGCGTTACCGCGCGAAGGTGCGGCATCATGGCCTCGAGCTCGGGGCTGAGCTCCCGCTGTGCGCGCGATGTCTCGGTATCTTCACGACTGAGCTGTCGAGTCAGTTTCGCCGTACCGCTGAGAGCTGCAACGAGGAGCTGTGGTGAGATGCTCCCGCTCGCTCGTGGAGCTTGCAGGATGTGACGGACAAGAGTCGACAGGTCTGCGAGGCGATCCTCAGCTCGGTACTCAGACCTATTTTCGATTCTCTTTATGAGGTCTACCTGTTCTCGCGTGCTCGAGGGCAGGGGTGACGGCAGCTGTGGCCGTTCGCGGCGATCAGTGTTGTCCGGCTGGGGAGAGAGCCGCCGATCTGTGGCGCCCATTGCGCCTGGACCGCTGCGTGGATTGTCATTCGATTGTGCGTTCAACATAGGAAAATCTCACTCCGAGAGTACTTCGCGCCTCATCGAGGCTTCGCTCCTCAATCGAGGAGCAGATCCCGTTCCGATACGAGATGGGTAGCCGACTACCACTTTTTCCGGATAATTCGCCGCAGTACTGAAATCAGGCTAGGAATCAGGAAGGACGAGGAAACGGGTGCGAGGGGGCCCGTCGGCGACGAAAGCATCCACAGAGGCTTGCTCGACTAGCGGTGTTTCGCTCAGTATCGTCCTCAGCTGGCGACAGTGCAGAGAGGTCGTTCAAAGCTCGCGCCAATCCAGAGAGTCACAAGCACGCCGCTACCGCGGAACGAGCATCTTCTATGAGTCCTCCAACGCAGCACCGAGCAGCAGCAGAGTGTCAACGCTTCTACTTGATGGCAGCCTGTTCGCAGTTCCTCCTCGATTCGACGATCTGGTTATTCTACCTTACGCAGCACCTTTCACTCTCAATTGCTGAGGCAGTCGCGGTCCACGCAGGGAGCACAGCTATAGCCGGCCTGCTCGATCTCCCAACCGGCTCGTGGGCAGATCGGTTCGGCCGCAAGCGGATCATCCTGGCAGGCTTCGCCGCGCGAGCGGTATCTATGCTGATTTTATCGCTGTCGCCCTCAATGCCCGGGATCCTTGCGGCTGTGGTTCTGTCCGGATTCGGCTGGGCGCAGCTCTCCGGCGCGGTGGAGGCCTTCTTGCACGACAACCTCAAGAGCCTCGGTCACCAAGCGCTCTTTAAGCGCGCAATCGCGAACGTCGTGATTGCGAGCTACCTTTCGCGTACGGTCGCTTTCTCACTCTCTGGATTTCTGTACACGGTGCGGCCAGAGCTGCCGTACGTCTTGAGCGGCATCGTTCTCGCCGCAGGCGCCCTCGTCACCACCTCGCTGCCTGAGCATCCCTTCGAGCGCTCTGGTGCGGCAGCTGACCTAGCGCATGTACGGGCGGGGCTACGAGTCTTTGCTCACGCACCGCGCCTCCTCGCTTTTGCGCTGCTTACGATATGCTCGGGCGTGTTTGCGGAGCAGATCTGGTTCTCGTTCCAGCCGCTGATGGCGGTAGCTCAGATGAGACCTGAAGCGGTCGGGCTTTCCTATGCCGCCGCCTCGGCGTGCAGCGCGCTCGGAGCTTGGCTGACGAAACGGCTCCTGGCAGCCAACCGAGATGCGCTTGCAATCGCGCTCGCCGATACCCTCTTCGGCCTTGGCGGCGTTCTGCTGTCGCTCGCCGCTTACCCCTCAGCTATCGCCGTGAGCCAGTCAATCACCTGCATCGGCTTCGGCATGAGCTTGGCTGCCACCAGCGCAGTGCTCAACGCGCACCTGCCCAGCTCCCACCGCGCCGTGTGCCTCTCGCTCCGCTCGTCCCTTGAGCTTGCAGCCGTAGGCCTCGGCGGCGCCGCCTCCGGAGTCGTGTTCGAGCGCTTTGGGCCGAAGTTCGTTTCTCTCCCGATGGGGCTTGCGGCGGCGCTGTTGGCGCCGCTGCTGTACGTGGCGGTGAGGCGGCTCAAGGGTCCCCGCGTCGCGTAGAGCCGAGAATCGAAGCTGGGCATCCCCTGTGCAGCGACCGGTACGGAAAACCACCTGTCATCACGTTGTTAAGCCACTGCCAGCCCAAAGGAGTGGGAGCGAACGGATCTAGTCGCGACTGCCACACCCAGGGAACTACCGAGGCTTACAGCGGCGGGGTTTGACTACCGCCCTGGGGACAATAGTATCCAACTCGACTGAAGATTTGGCGCGGCCCAAGTGGCAGCAGGATCGACCGTTAGGAAGCTGGCGGACGCTGCCGGAGGCTTCGGCGCCTCTCGTGCCAGAGAACGTTGTAGGCAAAAGGAGCTCTCATGAAAGCGCTATCGAACACACCTCTGATTGTCCCCTCGAAGGCTGAGATCGATGCAGTCAAGGCGGTGCGAGGTGGCTTAGTGCTCCCCGATGTGGCCTTCGACGCCGTCGTGGAGCTGCTGAGCTCACCGAAGCGCCTCGAGGCGGTGACCGCTGCGCTCGAAGAGGAGAAGAAGCCGAAGCTACCCTCTCCCGAGGCGGCTCCGGTCGCCCGAATCGTCCGCCCGCAGCTCGATCGTGAAAAGATTATCGCAGCAGCACGGACGCGCTTTGCTACCCACGGCTCGCTGCCGACTGAACACTCGTGCGACGAAGTTCCGGGCATGCCAGGAGAATCGTGGAAAATCATCAACGGAGCGGGCCGTGAGGGCAATCGTGGCCTCGCCAAAGGAGAGACGCTGGCCAAGCTGTTCGCCAATCTGCGAGTCGAACTCAACCTCGCAGAGCGCGGAAGAGCAGTAGCTCTAACTGACTCACTGCTGATCGACGCGTTGCTGCGCTACCACAACGAGCATCATTGCTATCCGAGCTGCTCCTCAAAGAGCGAAATCGCCGGAGCTGGAGGCATACAGTGGGCGACCGTGTTCAGGGCGAGCTACTACGGCCGCCGAGGCTTCGGCCCCCAACGCACGATCGAGTCGATTATTGACCGCGCTGAAGAGATTCGAGCTGAGCGGGAAACGACGGGACGGAACTCCAGCGTCAACTAGTGCTGCATCCAAAAGTTTTTCACCTTGGTTCCGCTTAGGGCAGCACCAGGACTGTCTCTATGAACCTTGCTCGTTCCTCGTTCAAGGCTGCAACGTCCTTAAGTGAAGGAACTTTTTAGACGAGGCCCTAGCCGCTTTCACTAGGAAGCCGTAGGGCCTTGCGGTGGGCTATATAAGACAACCGAACCCGAAATGCCAAGGAGCTGCGCTCAGTTGTTGAGCGCGGCGAGCACTCCAGGTACCCTGTCAGAAGTGCCGAAGGAGGCTGCCACAATGCTCACCGGTTCGTTCCGAGCCCTCACATCGTTGCTCCTAGCAGCCTGCGCCTCCCCAGCGCTCTCGCTAGCAGATGACTACCGTTCAGGCCGCGAGTTCGCTCAGCGCGAGTTAGCTCCCTACTTCGGCAAGCAGGTGGCGATTCAGTCAACGCTTCGACGCACCATGGGACCAGAGTGGGCGCAGAATATGTTCAAGATAAAGCTGTTCGGCTGCCCATCGGAGTCTGCTGCTCCGCCGCAAGAAACCAAGGAGCTGGTGTTCACGACTGGCGGGCCAGGTCCGTGGGCCGGCGCTGTCGACGGCATCAACGTGGCGATCGCCGCTCTCGACGGCTCAAGCGGCTGGGGCTTGGCGGTTCCATCGAATTCAACAGCCAGGCTGCCAGAGTTTCGCAACGGCCCCGAGCTTGAGTTCATCTTCGACGGGACCCTCGATGTGCGTCGGTCATTAGTAGATGCCGCAGCAGCTGAGTTCGACCGCTGCTTCCGACAACTCGAGGACAGGGGCTACTCGTGGGAAGAACTTATGCGGCTCTGCCCGTACCGGCCGGTCACCCGCTCTGAGCAGAAGCAGAGTTGCGTCGTGAGCACACGCGGCACAGTCGGCGCACCACTCGCCAACGGCACAGGCTTTAGGGTCCGCTTCTGGGAGGCGACGGTGTGTGACTTCGTCGGGTTCGGCAGCAGCGGGGAATCCGTTACCAGCTTCACCTCGTGCTTCATCAACGAGTACAAAGGAGTCGCTAGAATCTCCGCTCCCTATCTCTCTGCAACTCCAGAGCAGCGGCGTCTCTTAGCGGCAAAGAGGCGCATAACCGCAAGGTGCGCCCGAACTGCATCAGGCCGTCGGATGCGTCCCGCGCAGGTCAAGTCGTGCGTGATGCGAGAGATGGCGCGCGCGATGTCGGTTTCGCAGTAGTAGGGGATGTAGTCGGCCCGTCGCCACAATTCGCTCACGAAATCAACCCGAAGGCCTTGCGGCGAGCCGCTAGCTCCCGCCCATCACGCCACACCGAACGAAAGAAACCGTCGCCGAGCGCTCGCCACTGGGGAAATATCCAACGCTCAGCCGGGAGAGCTGTAGCTCGCTTAGTTCGTTAAGGTCGCGGCGAACGAAACCATTCACTTCGTACGGCGGCGTCCAGCGCACGCCGTCGGTGCCTGGTGCCGGAACTGCCCCGACTCCCCACGTCTCCCACGACTCGCCGCAGGTGCTCTCATCCTTCTCGCCGATCAGGAGATACTCTTTGACACACTCGGCTTGTCGAAAGTCGCTCGTGCAGTCTGTGTCAGCCGGCATCCAGGAGAAGATGACGATTGACGGCTGGTGCTTTGCGATCGCCTGCTTGTGCTCAATCCGCTCAACGGGGAAGTCAGGCCTAATACCCCATTCTCCTGAGTCCGTTGCCACCACCGTGGCGCAGCTCTCGGGCTTTCGGGAGAGACTCTCGTTTAAAAAATGTGCCAGTCGGCCGTTGCCTGCGCCAACTTCAAGAACCGTAATCGGCCTCTCTGGCTTGCCACCAAGCTCGCGAGCCCGTTGGGAGAGGTAGCCTGCGAGCGCATCGACGTACTCCTTGGTGAGTATCTCAAAAACTCTCCGCTCTGGATTATTGATGAGGTTGAGCCACTCCGTGTGGTTTGCGTGAGAGACAGTCGCAAGATGCGCGCGCATTTCGGCAACGGACGGCAGGCTGCCGGCCCCATGCAGCTTCGTTGCCAACTCTTCAGGAGTAATCCGCGCCAAATCAGGCTCTTGCTGCTTTGTCGCGGTGGTGTTTTTTCTCTCGAACATACGCGTACGTTTCTGTGCGAGTGCGCGAGGCGCTCCGTACCCATATCTGCCCGAGAATGCAGCTTGCTTCAGGAGGGGATTGTGCTGGGGATGTCGGTGCGAGTTTCTCGCAGGGAAGCCCGTATCAGCCCCGACTTTCCGCCTTTTCACCCCAAACACGCTCAGGGGCTGAAGCCTGGAGAATTAGAGAAGTCTTGACTGACAGGCTTTTGCCCCGACTGAAACACGCCTTGATCAAGCACCTAACATTCTGTTTTACATTGACAAATTATTGCTAATTGCAAATATGGGATTGAATCCCTAAACTGCATATGTGATTAGAAGAGCGCTCTCAAGCCACCTGGTAAACCTCTCGCGCCACTACCCGGTTGTCACGGTTGTCGGTCCTCGGCAATCGGGGAAGTCAACACTCTGCAAAATGGCATTCCCATCCTTGCCGCTCATCAACCTTGAGCGGCCTGATGAGAGAGCGCGTATCGCCGAGGACCCTCGCGCGTTCATCGATGCGCACAAGGGGGGATGCATCATCGATGAAATTCAGCACCTGCCGGAGCTCGCATCGTACATACAGGCCGCTGTTGATGCGCGCGGCACCCCAGGTGAGTTCATTCTAACCGGCAGCCATCAGTATCAACTTATGGAGTCCGTCTCCCAGTCACTTGCTGGTAGAACCGCTATCCTGAAGCTTTTGCCTTTGAGCGCCGCAGAGCTACGCGACACCCAGTATGAGCCGCCTTCACTCGATCAGAGACTTCTCACCGGCGGCTACCCACGGATATTTAATGACAGATTGGAACCGACCCAAGCGCTTTCGTTTTACGTTCAAACGTATTTGGAGCGCGATGTTAGGCAGATCATTAATGTCAGAGATCTCTCCCTCTTCGAGCGCTTCCTGAAGCTCTGCGCTACTCGAAGTGGGCAGCTATTCAACGCCTCAAACATCGGCGCAGAGGCGGGCATCGATCAGAGCACGGTCCGCGAGTGGCTCTCCGTGCTTGAGACGAGCTTTATCGTCTATCGCCTCCAGCCTCACCACGTAAATCTTTCAAAGAGAATCCTGAAGTCCCCTAAGCTCTACTTCCTCGACACCGGCCTCCTCTCATATCTGCTCGGAATTCGGTCCACTGAGCAGCTCGCGCATCATCCTCTACGGGGCGCCATAGTGGAAACGTTCGTGGCGAGCGAGCTCATTAAGAATCGCTACAATACCACGCAGGAACCTTCCCTCGGATTCTTCCGTGACAGCGCGGGACACGAGATCGACTTTGTCGTTGATGATGGTGCCGATGCCCGATTAATCGAAGTAAAAGCGAGCTCCACCTTCAATCCCGAGTTCTTGAAGAACATTCGCTTTTATCGGGCGCAACCTTCGGCGCGCGTCAGTCAGTCGGCCGTTGTCTACACGGGAGATGAGGGCTTCTCGGTCGATGATGTCTCTATTGTGCCGATATCTGACATTCCGCGGCTGTGAGGAAGCTCCTGTCAGTCATGACTGACACACCTTTCCTACTCCGCGCCCTCCACATCATCCACCCCCTCAACGAAGAAGTCCTCCCGCCC
>CAZZJR010000069.1:0-15204 GCA_964654585.1 uncultured Bdellovibrionales bacterium
TTTCTTTGGCCTGCGCCTGAACCTGCCGAGTCGCCGGGATCTCCTTGACTTGAACCGCTTTCACCCGTCCAATTCGGATCACAATCCTGTGGGCAGTTTTGAGGGCTTTCCGCCGGTGAGCAGCCGATAGCGAAGCACGTAATTTCCTGACATCTCCCGTCGCCGCATGAAGATTTTTTCGGATCTGTGTCAGGCTCGGGCCGGTCGTCTGATGGTTTGCCAGGACTGCTTCCGGGGGCCGAGTTATTCGCTGGTGGTTTCGGTTGCGGCTGCGGAACTTCCGCTCCGACCTTGCCGATGCAGGAGCAAGTGGCTGGTTTGGACTTCGTGCAACCCGGGGGACCAACGCAGTTTTCACCGCTTGGTTCGCAAACACTACCTTTGGGAGGACGGTATGTAACTAAAACATTCGGCCGAAAGCAGGTAGCCGGTGAAGCGGGAGCGCCCGGAGGTTGTGGTCGAGGCCCGCCGCCCCCTCCTTTAGGTGATGGATTTCTCGGTTTCCCACAGGTCTGGCCCCGCGAAAGCTGCGAGCAACCTTGCCGGAGCATCTCGAGGCGCTGACACGAGTTTCTCGCTGAGAGCAGTCGGCCAGCGCAGCACATCTGCGCGACGACCTTTGTGCAGATCTCCCCGCGTTTCCCCTGCGCGTTGGATTCCTCGCTGTGCGAGATACCGAGCGCGAGCAGCGCGAGCGCGACCGAAATTCGAAAGAGACCGTGACGAGGCATGCTCCCCTCTAACCCAACCAAAACTGGTAAACGGTAGTTTCGGTCAAAAGCTTGAGTGTTTTTTCCTTTTTTCCCGGTGGCATCCGCTGCGGGCGGATACCGCTACAAGGTCTTAGGGAGCGTGTAGAAAGACCCTATAACTACCCCAGAGAGCAGGACTTAGCCTCCAAAGAGCCGTTGTCGCAGATGCTCCGTCTTGTCGTCGGCCGCTTCCCACTCAGAGCCGAGCACCCGCACGGTCTCAACACCGAAATACTCCATGACCTTGTCTCGAACGATGTCGCGACCGCGGTATGATGGCTCGAATGTGCCGGTAGCCACGTTCCAGACGAGGTGGTGCATGTCCCCATCAGTTTCAATATCGATAGTTCGTCCGCCCGGGAGCCTTACCAGAAAGTCTAGGCTGTAGGGACCAATCGCGAACTCGCGCTCGAAAGACAGGCCAAGCCCATCGCTCAGGACCGCGGCGACACTGCGCTCGAATGCGCTGTCGGCCGGCTTTAGGCGCTCCATAAACTCAAGTTCGTGGAATCGCTTGAGTGAAATGTCGCTGGGCTTCTCGCACGATACCAGGAGAGCGGGGAGGGCAACGATGGAGCAGATGAGGCGCAGGTTCGGATACGGAAGGCGAGAAATCTCCTCGTGTATGTGGCCCTCCAGGGCATTCAGCAGCTCGCGGGGCACCTGGTAGCCAGCCGCCACAGAAGCCCAGACGTACTCGCCTGCACCGGCGGCTCCCGGGAGAATTCGGCCGCCGAGGCTTTCCCCGAAAAAAGCCTGGTAAAAACGCTCCGTCACACTCGAAAAGATCTTGGGATCATCATGTCGAAGCTCTGCATTGCAGCGCACCAAAGCACCCATGGAGTTGAGCGAAAGGCTGTCGAGTCGAAGGCATCCTCCATCCCCTTGCTCCAGGAACGAGGCATTGATCTTTCTCACCAATGTTGGCTCGATGCAGACGCTTCGGCGCAGGGCGAGTAGCACCGAGACAAGCGAGTCAGGGCAAGCACCAGGAATCTGCCCCTGAAACATCGCACAGGCGCTCGACAGGAGAGCCTTAATAGCAGGCGAGGGGGTTGCTACAGACACGAGTCCAGTAACCGCAAAAGCGAAGTCACGAGTATCAAACGCATGCAAGATTCGCTTTGTTCGACGGGCAAGATCCTCTAGCACGTCAGCTTCCTTGATTCCTATAGAGGATACCGCACGCCAGGCTGTGGTAATTTCGCGCGGTCCGGGAGCGGGCTGTACGCGATCAGAGAGCAGCTCGCCGAGCACGAGGGTTCCGAGAGACACCAGCCCCGCGCGCAGATCATCACACCTATTGAGCGATGCCGCAGAGAGGCGGTTGAGCAGGTCGGTGAGGGTTACGTGATTCATGAGGTGTCGCTTCGACTCGAAGAAAGCGAGCACCTCTGTTAGTTTGAGATCCCCGTCGGGGCGAAACAATCGCTGCAACTCTGTCGCGAGAGCTTTTCTCATTGGCAGAGCTGCATGGTCGATTTTCGATGGTGTGGGACGTAGCTTGTCAGACCACTCGGAGTCGGGATCTCCAGGAGCCCTCCGCGGCAAGCGGTCCCGTTTGCTCTTTCGAGCCTGCGGCTCTTCAAATTCGTCGTAGGTCCTCATGTTGAGCAAATACAATTCCCGCGAGGGCTTTAATACTTTCTGGCTAATCTTCGATGGTAACCAGTCCGGGGGAAAAAGCTGTAGAGAGCCGTGGCACCATACCAGTTACCCTCTCCGTAGGACGGCAGCGAAGCTTGGTCGTATACCAGGGTCTCGGACGCTGCTCTAGTGAGTGTACTTGATAAGTGTGGTGGGTGATAGCTTTGAGTGCCAGGGACACTCTGACGGCTTCTTTGTGTGTTAATTAGTTCGCTCTGCGAGGAATCAGAAAATTGTCGGGGGCTCGGAGACAGCGGGCCTCCAAGACCACTCTTTTCGGAGTCCGCCACCTCCAATCGCAGCAGACTCTCTAAAATCAATGTTTTTTCTATTGGTTTTGAAGTCGCCGTCGCTACAAAGTCCCAGAGACGTTGTAGCTTGACGTTGCAGTTTGGGGAGCGCTGAATAGTTAGGGGAGGTTGGGAAAGAAGAGAGCAAAGGTGTGCTCACCCAACCTCCAAAAAAACTAGCGCAGGAGCCCTGAAGTGTTAAGGAACACCAGGAGCTCGTCGGCGGCGCAATCCTTAAACGGATTTTGGAACTTCTCTATTGAGGGACAGGCTTTCTCCACCACCGAAAATTCCGGGTTGGACGTAATCCTGACGCCACAACCGCTCTCAAGGATGGCGATGGCGACATTCCGCCGCTCTTGGAGTCGCCGCTGTGGGAGCGACGCCAAGAGTCCGCGAAAGTCACCGGTGTACACGACCTCAAAGGCCCAGTACCCATTACGTTTACTGTCTGCCTGCTTCGCCAAGACATCGAAGTCTTGGGCACTCTGGTGAAAGGTAAGCGAGACCGAGCCATCGGCAAGGTCCCACAATTTATTCAGGCCATTCGTGCGGACGCTGCACAGAGGGTTTTTCGCCCACTGCGCCTCAAGCCAGGACCCCAACGACGACAGGACCGGCTGAACAAACTTCTCCGCCTGTTCCTGGCAGAGATCCTTTACTTCTGAGGAAACTTGACACCACATAGCAACAACCTCCAACCCGACCAAAAGAGTGCACGGAATGTGGACTCCCTCAGCCGCCCGACTGGGCTTCTGAGGGAGTTCACACCGTGACAGCTCGGTTTGGATCGCTCTCGCTGGGTCGGTACAACCTACCGCATCTCTTCTTTCCCGTTCCTCTTCTCTACCGGCCAGGTGTCGATACGAAAGAGGAGCCGAGAAAGCCCTACTACCCGGGCGGTCAGGAGCAAAATTCCTGGAATGTGGAAAGTGAACGAAAAGTGTGAGCGGGAGTCTACAGGAATTGAATCCTTAATCCAGAAGAAGTGAGACACAAAATGCCCCGCTTTTCGGCGCAGGCATCCGAATCTATTCAAGCACTTGGAGCCTCTCTACAAGGTCTCAGAGACCTTGTAGAGACCTTGTAGAACGACCGGGAGGCTGGGGCGAAAGAAGGCCCGATCGGTCGTTTTTAGCACGTTGTTATAAGCAGACCTTTCCAGCAAGCCAGGCGGGAGCTTCCCCGTAGTTGTCCTCAAAAACCTTGCGAACAATCTGAGGGCTGAATCATCCCAAGAGAGATGGACGGGGGTTCCTTCGACCCACCGTAAACTCCATCTGCACGAAAAGGCCGTGAGGCCGTGATTAAGGCGCCGATATGGTTCAATCGACGATCCTCTTAAACGATTTTGCAGCGATGTGGGACGACATCCGCAACGAGGCCCTCCAGGCTGTGGAGAGAGTCGGTCGGAGCGGCTGGCTAATTCTGGGCGAAGAGGTGGGCGCCTTTGAACAGGATCTGGCGACTTACTCCGGGATCCCCTTCTGCATCGGTGTGGCGAATGGCATGGATGCGATTGAGATTGGGCTGCGGTGCCTTGGTCTTGAGCCTGGCGAGAAGGTTCTCACAACGCCGCTGAGCGCCTTTGCAACTTCGCTCGCCATCGTGCGCGCTGGAGGCCAGCCGGTCTTCGTAGACACGGACGCAAGCGGGCAGCTTGACCTTGATGCCGCCCGTGTGTACCTCGCGGCAAACCGTGACGTGCGATTCATGGTTCCAGTGCACCTCTTTGGTCACGCCCTCGACCTTGAGAAGCTGCGCGCCCTGCGTGATGAATTCTCGCTCCGCATCGTCGAGGATTGCGCTCAAAGCATCGGCGCGCGAAGCCACAGTATTCCCGTTGGCAGCATCGGCCAGATGGCGGCTACGAGCTTTTATCCCACAAAAAACCTAGGTTGTCTCGGCGACGGCGGCGCTATCTTTACCGCAGATGAAGAGTTGCGTGCCAGAGCTCGAGCCTTGAGAGATTACGGGCAGTCTAGAAAGTACGTGCATGACCACATCGGACTCAACAGCCGATTGGACGAGCTGCAGGCCGCCATTCTGCGAAGTGCGCTGCTGCCGCGTCTCTCGCAGTTCACCGAGACTCGGAGGAGTATCGCCAAGATGATGTGTGACGGAATCACTACCAGCCGACTGCGGGTGATTCGAGGGGCGGATTCCTCTTGCTCTGTATGGCACTTGTTCCCGGTGCAGGTCGAAGGGGAACGCGAGTCGTTTCAGGCGCACCTGAAGGCCCAAGGTATTGCGACAGGCATTCACTACCCAATAATCATTCCCCGTCAGCGGGCATTTGAGCATCTCTCGCTCGCAAATGAGGTCTTCCCGCGTGCGTCTGAAATGGCGCAGTCCGAAATCTCGCTCCCGATTCATCCATACCTTCGGCCCAGCCAGGTTGAGCAGATTGTCACCGCGTGTAACGCCTGGGAGGCGTGAGATGTACTCCCTGATCATCCCAGTCTACAAGAACGAAGAGTCGCTGCCGGATGTCTTACGGACGGTGACCCAGATGTATCACGACTTGGATGGGCGGCTTGAGGTTATTTTCGTCGTAGATGGGAGCCCTGATGGTAGCGGCGAGTTTCTTCATGCGAGCCTTCCCTCGTGCCGAATTCCGACGAAAATAGTCGAGTTGTCAAAAAATTTTGGATCGTTTGCCGCTATTCGTGCCGGCTTGATCTCTGCTTCGGGCCCGTACTTTGCGATGATGGCAGCGGACCTGCAAGAGCCAGCGTCGCTAGTGGTAAGCATGTATTCGGCGCTCTCCTCTGATACGTGCGATGTCGCCATCGGTACCCGAGAGTCCCGAGCAGATCCGCTCTTGAGTCGCATTTTCTCCGCTATTTTTTGGGCCGCCTACCGACGATTCGTCCAACGAGATATGCCATCCGGCGGCGTCGACATGTTCGCGTGCAATCAGCGCTTTCGCGACCAGCTGATTGCGCTCCCCGAGTCAAACAGCTCGCTAGTCGGATTAATGCTCTGGATGGGGTTCAGGCGGGTATACATCCCGTACAGCCGCGCTAAACGCGAGAAAGGCCGCAGCGCATGGACGTTCTCCAAGAAATTACGATACGTCTCGAATAGCATCTTTGCCTTCTCGGACCTTCCGATTCAGGCGCTCATGCTTTTTGGAACAGTTGGCATACTCGCCGCTGGAGTCCTCGCCGCCCTCGTCATAGGCGCCCGACTGACGGGGCTGATTGATGTGCCCGGCTACTCGGCCACAGTGCTGGTAATCCTCTTTTTTGCAGCGTTAAACAGCCTCGGGCTCGGGTTGATCGGGAGCTACACGTGGAGAGCCCTCGAAAACACCAAGCGCCGGCCACTGTCTATAGTCATGCGGGAGACTAGTTATGGAGAAAGAATCACAGCCGATGACCAGCCCATTCATTCACTCTCACGCCATCTGTGAAAGTCCGCACGTGGGCCCCGGAACGCGAGTCTGGGCGTTTGCCCATATTCTGCCGAGAGCAGTGGTCGGACGGAATTGCAATATCTGCGACCACACGTTCATCGAGAATGACGTCATCATCGGTGATAACGTAACCGTCAAATGTGGTGCCCAGCTCTGGGATGGGTTGCGAATCGAAGACAACGTCTTCATCGGTCCAAATGCCACGTTCACGAGTGACCGATTCCCGCGCAGCAAGGCTTACCAGGAGAAGATCCCGAACACCCTGCTCCGCCGTGGTGCTTCAGTCGGAGCAAACGCCACGATTCTTCCAGGAATTACTGTCGGAGCGCACGCAATGGTCGGCGCCGGAGCAGTCGTCACAAAATCAGTCCCAGACAACGCAATCGTCGTGGGCAATCCTGCGATCATCGTCGGGTACGTCGGAACAGAGAAACGAGATCGGAATCCGCAGGATGCCCCTCCGCAGGCTACACGAGTGGAGAACTGCTCGGTTGTGGGAGCAACACTGCACTACATGAAGGTAGTCGAAGACCTGCGCGGCAACCTTACCGTCGGTGATTTTGAGCGTCAGATACCTTTTTCGCCGAAGAGATACTTTATGGTCTTTGGGGTTCCCTCGGCAGAGATTAGGGGGGAGCACGCCCATCACCGTTGCCACCAGTTTCTCATCTGTGTTCGTGGTGCGTGCTCGGTCCTGGTCGATGATGGGAATCACCGCGAAGAATTTAGGCTGGACACACCGACGATTGGAGTACACCTAGCGCCGATGGTTTGGGGTGTCCAGTACAAGTACACAGCAGACGCTGTGTTGCTTGTCTTTGCGTCCGATTACTACGACGCTGATGACTACATCCGGTCGTACGACCAGTTTCTTGAACTTGTCTAAAATGGCTCATCAAGCACCCTGATACATCATGTCCATGGTGCAAACGGGAGCGCCCACGGATTAAATCCGTTCCGCCACAGGATGTACGAGACAAAGGATGGGAGGAGGGGCCAGGCATTTTGCTGCCCGACGTAGTACTGCGGCACAAGGAAGTTGAGAAGCACTAGGATAAGCAAACACTCAACAAATCGAGGGCCCCATTCTTTTTTCCTCAGCAGTATCTCAAGCGAGTAAAGAACCATCGGGAATGCATGGCCGACATGTCTGGAGGTGTCATGAGATACCAGCAGCTGGCCGACTCCTGCGCCACACATGAGCATGAGGGTAATAGTGACAGAGAGGCGAGTGCCTGGCTTCGCCGCAAAGATAGCAAAAATCGGGAGGAACCAGAAAAGCTTGAATGCCTCGAAGATTCCGAAACCGCCGAAACGAAAGATCGTCATCCAGTTTATTTGCAGGTGGTACAGGTAGTAGTGGGTGCCGAGCTGCGTGTTTTCAAGGGGCCAAATCTCCCGCATCAGGTAGAGGGGCAACACTGAGAGAGCTGCCAGCGCCAGGTCCAGCAGGAAGAGAGCTACGCCCCGAACAGAATACAATGGGCTACCGGTGAAGCAGGTGCGAAAAAAAACAACCCATGGAAGCGAGAACAGCGTTGCTTCATGGTTCAAGAAAGAGAGGCACAAGGGCACTACCCACAGAATTCGGGAGCGACGCAACATATAGCAACAGAAGAGGAGGAAGTGCGTTAGGACATCGGTGTAGCCTTGAAAGTGAAGAAGGAACAGAACGGGTGAGGAGAAAGCTATGGTGCAGCTTGCGAGCAACGACGCGACCGCGTCATAGCCCTGGCGTCGGAAGAACCAGAAAATTGACCCAAGGAATACGACGGTCACCAGCAGGGGAAAAAAAATGAAATTTGCGCCCCGCAAGCCGATCAGGTAGGCGAGGAATGGGCTGAGGATCCGGTTGCCAAACATGTTGGTAGTGCGGGCAAACGGGTTGCTAGCTAGCTCCGCGAACGAGCGGCCGTTGTTCACGACCTCGAGGGCTGGCGTCACGTAGAACGCGGCAAAGGCAAGAAGCAGCCCCGCGATGACGGCGCTCAGGGGGATCAACCCAATCACTCGCTCAACAGAATTTAGAAACCTAGAGAATCGCGGCAGACGGGGGAAGAACAGGGTCGTCCCCTGGCTGCCCGCTAGCACTGATGGGCCTGTCGGTCCGTCGATTGGATGTGCGGTGCTTTCCGAGCTCATTTCTAAATCTGTTTTCGTCTAATGGTGCTTGCCTTGTGCCGGAACGGGTCTTTGGCCGATTGCGCCGTATTCGCAGCGCTTCGTCAAGAGAGTTTGCGGACTGTCTGTAAAAGATACCCACTCGGGCGCTCTGGGCAGTCATGCACGGCTCGACACAGCGCGCGTGGCAGACGATGAGACTGCCTCACGGAGCAGAGGAAGACCGGCAACTTTGGGCCTCATGCCCTCGAAACAAGCACCAAGAAACGATCAAGTGCTCCAGCATCGGTGGCCTCTTCCCTGCGCGTGGCGACGGTGTAGGCACCGCCCGTCTCAAAGGAGAAGCTGCTCGTCTTCACTTCTCCGCCGGCCCCGACGGTGTACGACCACCTGCTGACCGCAGGAGTGTCTGAGGTTGAGTCAACTCTCTCAATCGATACGGAGGTAGAGCCATCCCACTCGGCTACGAAGCTGCCCTT
The DNA here is from genome assembly GCA_964654585.1 of uncultured Bdellovibrionales bacterium. GTDB lineage: Bacteria > Bdellovibrionota_C > UBA2361 > UBA2361 > OMII01 > OMII01. The sequence goes on from CAZZJR010000069.1 coordinate 8,711, forward strand.
GAGCCCCTCGATTCGCTTCATAGCGAGAAGATCGGCGCCGAGCAGAGAAGCGATAGCTTTAGCCCGCCGATCTGGGCTCATTGCGGTCTCGCAGGCAGGCATCTGGGGCTCCCCTATGCGGTTACACTGGTAGTTCTAGATGTCTCGGTAGAAATTGCAAAGTGCTTTTGCTCCTCAGCGAGTTCTAGGAGGGCCCGCAGTCGCGAAAGCTCTGCACTGGCTAGCCGTAGCGGTCACGTGCGCCACGCGAACACGCTCACGATGAACTTGTCGGCTGCGCAGAAGCTAAAAGGCGGCTTGCGAACGTCATTCGGCAGCCATGTGGCGGGATGCAGGTCACCCAGCACGTACCGGAACTCTGCCCGCTCTAGGGTTGCCAAGAGACTGCCTAACCGTTGGGGCTGGGCGAGCGCGTGGGCCTCGATCAGCAGGCAGCGGGCGGCTGGCAGCACGTCCGCGCAGTCTGCGATAACGTCGAACTCAGCGCCCTCGATGTCGAGCTTCAGGAGATCGACCGGTGCCTGTGAGAGCAGCTCTCGCAGCCGAACCGAAGGCACTCTCGTGCTGCCAGAGGAAGCTGTCGGAAGAACCGAGGTGACTCGGCCCGAATCATCGCTTGAGGACTCAAATGCAACTCCGTCACTGTGTACCCACACTGCACACTGTCTAGCGTCAACATCGCTAAGCCCAAACGACTCAAGGTTGAACCGCAAGGCTGCGAAGATGGTGGGATCTGCCTCGAAAGCGAGCACCCGAGACTTCGGGTACTTCTGCTTAAAGAAGAGAGTCGCAAGGCCGATGTGCGCGCCACAGTCATATATGACCGGGCTATCCGATGCGGACTCAAAGCCGTACAGCTGTTGCCCGAATATCTGGGCGACCTGGTGGTAGAAGCTGTGGAGGTCAACGTACCGGAAGGGACGGCCCTCAAGCGACATCTCGCCCGCCACCCGGCGTGGCAGCGATGAAAGGATAGGCTGTAGCTGCCCCATGATATCACCGAGGGAGCCCCGCAGCTGTGGAATCGGAATACTCACACCGAGCAGATAGCAAGTAGGCGATCGGCTGGCAATCCGCATCGTTCAGCTTCGGGTCGGAAGCGTCATCGCCCAGCGCGGGGCAGACGAGGAGGCAAGTCGAATACGGGGGATGTTGGCAGGAGCTGCAGATTCCGGCTCTTCTCATACGCCGCGGGGCAGCATCCCACTCTCGCCAGAGTCGGGGGGCATGCTGAAGTTCCACAGACCTACCGCCAAAAGGTTAGAGATCTCACCTTAGTCGAAAGGGGCCCAGGCTCGATTCGCGCTCAGAATCAGTTAGGGGCTAGTCATTACCGTCCGATGCTCGTTCCGACGGGGCGTTTCAGGATGTTAGCTGGTAATCGCTATGCAAAAATGGGCTCGGCTCAAAGCCCCATGGCGCCGGCATTTTTGCTGGCCTCACTCTGCCACAAAGTCTCTGACACCTTGTAGTTCGACCGATTATTTGTAGTTGGGTGAACAGCTCTTCGGTGGTACCGTTTCTCGGTCTGTTGGGCCACGGAGAGAGTATGGCTATTCGAATCGAGAGAGACAGCCTCGGTCCCGTAGAGGTGCCGGATGACAAGCTCTGGGGTGCTCAGACGCAGAGGTCGCTGGAGCACTTTAGCATCGGCGCAGACCTCATCCCCCGAGAGATGATCGGGGCCTACGCCACGCTAAAAAAGGCGGCGGCGATCGCGAATCACTCTGGTGGTCGATTACAGGACACGCAGTGTAAGCTCATTGTCCAGGTGTGCGATGAGATCTTAGCTGGTCAGCACGCCGATATGTTCCCCCTGCACGTATGGATGACGGGGAGTGGTACGCAGTTCAACATGAACGTGAACGAGGTGATCTCGAACCGATGTTGCCAGCTTGCGGGTACGCCGCTCGGGAGCAAGTCGCCGGTTCATCCTAATGATCACGTCAACATGGCGCAGTCTTCAAACGACTCCTTCCCGAGTGCGATGAATATCGCCACAGCAGTGACTGCACAGAGGGGGCTCCTCCCGGCTCTCAAGGCTTTGCACGATGCGATCGCGAAAAAAGCCGAAGACTGGAAAGACGTCGTTAAGATAGGCAGAACTCACATGCAGGATGCGACTCCGCTGACCCTGGGGCAGGAGTGGTCGGGGTATGCGGGGATGCTCGCCGACGGGGTAGATAGGATCGAGACCGCACTCGCGGGGGTGTACGAGCTAGCACTCGGCGGTACTGCGGTCGGCACCGGTATCAATTCAGCTCCCGGTTTTGCGGAGAGTGCCGCAGCAGAGATCTCACGGCTGACGGAGCTTCCCTTCGTAACAGCACCAAACAAGTTTACCGTTCAGGGTGCGCACGATGCATTAGTGCAGCTCTCAGGTTCGCTCAGGACCCTAGCTGTATCCCTGTACAAAATCGGTAACGACATCCGGTTGATGTCGTGCGGGCCACGCGCTGGCTTCGCCGAGCTGATCATCCCGGCTAATGAGCCGGGCTCGTCGATTATGCCCGGTAAAGTTAACCCCACCCAGGCTGAGGCGCTCACGATGATAGCGGTGCAGGTCATGGCGAACGATGTGGCGGTCGGCTTCGGCGGAGCGAGTGGATACCTTGAAATGAATGTCTACAAGCCGCTTATCATCCACAACATCACTCAGTCGCTCAGGCTCCTGGCTGATGGCTGCACCAATTTCAGGAGGTTCCTCGTCGAGGGAACGGAACCGAACCTCAAGAAGATCGGTGAGTACGTCGAGCGGTCGCTCATGCTCGTTACTGCGCTCTCTCCGGTTATCGGATACGACAAGGCTTCGCAGATTGCCCACTATGCCATGGATCGCGACCTGACGCTCAAGGCGGCAGCGCTTGAGCTGGGGTTCGTGTCAGAAGCAGAGTTCGACCGGGTTGTAGACCCCACCAAGATGGTGCAGCCCTACGTGGCGCCAAAATAAAGAGATTGTATTGAAACACTACTGGTACAGGAGATACCGATGACAAGCTCAACGAAACGGGGAATGGCTGTCCTGCAGGATCCGGCTCTCAATAAAGGGACCGGCTTTACTGAAGCAGAGCGAGAGTCACTTGGGCTCGTGGGCTTGGTTCCGGAGGTCACCGAGAGCCTAGATACCCAGCTCGCGCGTGTGATGCTGCAGCTTTCACACAAGGCTACAGACCTCGACAAGTTCATCTACCTGATGAACCTTCTTGATACCAATGAGACCCTTTTCTATCGAACCTTAATGTCGGATCCGGCTCGTTTCCTTGAAATAGTGTACGACCCCACAATCGGCGAGGCTTGTCTCAAATTCGATCACATCATGCGCCGGCCGCACGGCATGTACCTCTCAATCAAGCAGAAGGGAAGAGTCAAGGAGGTTCTCCGTAACTGGCCGGTTGAGGACGTCCGATTCATCTGCGTCACAAATGCTGGCCGTATCTTGGGCTTAGGGGACCTCGGCGCAAACGGCATGGGGATACCGATCGGAAAGCTTCAGCTGTACACGGCTGCCGCGGGAGTCCCGCCGCAAGGGCTGTTGCCGATGTACCTCGATGCTGGAACCAACAATGAAGAGTATCTGAAGGACCCTCTCTACGTAGGATTGAGGCAGCATCGTCCATCGACCGATGAGCTGTACGCCTTTGTTGATGAGTTCGTCGCCGCTGTGCAAGAGGTGTGGCCCAACTGCTGCATTCACTTCGAGGATTGGACGGGAGTTGATGCTATCGCACTTCTTGCTCGCTACCGGGACAAGGTGTCGTGCTACAACGACGATATTCAGGGGACAGCAGGCGTGACGCTGGCCGGACTCATCAACGCGATGAAGCTCACGGACAGCAAGCTCCAGGATCAGAGGATCCTCTTCCTCGGTGCGGGATCCGCCGCGATTGGGCTCGCAGATCTCTTCGTGTCTGCTCTGGCCCAACAAGGGGTACCCGTGGATCAGGCTCGTGCGAAGGTTCGGCTCTTTGACACACAGGGCCTCGTGGTCGCGGGACGCCCCGGACTCGCTGCTCACAAGCTTCCGTATGCACACAAGCTTGCGCCGAGTAAGCCGTTTAATCACCTTGATCTCTCAACTGAGTACCCAGAGATTGTGGCTGCAATTCAAGATTTCAAGCCCACAGCGCTCATCGGAGTTAGCACGGTAGGAAAGCTCTTCTCACGAGAAGTGGTGGAGGCGATGAGTCGCTACAACCCACGGCCGATCATCTTTGCGCTCTCAAATCCGATTGAGAAGCACGAATGCTTGCCTACGGACGCATACTCCTGGTCGAAGGGCACGGCGATATACGCTGGGGGTGTCCAGTTCCCTCCGGTCCATACCGGCGGTAGGACCTTTCTTCCATCCCAGGCAAACAACCTCTACATCTTCCCCGCAGTCGGGTTAGCTGTGTACGCAACGAAGGCCAAGCGGGTTACCGATGAGATGTTTATCGAGGCTGCTCACGCCGTCGCGGACCAGGTAACTTCTGAGCAGCTTGGTCTGGGGATGCTCTTCCCTCCGCAGTCAAACATCCTTGAAGTTGAGATCAAGACAGCGGTTCGCGTGGCAAAATTAGTGTTTGACGGCGGGTTGGCACGAGTTGATCGGCCTGCGGACCTGGAGGCGCTTATCCGGAGCCATCTGTATCAGCCTCGGTACTAGGCTGCATGGCGTAGCGCGAAGCAACAGCCAGCATATTGATTGCAAATCCCACTACGAGGTCTCTGAGACCTGGTTGAAGAGGTTTATCTCGTAAGTAACTTTGATGCGAGCTGCGGATCCTTACCATGCAACAATCACTAAGCCGTCTCGCCCCTTGATCCCAAGACGGGTAGACGTGCTGTTTTCTCCGGTGCCCCCGGCCGGTGCCCCGTTTCCGTAAACGCCGCGGCTTGCGTCTGTGGAGTTACCCGGAGTGGTTCCACTGCCGGCAGTTGTAGTACAGGTTCCGGTGACGTAACCGGAGCCCCCGCCTCCTCCAGCCCAATAACTTGCATTTCCACCACCGTAATACCCTCCGCCTCCTCCGCCTCCCGACATGGTTCCACCTCCGGCACCTTGCAGATATCCGCCGGCAGTTGTTGGGCTTCCATAGCTGGTTCCGCCTGCACTTTGAGTTCCACCGCCACCACCACTGGCAGATCCTCCGGTCGTACCACCTCCAGCTGCGGCACTTGCATCGTCTCCTCCACCTCCGCCGCCTCCAGCAATAGCCAAAGGAGTCGAGCCGCGGAAGATGCCGCTGTAGCCTCCCCCTCCTCCTCCCGCTCCATACGACGACGCCGAACCTCCTGTTCCACCTCCCGGCCAGCCTCCCGTTCCGCCGGTAAGCCGGGTAGCGGCGCTGTCTCCCGAAGTAGTTTCATTGGTAGAATTACCTCCGCCCAATCCTCCGCCGCCGACACGGATCGTTAGGTTCTCTCCCGGGGTCACAGAGAGGGTTCCTCCGGTGTATCCGCCGCCACCACCGGCACCTGCGTCTCGATTAGAACCGCCACCGCCTCCCCAGATTTTGACCGTGATGGTCGTGACTCCCGGCGCGGGTGTGAAAATCTGGTCACCGCCGGTGGCATAGAAAGTCCGAGAGTTGGTTGTTGCTGGCGGTGTCGGCGTATTAGTGGGGGTCACGGTAGATGTCGGCGTATTAGTGGGGGGCACGGTAGGAGTGTTCGTCGGCAACGGGCTGGCGCCTCCTTCCACCTGTCCACCATAGTTCTGTCCAACGTTCGTGGATGGGAATGCGCGCCCCGAACCCCATATGATGCGGCACGCACCACCACCACCAACGCCAGATGTCGCGCTACATCCCCCACCTGCTCCGTAGCTTCCACCGCCTCCGCCGGTGTTCGTTCCGCCCTGGGAGTTTGCTGTTCCCGTCGTGCCGCTGTTACCTCCAGAGCCTCCGCCGCCTCCAGTTCCAACGTACGTTCCCGTTGTTCCAGCAGCTCCAGAGGCACCCTCTCCGTAAACGCCAACGCCGCCGCCACCTCCTCCTCCGTTATTGCCGCCTGTCATTCCGCCGCCGCCGCCACCACCAGCGCCACCGGTTCCAGCGCCTGCAGTTCCCGCAGTATTATTAGCTCCAGCGCCTCCGCTGCCACTGTACCCTCCGGCGCCGCCACCTCCACCGCTTCCCCCGCCCCCACTCGTTGAAAGCGTGCCAGCGCCTCCGTTACCTCCGCCGTCTCCGGTATAAGCTCCTGGGCCTGTACCGGTAGATCCTCCCCCACCTCCGCGACCAGCTACGGTGGAGGTATTAATGAAATAGGAATCTCCTCCAGTGCCTCCGTTGATACTGCCACCCGCTGTCCCGCCAGCTCCAACTACAACCGTGTATGAACTTCCGGGCACTACCGCAATGTTGTTCTTGTAACCAAGACCACCTCCGCCGCCTCCCTGCAGGCCAGTTGTGCCCTCTCTACAAGGTCTCTGAGACCTTGTAGTAGGGACCTTGTAGTAGGGGACCGTAAGCCTCTACAAGTTCTCTGAGACCTTGTAGTAGGACCTTGTA
>CAZZJR010000070.1:0-4092 GCA_964654585.1 uncultured Bdellovibrionales bacterium
TCCGCCAGCCGGTACCGGTAGCCCGACAACGGCACCGACTGCACCCGCAACCAACACTCCAGCTACCCCTACGCCAACAGAGGTGGCCTGCTGCTTCTGCTTCGAGCAGGCAACCTCGGATGGTAAGCTTTGGCAGAGGAAGTGTCCGAGCTACAGCAACTGGGGAGGCGCTTGTTCGGGCGCTAACGACAAGAAGATCGACTGCACATTGTACCAGACCGAGGTAAAGGATGCAGATGGGAAACCAGTAAAGGATGCAGATGGGAAACCACAAATTAAGGAAGATCTTCTCTGCAACGAATCCCAATCGCCCAAAAAGTTTATGAACTTCAAGACGGCTACCTCGTCCTGCACCAAGCGAAATATCGCCTGGATAACGTCTGAAAAGAAGGCGGCCCAGAAGAAGTGCCTAATCGAAAAATGCTACGGAAAGGGCTTCGACACACCGACGGACACCGCGGTCGTCGGTAACTGCAGCTCGAAAGACGCTGACGACAAGAAGCGCATCTGCACAATGGCCGGGATTATCGCTACTGCACTGAAAAACGAGAATCTGGCACAGCAGTACACCTGGCTAGTCCCCGAGAAGGATCCGACTAGCGGTGCACAGGTCTGCCTAGATCCAAACAGCGACGCCTTCAAGAAGAAAGCTGGAAAGCTCACCAAGGTGATCGCCACCAAGGATGGAGTCAAAGTGGTTTCCCAGACCTACCCAAGCGAAGGCTGGAAAGATGAGCCTTCATTCTGCCGAGCGAAGGGAGGTTCTGCGGCGAAGACTATTACGATGCACATTTTCACTAGATCTAATTGCCCTCCGTGTCAGAAACTAAAAGCAGATCTAAACAAGGAGGGGGAGCGGCTGGAGAAAGATGGCATCACCCTTACTATTGTTGAGCACGATCTTGATAAAGCTTTCCAGAAAGACTTCGCTAAGAAGAATGGAATAGATATCAGTCGAGTCCCAGTTTCTGCCGTTCCGGACGCGAACAATAAATTGAGAACCGTCGCGAATCCGCTCACGGTCATTCGAGAGGCTGAGAGACGATTCAAGAAGTAGGGGTAGCTCGCTTAGAGCAGACGTAGATTCGTGAGGGCACTAAGTACCTGCTCCGTCGCGTCTAGCACCCAGTGGAACCTCTGACTACATCCCCTCCCGGAACGAGGGGTACCGCAACGATACACCGAGTAGCTGCTTCATCAGACCGTTCTGCACCCTCTGATTCGAGAGCATCGTGTACGCTCCTGAGGCAGCGGCTTCTTGCTCTGTGATCGATGCGGGGGTCGAGAGGCCCTCCCGTTTGCACAGAAACTCAACTACCTCACGCGCTCGGGCTGGGCAGTCATCGCAGACGCACAAGACCGGAGGAAGGCTGTTCTGCTCAATGGCTCGCTCGAGGACCGTCACAAGGTCCTCGACGTGGATCCTGTTCGTCCAGCTCTCCCCGCTCCCGATCAGCCGATAGCTGCCGCTCCTCAAAGAATGCAGCAGTCCGCGGTCAGCGCCGTAGATAGCCGGCAAGCGAAGGGCGCACGTTGCAACGCCGCTCGCCCGGTACGCCTCTTCACAGCGCAGCCGTGCCTCGCCCTGCGAGTTCCACGGCGCTGGCGGGGTCGACTCATCGACAACCGATCCGTCACGCACACCGAACACCCCGGTCGTGCTCAGGTAAATAACCTGCCGCACCGAAGTTCCCTTAAGCGCTGCGGCGATATGCTTGGCACCGAGCGCTGGGTCGCCTCCAGAGCGAATCGGAGGCACGCTGTCGACTACGACCGCAAGAGACGAGTAGCCCTGAAAGAATCTTGAGACGGATTTCGCATCGGCCACGTCAAGCTCCGATGCCTCCCAGCCGCGCGCGCGCCAGCCTGCAACGGTGGCCGCAGAGCGCGACGTGATCACGAAGCTCCCCGGCTTGAGCCGAGCTGCCAGCCGCTGCAGCGTGTAGCCGCCCCCTACGAGTGCGATCGTTATGGCCATAAGCGCTCCACCGTCCAACCGCCTGCGCTGCTTCGCTTAAACCGGATTCGGTCGTGCAAGCGGCTCTCTCTCCCCTGCCAGAACTCAACGCTCTCTGGAATCAGCCGGTATCCGCCCCAGTTCGCGGGGCGCTGGATCACGCCACCCGCCGAAGTGCGCTCCAGTTCAGCCCAAGCGCGCTCGATCTCGGCGCGCGAAGCGGCCGCCCTGCTCTGGCTCGAAGCCGCCGCTGCTATCTGCGACCCCCTCGGGCGTGAAGCGAAGTAGCTGTCAGACTCCGCTGCGCTGACGACCTCGAAAGCCCCCTCGATCCGCACCTGCCGCTCAAGGCTCGCCCAGTAGAAGAGCATCGCGCCGAATCCGTTCTCTGAGATCTGCCGCCCCTTGAGGCTGTCGTAATTTGTGAAAAAAACGAACCCGCGCTCGTCTAACGACTTTAGCAGCACCATCCGAACCGAAGGCCGCAAGTCGCTGCCCACTGTGGCGACCGCACACGCATTCGCCTCCGTCTCTCCCGGCTGGGCACACGCTAGGTCAAACCACTCCCGAAACTGCGCTATCGGGCACGGCTTAACCGAAGCCTCCTCAAGCACCCCCCGTTCGTACTCCTTGCGCAATTCTTTGAACTTTTCGTCGTTGGTCATAGCCAAGCCATTCTTAGCATGGCTTACCCCCCTCCAGCACCAACCCGTCTCCCCCTTTCCATCGGCACCGGCACCGGCGCCGAGGGCAAGATGCACAAAGAGAGCGGCGAGAGCAGAGAGGGGGGATTATCCCTCCCCTCGCCGTTCTCGCTGCTCTCTTTGTTTACCCACGTTTTCGGAGCCGGGACCGCGGCCGGTACCGTGCCCGGGATTTGGGGCGGGGTGGTGTGGCCTTTTTTATGACAGATATCCTTGCCTCAAACTGCCCTGGTAACTACTCTCGCCCCTAAACGGTGCCCAGCCCCAAGCCGGGTGGCGCCCTCTCTAGCAGGAGTTTAAAGCCATGACCCGCTCCCTTTTCATCGCCAGCGCCCTGGTTGCAGCAGCGCTCTCTCCCCTCGTCGCCGTCGCAGACAACAGCAAGACCCTGAGCGACCCCAAGACGGTGCTCGCCACGGTAGACGGCGAGAAGATCACCGTCGCCGACCTGGACAAGGAGCTCGACCAGCCGCAGTTTAAGATGTTGCTGGAGGGGCTAAAGGACGACCCAGCCGCGGTCACCGAGCTTAAGGGCTCCATCCTTGCGTCGAAGATCACGGATGACCTTCTCCTCAAGGCGGCTAAGAGCTCGCCCTCGTTCAGCGTGGAAGAGGCGAAGAAAGCTTTCGATTCATTCGTCGCGAGCCGCGGCGGCCGATCCTCAATCGAGGCAGCTCTCAAGGGCTACGGCATGACGTGGGCCGACTTCGAGAGTGACACAATAGAGAAGCTCACCGTTGAACGCTACTTCGAGCAAGACGTCTTCAAGGGCGTGTCTGTCACCGATGAAGAGGTGAAGAAGGCGTACGAGGCGAACCCGGAGCTGTACGCACAGCCAGAGAGTGTTCGCGCTCGCCACATCCTGATTTCGGTTCCTGCCAACGCCAGCCCTGAGCAGCTCGCAGCAGCTAAGGCGAAAGCCGACGACATCTACAAGAAGGCGACTGCTCCAGGCGCAGATTTCGGCAAGCTCGCGCAGGAGTACAGCGATGATCCAGGCTCAAAGCCAGAGGGCGGCGACCTCGGAGAGTTCGAGCGCGGCATGATGGTGCCTGAGTTTGAGACCGCCGCTTTCGCGCTCAAGGTCGGAGAGATCAGCCAGCCCGTTAAGAGCGAGTTCGGCTACCACATCATCAAGGTAGAGGGGCACACTGAAGCTGCGAAACCGTCATTTGATTCCGCTAAGGATGCCGTCCGCGAAGCTCTGCTCTCGCAGAAGCAGGGACAGGCTGTAGAGGCCCGCATCGAGCAGCTCAAGAAGAGCGCAAAGATAACCTACCTCGTTCCAGAGCTCGAGGTTCAGGCGCAGCAGTAGCCGAAGAGGGGAGTCCTAGCAGCGCCTAGTACCCCTTGTTCCTACTCCTCTTCTTCCTCCTGCACCTGCACTAACTCCTGCTCGTAATCGCTGTACTCTGGCGCCTTGGCTCGGAT
>CAZZJR010000070.1:4192-15173 GCA_964654585.1 uncultured Bdellovibrionales bacterium
GCACCTGCACTAACTCCTGCTCGTAATCGCTGTACTCTGGCGCCTTGGCTCGGATGTTCGTTGGGGGGAACGGGATTATGATTAGGATTAGGAGGGAAGTGCAGGTGCAGGAGAAGGAGGAGGCTGGGTATCAACTGCTCCGCTCTCCTAATCTTTATCCTTCTCCTCCTCCTGCACCTGCACTAACTCCTGCTCGTAATCGCTGTACTCTGGCGCCTTGGCTCGGATTTTCGTTGGGGCGAACGGGATTATGATTAGGATTAGGAGGGAAGTGCAGGTGCAGGAGAAGGAGGACGAGGGGCATTAACGGCTCCGCTATCCTAATCCTTATCCTTCTCTTCCTCCTGCACCTGCACTAACTCCTGCTCGCAATCGCTGTACCCTTGCGCCTTGGCTCGGATGCTCGTCGAGGCGAGGAGGATTAGGATTAGGAGGGAAGTGCAGGTGCAGGAGAAGGAGGGGTCGGGGCATTACGGCGGGCTGTTAAGATCCTCTTTCTCTCACACGACCAACCCAGACAGCTGCCGCAGACGCTCAAACAGCTCCTGTGCCTCTTGATAGCTTAACGTCTGTGCCGCATCTGAGAGCGCTTCTTCCGGCCGCTCGTGAATCTCAACCAGGGTGCCATCCGCTCCCGCGACGAGCCCCGCCATCGCCATGGCGGGGACGTAGCGCCGCACGCCAACTCCGTGCGAAGGGTCAACGACCACTGGCAGGTGCGACTTCTCCTTGAGGTACGGCACTGCGTTCAGGTCGAGTGTGTTGCGGTACGCCTTCTCGTAGGTGCGAATCCCGCGCTCACAGAGAATTATCTTCTCGTTCCCCTGCGAGAAGATGTACTCCGCAGACTGAAGCAGCTCTTCAAGCGTCCCCGAGAGCCCGCGCTTGAGAAGCACCGGCTTGTCTACTCGCCCAAGCTCATCGAGCAGCGAGAAGTTCTGCGAATTGCGCGCCCCAACCTGGAACACATCAACCAGGGGCAGCATCGGCTCAATCTGCGAGGCGTCGAGCACTTCGGTAACAACTTTTACCCCGCTCGCCCGAGCAATCGACGAGAACATCTCAAGGCCCTCAAGCCCCAAGCCGCGAAATGAGTACGGCGAGCTGCGCGGCTTGAAGGTCCCGCCACGCATAGCCCTGATTCCCTGAGACACGAGGAACTGCGCGGTAGAGCGCACCTGCGCCTCGCTCTCGATAGAGCACGGCCCTGCGATGATGGTGTGGCTTCCATCTCCGATCCTGACGCCATCACCGAGGTCGACACTCGTCGAGCCGACCTTCCACTTCCGCGACACGAGCTTGTAAACGTCTGTGACGCGGTGGACATCAGCAACGCCCCGCAGCCGAGACACCTGCCGCAGGTCAACTTCACGCCCCCCGATGCACACCAGGTACGAGCCACTCTGGGTCTGTACTGCCGTAGTCGAGAAGCCGAGTGTTCCCAGAAACGCGGCTACTTCACTCTTCTGAGGCTCCGTAATTCCTCTCTCAAGCGTAATAATCATGTGCTACCTCACCCCTGCGATAAACTTCTTGGTCACCTCTCGAAGCCCAGCGTCATCTTTCGCCTCAGCGACTGCCCGCACGAAGGCGCTCCCGATGATTGCACCCGCCGTGTGGCGCGTGACGGCATTGAAGCTCTCCCTGTCTGAAACGCCGAAGCCCACAATCAGCTTGCTCTTGAGCCGCATCTCCTTCAGCCGCTTAAAGAACGCGTCCCGCTCCTCGCTCACCGCCGCTCGCCCGCCGGTGACAGCATCCGACGAGAGCACGTAGAGGAAGGCCGGCTCCTCTGCATCAAACGCCCGAATGCGCTCCTCGCTCGTGCGCGAGGTCACAAGAAACACCGGCTTGAGCCCCTCTTTCTTAAACAACGCGCGGTAGCGGTCTAGGTACTCGTCAAAGGGCATGTCCGGCAGGATGAGGCCGTCGACTCCGCACTCTGCTGCCCTGGCGAAGAAGCTCTCAGCGCCGAAGCGCTCCAATGGATTGAGGTACCCCATCAGGAGCACCGGCATCGTCACCCCACTGCGCCGCAGTCCGGAGAGCTGCTCGAAGAGCGTCGCTACCGTCATGCCGTTCCCGAGCGCCACAAGGTTGCTCTCCTGAATCGTCGGGCCGTCGGCAACCGGATCTGAGAACGGAAAGCCTACTTCGGCCATGTCGACTCCCGACTCCTGAAGCGCCTCGAGGATCGGCATCGTGTTCCCGAGCCGCGGGAAGCCTGCTGTGAAGAACACCGAGAGCGCTCGCTCGGCTGGAAGCTGCAAAAACCTGCTGCACGTCATCGCGAAATGCCCTCCCCGAGCCGCTCTAAGTACGTTCCCATATCTTTGTCTCCGCGCCCCGACACAACAACCACCACGCGCTCTGAGCCGCTGAGCTTCATCTTGCTCAGGTACGCCACGGCGTGCGCTGTCTCAAGCGCGGGGATGATCCCCTCCTGCCGAGCCAGAAGCTTCGCGCCCTCAAGCGACTCATCATCGGTGACGCTCACGTACTGCACCCGCCCCGTGGTGTGCAGGTGCGCGTGCTGCGGCCCGATCCCTGGGTAGTCGAGCCCGGCAGAGATAGAGTGCGCCTCCTCCACCTGCCCGTCTTCGCTCTGCATGAAGAGCGTGCGGCTGCCGTGCAGTATCCCCGGCTGGCCAAGAGCCGTCGTCGCCGCTGAGCGCCCGCTTGAGATTCCACAGCCGGCTGCCTCCACTCCGATGAGCGCCACCTTCTCGTCCTCAACGAAGTGAAAGAACCCGCCCATGGCGTTGCTTCCGCCGCCGACACACGCGATTACGTGCGTTGGCTGGCGCCCTCCTAACACGTGGCACTGCTCCTTAATCTCGCGGCTGATTACCGACTGGAAGCGCGCAACCATGTCAGGGAACGGGTGCGGCCCAACGACCGAGCCAATAATGTAGTGCGTGTCGTGTGGGTTGGCGATCCAATCGCGCATCGCTTCGTTCGTTGCGTCTTTCAGGGTCTTGCTGCCGGAAGAGACTCCGCGAACCTCTGCGCCGAGCATCCGCATCCGCCCGACGTTGAGCGCCTGGCGCTGCATGTCGACCTCTCCCATGTAGACGACGCACGGCATCCCCATCAGGGCGCACACCGTGGCCGTTGCAACGCCGTGCTGCCCAGCGCCTGTCTCAGCGATGATGCGAGTCTTGCCGAGCCGCTTGGCGAGCAGAATCTGCCCGATCGTGTTGTTGATCTTGTGCGCCCCGGTGTGCAGCAGATCCTCACGCTTGAGCAGGATCTCACAGCCGAAGAGCGCTGAGAGGCGCTTGCCGGCAAAGAGCGGCGTCGGACGCCCTGCAAAGTCGCGCAGCAACTCATTGAGCTCACGCTGAAAGGCAGTCTCACCCGTAATCTCGACGTACCGCTCCTGCAGCTCGCGCACGTTCGGGTAGAGCATCTCTGGGACGTACGCCCCGCCAAACTCGCCGAAAAATCCCTTCTCGTTCGCTTCAAGCCTCATACCCGTATCCCCTCACAAAACGACCGAACTAGGTTAATGTCCTTTACTCCCGGGCTGCTCTCGAGACCTGAGTTGAGATCGAGCCCAACACAGCCACTCACCGACTGAGCAGCCGCTACCGCCCGCTCGCGGTTCTCGCTGCGAATGCCCCCGGCGAGCAGGAAGGGCGTCGACGCCCGGTACTCGCTCAGGCACGACCAGTCAAACGGCACTCCGCTCCCCCCGCTCCCTGAGTCGAGCAGGAAGAGGTCTACCAAGCCTGGCAGGTCCTTTACCTCTGATAGATCGGCGCCGCTTCTTACTCCGACCGCCCGCACGACTGTCACTCCGCTGATAGCGCCCCGCAGCCGCTCGATGTAGCGCTCGTCCTCGCTGCCGTGGAGCTGCACCGCCTTGAGCCCAAGCTCTTTAACTTTTTCGCACACGAACTCAAGCGCCGCGTCCCGAAACACCCCAACGGTCGTTACTCCATCGGGAATTGAGGTAAGGCTCTCACGCTTCACAACAGCCGTCGCATCTCGTGGCGAGCCCGCAACGAACACAAAGCCGATGTAGTCGGGCGCTAGCGCCGCAACCTGCGCGATGTTGTCTGCCTCACGCATCCCGCACACCTTGAGCTGAAGCCGCTTCATGCCCTCTCTCCTGCTTGAAGCTCGCTCACGAGCTTGCGGCATGCCGCTTGCGGCTGGCTGTGGCGCATGAACGCCTCGCCTATCAGGAAGCCCTCAAAGCCAGCGAGCTTTAGCCGCTGCATCGTCGCAGCATCCGAGATCCCGCTCTCCGTCACCTTTCCAAACTCCGCCGGAATCATCGGGGCAAGCCTCTCTGAGAGCGACACATCAACCGTGAAGTCTGTCAGGTCGCGGTTGTTTACCCCGATTAGGCTCGCCTCCGGGCAGACGTGAGTCTTAAGCTCGGCTTCGCTGTGCACCTCAAGCAGCACCTCCATCCCGAGCGACCGCGCCAGCGCTCCAAGCTCGCGCGTGCTGGCAGGCGAAAGAGCTGCCGCTATCAGGAGCACCGCGTCAGCGCCTGCCGACTTCGCCTCAAGCACCTGGTACTCGTCGATAACGAAATCCTTGCGCAGAATCGGGCAGAAGTTAAACCTGCGCGCCGTCCGAAGGTCATCGAGCGAGCCGCCGAAGAACTTCTCGTCCGTAAGCACTGATAGGGCCGAAGCCCCAGCCTGCATGTACCCTAACGAAAGGCTCTCTACCGAGATGTGGCGGTTGATGTCGCCCTTTGATGGCGACCGCCGCTTGATCTCAGCGATGATTCCAGAGAGGTCAGCGCGTCGCAGGTACGATCGAAGCGACACCGGTGCCGACGAAAAGTAGAGGCTCTTCTCAAGCAGCTTGACCGGATAGAGCTCCCTACGCTCCGCTACCTCCTTCGCCTTCTGCTCAAGAATCTTGCCAAGAATCGTGCTCATACACTCCTACTCCCTTGAAGCCGCTACACTCGCTTGCAGCGCCGCCGCTGCTCTCCCAGAGCGGACGCTCTCTCTCGCCTCGGCGACTCGCTCCTTAAGCGAGCCCCCTTCAGATCGACAGAACAGCGCCAGCCCCGCATTCGCTACCACTACATCTTCCTGCGCCCTCGTGCCCCGTCCCTCAAGCACCGCGTGCACGATCTCAGCTGACTCTTCGACGGTCTTCCCTGCCCGGATCTCTTCGGGCTGCACCGGCGGGAGGCCGAAGTCCTCCGGAAGAAGCTCACGCGTCCCCTGCCGGGTCGCCAGGTGAACTGGCGCCGTGAGCGTCACCTCGTCGTAGCCGTCCGCACTGATGAGCGCTGCAAAGCTCCCGCTCCGGCGGCTCAACACCGCGCTGTAGAGCCGCAAGAGGCCACGGCTAAAGACGCCTGCCATCTGAAACGAGGGGCGCGCCGGATTGACGAGCGGCCCAAGCATATTAAACACCGTGGCGAATCCAAGCTCGCGCCTCACAGGCGCCGCGCGCTTAAGAGCCGGGTGAAAGAGCGGAGCGTGGAGGAAGCACACGCTGGATTTCTCAAGGCTCTTAAGGAGCCTCTCCCGCTCTGTTACAAAGCGCACGCCGAGCGCCTCAAGCACGTTCGACGAGCCGCAGGACGACGATGCCGCGTAGTTGCCGTGCTTCGCCACCTTGCAGCCGGCGCCAGCGAGCACAAAGGCGGCAGTCGTTGAAATGTTAAAGCTCCCCCGCCCGTCGCCACCGGTCCCGCACAGGTCGAGCACCTCGTGCGGCGAGAGGTCAGCCGGGGCAGCTAGCTCAAGCAGCGCCTGCGCAAACCCGTCTAGCTCATCTGCTGTGACGGCCCGCGCCCGAAACGCCGTAAGCAAGGCGGCGAGCTGCGCCGGCGGTGTGCCCTCGTCGAGCGCCGCGCGCATCAGGAGCCGCGCCTCTTCAGTCGAGAGCCGCTTTCCGTCCAGAATCTCTTCAAGCTGCCGCTTCATAGCGCCACCCAGTTCTCTAGCATCTTCTTGCCGTGCTCTGTCAGGATAGACTCCGGATGAAACTGCACCCCGCGCACATCAAGCCGCCTGTGGCGCAACGCCATAATCTGCCCCTGCGCATCACGAGCCGTCACCACTAAATCGTGCTCGGGAAACCCGGCCTGGTCGACCACCCACGAGTGGTACCGCCCCACTGCAAAGCGCGGCGGAAGCCCCGCAAAGAGAGGCTCCGTCGTATCAAGCACCTCTATCGGCGTCGCCTTGCCGTGCACCGGCGCCTCGATGTTCTTAAGCCTCGCTCCGAAGCACTCGCCGATACACTGGTGCCCAAGGCACACGCCGAAGATGCTCCGAGTCTCAGCGAAGTTCCTCACTACCGCCGGCATGAGCCCGGCCTCTGAAGGGATCCCCGGACCGGGCGAGAGCACGATTTTTTCGAACGGCTCAACATCTGCCAACGTGAGCTGGTCGTTTCTCCGCACAGTGACCTGTACGTCCGGCAGCTCTTCGAGCATCTGCACGATGTTGTAGGTGAAGGAGTCGTAGTTGTCGATCATGAGCACGTTCATAACTCTCTCCTCACATCTCCTGCGCGCGCTTAATTGCGGCCCGCAATGCGCCTAGCTTGTCGTGCGCCTCGTTCAGCTCCTTCTCAGGACTCGAGTCGCTCACGACCCCCATTCCGGCCTGGTACACAAGCTTTCCGGCGATGCTCAAGAACGAGCGGATCATTATCCCGAACACCGCATCGCCGTTAAACCCGAAGAAGCCGATACAGCCCCCGTAGTGGCCGCGGCGGATCGGCTCGAGCTCATCCAGGAGCTGCATCGCGCGGTGCTTGGGAGCGCCAGAGAGGGTTCCCGCCGGGAAGGTGTCGCTCATAACCTGCGGCGCCATTCCGTCGCGAGGCAGCGTCCCTTCAACCTCAGACACGAGGTGAATGACGTGCGAGAAGTAGTGCACCTCCCTAAACTTGGTGACGCTGACTCCGCGGCAGTGACGGCTTAAGTCGTTGCGCGCCAAGTCGACCAGCATGCAGTGCTCGGCGTTCTCTTTTGGGTCTTCCAAAAGCTGCTCGACGCGCTCGCGGTCGTGCGAGTCGTCGCCTGTGCGCTTGGTCGTGCCAGCTATCGGGTAGATGCCGGCAGTGCGTCCGCGCACCACGATCTGTGCCTCGGGTGAGGAGCCGAAGAGACGGTAGCCGCCGAAGTCACCGTAGAAGAGGTACGGCGACGGGTTAATTGAGCGCAGTGCGCGGTACACCTGGAAGTCATCACCCTCAAAGCGCTGCGAGTAGCGCCGCGACGGCACGATCTGGAACACGTCTCCGCGCGCGATGTGGCGCTTGCACGCCCGCACTAAGTCGAGGAACTCCTCATCCGTCACGCCCGGCAATTCAGGGCCTGAGGCGACAAACGGGAAGGTCTGCACCTGTCCGTCAAACGCAGCCCGCAGAAACTCCTCGCGCGAAGCGCCGCCGCTGCTGCTGCCATCGAGCGAGTTCTCGAGGACATGAACCTCGTTGCGGAAGTGGTTGAAGGCGAGCACGTAGCGGTACACCGCAAACCGCACCTCAGGAATAGCGAGCTGCTCGTCTCGCGGCTTCGTGAGCGAGATGCGCTCCATCAACGGCACCGCCTCCCACGATGCGTACCCAAACGCGCCGTTTACAACACCCTTCGGAAGCGGCCCCGAATCGACCGAAAAAGAGCCCAGAAAGGCCTTAACTTCATCCGTAAAGCCGGTCACCGGCGCTACTGTTCGCGCAGCCTGCCGCTCGCCTAGCACCGTCACCGTCGCCTCTCCCTGACTAACCACAAGCTCCGCCAAGGGCTCACAGCAGATAAACGAGCGGCAATCGTCAGCACCGCGGTAGTCCGAACCCTCAAGCAGGAGCGCCCGCCCGAAGCGATCTCGCAGCCGCAGGTACACCGCAACCGGAGAGGTGAGGTCTGCTATCAAGGTTTTGCAAGTGGTCGTAATCTTCATAAGCTAAAGCCGATATACCCCGGGAAACAGGGCAGTTTTTGGTCAGCGATGTGTGGGGGAGTATGATGAGGGCTTACGCCCAGATCGAAGAAAAGGCCCACGAACGGGACCAGAAGGAGGAGAAAGGTGCGGCAAACGCGCGGGTCATCATCCTTCAAACCCTACGCTCCTCGCCTGCCATGGTCAAGCAAAAAGAGCCCGCTCAAGTTGATTAGCAGGCGCCCTTCTCCTAGCCTAGCCACGGGGTTGTCCCAGGTTCTTTCACTTTTTTCTAGGAAAGGAGGTGTGCTTTGAATGAGCACAACTTCAAGGAGGGAGCGGAGCCGGACTCCGTTCGCTTAATTCGCTTTGTGGACAGCATGCCCTACATGCCGCGGGAGGTCGCAAAGCTTCGGTTTGGCATCGGAGATGGATACGCCTACTCCATACAGGAGATAGCGAGTATCTTTAAGACCACCAAGCCCAATATGGTAGCTCTTCTCAAGAAGATAAGAGGCCTACTGAGGCAAGAGAAACTGCTAGACGCCGCGGAGGAATCTAAACTTCGGGCGTCGATTCGGTCCCACCCCCCGCGGGATCCGGATTTTGACAGCGGTGGCTAAGGTTTTCCCGTTCCGGCGCAGAGACTCGCTCTCCGCGCCGGAACCACCCCACCCTTACCGACGCCGCGCGCCCACCGTGCGAATGTGCTTCGCCACCGTCCGCATCACCGTTCCCTCCTTCGAGAGCACGAAGATCCAGCCGCCGTTGATACGGAAGCGATCGCCCTGCACACCGAAGCGCTCAAGGGCGCCAGAGATCTTAAACTTCTCGATCGGCTGCGAAAGCTGGTAGAGCGACGAGAACTTCTCGAAACAATCAGCCGATGTGTGCCAGCCGCTCATCTTCTCGCGTGGCTCGCGTGACCGGCGGATAAGCTCCGAAAACTCGCTGAAGGCCCGAGCGTGCACTGACGCGCGACGGCCGGCAACCTCGTAGAAGCCCATCAGGTCGCGATGCTTCGGCGTTAGCCGGAAGAGCCCGAGCTTCTCGCGTGGAGCGTTGTTAAGCTCGTGGCGCAGCAGGTCGCTCAGGTGCCGTCCGTTTAGTTCGAGCACGCGGAAGATGCGCCCCTTCTCCTCGATGAACATGAACTTTCCGGCCACCCTGACCTGAGAAGCCTTTGACGCCTTGGTCTGAAACGGCACCAGCATCGGGAAGGTGCGCGGCACCTCGCGCGCGCGCACGGCGAGGCCAACGAGCGCCTTAAAGCAAACAGGCAGGCTCGCCTCAATTCCTGGGTAGCGGCGCTGCAGAAACTTTGAGCCCGCAGCGAGATGAAAGAAGCTGCGCAGCACCTGCTCTGGGAGCACCACAGAGTCGCGGCGCCGGCTAATGACCGCCTCAAGCCCTTTCGGCCCGCTGCGAAGCTCCACGCTTTTTATTCCTTGAAGCTGCGGGTCCGCCGGGTGGATGTAGTTCGACGTCGAGAGGAGCGACCCTAGGTAGTACGGGAGTCCGTGCTGCTGTGGAGTCTTCACGGGAAATGGAATAAGGAAACCTGCCAGGACATTCTTCCCCTCAACCAGGTAGAGCCGCTCTGGCGCAGTCGTGTCGAAGAGCCACTGCTGGCACTTCTCCACACTCTTCTGCGCCACCCCGCCGCTCTCGCGCAGGATCCACGCTTGGTACCGCTCGACCACGGCTGACACCCCGCGCTCGTCGACGAAGAGCCCGCGCGGCACAACCCGAATGAGCTGGCGCTCGCCCTCGAAGCCTTTGTCGGCTCGGAGCGCTCCGAGAAACTTCTCAAGCACCGCCCGCTCGTCGACCTCGGCTGGCGGCGCCGCCTGCGGGGCGTCTTCTCTTTTCTCTGCTTCTTCCATCGTTGCGCAGGATAGCCTGTCCCTGATTTACCTCGCCATACCCTTGAAGTAGGCTGTGCGGCACCATGACGGCAACACACCGCCTACCCTGTCGCATCGATGCCGTTGACCCCTGGTCGGGCGCTCGGGCAACGACCCTCACCACGCTGCACGGGGCGGTTGAAACCCCTATCTTCATGCCGGTTGCGACCCAGGCCATCTTGCGGCACGTCGACACGACAGTGGCAACGGAGCTCGGATACCAAGTGCTGCTCGCCAACACCTACCACCTGCTGCTCAGGCCCGGCACAGAGGTCCTTCAGGCGTTTGGCGGCATCCACCCCTTCATGAAGTGGAACCGTTCGGTGCTCACTGACTCCGGAGGCTTCCAGATCTTCTCCCTGCCGAACCACGTCTCGCTCAACGAAGAAAGAGCGCGCTTCCGGAGCTACGTCGACGGCGCGTGGATAGACCTCTCGCCTGAGCGCAGCATCGAGGTGCAGCGCACGATCGGCAGCGACATCATGATGGTGCTCGACCACTGCGTCAGCTCAACCTCGGATCTCTCCACTACTCGCAAGGCTTTGGAGCTGACTACTCGCTGGGCGAAGCGC
Source organism: uncultured Bdellovibrionales bacterium (assembly GCA_964654585.1). Classification (GTDB taxonomy): domain Bacteria; phylum Bdellovibrionota_C; class UBA2361; order UBA2361; family OMII01; genus OMII01. The sequence goes on from CAZZJR010000070.1 coordinate 14,552, forward strand.
AGCCTCGACGCTCGTGCTGACTCCCCTCAGGCACTCTTCGGCATCGTGCAGGGCGGCTGCTTCCCGGAGCTGCGCAAGGAGAGCGCAGAGCAGATCGTGGCGCTCGGCTTCGATGGGCACGCACTGGGCGGGCTCGCAGTCGGTGAAACGAAGGCAGAGCGCGAGGACACGACCGAACTCGCAGCGAAGCTCCTCCCGGCAACCCAGCCACGCTACCTGATGGGTGTTGGAACCCCGAGCGACCTGCTTGAGGCGGTGCGCCGAGGGATGGACATGTTCGACTGCATCATCCCTACAGCCCTAGCGTCGCAAGGGGTGTGCTTCACCTCTCGCGGCAAGCTCGACCTTCGGCGTGGCGTCTACCGCCTACAAGAGACGCCGATTGACCCGCTCTGCCCGTGCTCGACCTGCTCGCGCTTCAGCCGCGCCTACGTCAGCCACCTTGTTAAGACGAAGGAGCCCGTAGCAGCGCAGCTCGTCAGTGTGCACAACTTGACGTTCTACCGCCGACTCATGGCGCGGATGCGCGGAGCGATTCTCAGCGGCAAATTCCGCGAGCTCTACAGCGAGGAAGCTGAGCGTCTCGACAGCGATGATGTTGACTATCCGCCGGTAGGACCGA
>CAZZJR010000071.1:0-8391 GCA_964654585.1 uncultured Bdellovibrionales bacterium
GAGGAAAACGCCTTTTGTCTCTCTTTACTTTTGAACCTAAAGGGGAATAATGGGGCGGCTCAGGACAGGCACGCCAGTCACGCGGCGAAGCAGGGGTCTCACGGGAACAGCTTGCAGTGAAGTGCGCTCACCGCAGGGAAGCACCACGAGAGAAATGTGTGTCAGACTGGGAACAGATCAATTTTGATTTTCACCAAAGAAGTTCGGAGGGGAACAGCATGGACGAGGTAAGCCAGAAGCTACAGGCGAACAACGCAAACATTAAGGTGTTTGGAATTGGCGGAGGCGGACTCAACGCCGTCAACAACATGATCCGCAGCGGCCTTACGGGCGTTGAGTTTTATGCGGCGAACACCGACGCACAAGCGCTCACCTCGGCGCTCCCGATAAACAAGATCCGCCTCGGCGACGACATTACAAAGGGTCTCGGCGCTGGAGCTGATCCAGACGTTGGTCGCGCTGCTGCTCGCGAGAGTATCGAGACGATCCGCAAGGCGCTCGAGGGCGCAGACATGGTGTTCATTACCGCAGGCATGGGTGGTGGCACCGGCACCTTTGGTGCTTCAGTCGTAGCGGAAGTTGCCAAGGGTCTTGGATGCCTCACAGTGGGCGTCGTAACGAAGCCGTTCCTCTTTGAGGGGAAGCGCCGTATGACGAATGCCGACCGCGGTATCGAGGAGCTGCGCAAGCATGCAGACACCCTCATCACGATCCCGAATCAGCGGTTACTCTCGATCGCCGGCCGCAACACCTCGCTCTTGGACACCTTCCGCAAGGCGGATGATGTTCTGTACCAGGCCGTAAAGGGAATTAGCGACCTGATCATCTGCGAAGGTCTCGTTAACGTTGACTTCGCCGACGTTCGTGCCGTGATGTCCGAGATGGGCATGGCGATGATGGGCACGGGCGAGTCGAGCGGCGACAATCGTGCGATTGAGGCAGCAGAGAAGGCGGTCTCAAGCCCTCTCCTCGAGGACATCTCTATTCACGGCGCGCGTGGCGTTCTGATCAACGTGACTGCTTCGCCGGACGTTACGCTGCAGGAGGTTAATGAGGCCGCAGAGCTCATTCACTCAGAGGCGGCGGAGGATGCCAACATCATCTGGGGTATGGTCATCGACCCGAACCTCGAGGACAAGGTCCGAGTTACGGTTATCGCAACCGGCTTCGGCGAAGAGAAGGCGGCAGGGAGGGGAACGGTGGTTTCGACTCCGGTGGCTGCGGTCAACGCGCCTACCCTCGGACCAACGGGTCTCGACATCCCGGCGTTTGCTCGTAAGCAGCAACAGGCGACAGGCGCCTCTGAGGTCATTAAGCTCAAGAAGCTGTCAGTGCTCTCGGGCGGCGAGGATGAGGAGAAATTCGAGATTCCGACCTTCTTGCGCAAGCAGGCTGATTAAGCTTCCAAGCTTCGTTGGCCGCGAGAAGCCAGACCCATTGGGTCTGGCTTTTTTTTTGTGGAGTCAATTTTCCCTAACCCTTGGTACGCTTAAGGGCTCAGCCTCTTGAACCGTTTATCGAAAAAAGCGGTAAGTATGTCGTCGCCAGACACTAGAGCGGCTCTGGGGCTGCCGGACTGACTCGAATATACCGAGTCAAAGTCAACGTAGTTTCTGATAATCTGACTTACGTGCAGTTGCTCCTCGGGTCCAAGGTTGAGGGGATCCCCGGGCTGGAACCTGGACTGAGTGACCTTGAGCCCTTTTCCTTCTTCGCTCTGCCCGGGAAAAGAGAAGCTTGCATTGGAAGCATTCGTTCGTCCTATCCGGAGCTCCTCCAAGCGGTCACCGCATAGGGATAGCTCCAAGAAGCGGTTGGTATCCGTTGGGTTGACGCGCATGACCACTCTGCCTGGGGCCAGCCAGGCGGCGCGGAATGTCGCCTCGTCTGTGTGCTGAAAACGCATCGCTTGGTGTACGAGCGTCCCGGCGAGGGTCAAGGCCTGTATCCCAGCCGCGTCCGACCGTGGGGGAAGCCCAACGAGGCATCCGTCCCAGACGCCGCCCTCAGACTTATCGAGCGCATCGCTCCCGTACATCTGAGTCTCGATTTCTTGCTGAAGGGTCAACCACCCAGAGAACTTCTGGCGCGCGAAGGCTCGAACTAGAGCTACTTCGCGCTGGTCTACCTCTTCAACAGGGAGACCAATTGTGCCCGCCATTCGCCCCAGGATTTTCGCGCCGAAGGGCGTGGTGGCAGAGACGCTCATCATGCCATCTGCCCGTCGAGTTATTCGCATGCTCTGCAGCAGCTCCAAGCGCCAAGGCACTCGTCGACTCAACATAGTGTAGCATCGAGTTGCACTGTTCTCGAGGGCATCCGCAAACGTGTCGCGCGAGGTAGGTGAGTCCGCTGCGACCTTTATCCAGTCGTGCAGGGCCGTTTCCGCGAGAACAGAGCCAGGAAAATCAGAGAGAAAGTTAGTGGAACGGCTGTCCCTGTCTATGTTGAGCGCGCGTAGCTGTCCTCGAAAGCGCAGCGAGGATGAAGTGGGGCTGTTCTTTGCCAGTTCGTCGTTTGCTTCAAATGCAGCTGCCCGCTCAGCGCCCACAGAGAAAATCATCCGCATGCCTGAACTACGCTCAGACCAGAGGTGTGAAGAGAGCAGCTCGAAGGCTCTACGTATGTACTCAAGCTGCCCATCGCTGAGCGGCAGCTGCTGCGGGAGTGCAGAGTTGGTGAAGAGAATGAGGGGTTGCGTGGTCCCTTGGAGGTCTTCGTCAGGTGCTATCACAATGGCAGCTCTCGACTCCCCGAGGAAGAGCTTGGTAGTCGTCCCGGTTTGGCTGTTGAGCCGAACCTGCGCCAGGTCGTCTGGGAACTTGGACCAGAGCAGCTCACTATCAGTGACTAACGCAGCCGCGTCCTTGGCTGGCAATTCCTGCGCTGGCGGCGTTAATCCTTCCAGTTGGTCGACGAGAGCTTCGGAGCCCTGAGCCGAAAATTCCATCACTAGGAATCTTGCCAACTGAAGCAAGTGCTCCCTACGAGGAGCATCCGGCAGCTCTAAGGTGGCCGGGGAGGTTACGCGGAAGCGCCTCGTTGACACCGTTCCGCCCTCGCGCCTCTCGATGGTGAGCAGGAGAATCCCCTCCAGTGGGCGGACCTCTCCGACCACGCAATCGTCGACAGTTTCGCCGGCTGGTCGGTGCACACTAAAGTGGTTGGGAACTGCGTCTGGGTCTTGGATAAATGCGTCGAGTCCTGGGATTCTTGACAGCGCCCCCGGAATCTCGGGGTGTGCTGGCTTCCAAAGCCAGTCAGCTAGCGGACGGAGTTCAATCCCTGCGATATCGTGAAGGTACCGCACACAGCTTGCGAGCGCGAGATTAGGTCGCTCCGTTGGGTTGAACAACCGACACAGATGCGTGATGTCAGCAGCCGTAAGCGCTCCGTGTGGCGTTGCGAATGTTGCTATAGGCTCGCCCTTGGTGTTTGTCGCTGTCAGGGTGAGGTTTCCGCCTCCCCGTAGCTTTAGTGGGCCCTCTATGGTCCCGGAAAGGGTGCAGGCAAAATGCGCGCTCTGCAGTACCTGGGATACCTCCTGGATGAATCCCATTCCTGCAGGGGAAAAAGAAAGGGCATGCAGCTCGGACGACGCGGGAGTCGGAGTAGCCTTTACCTCATGTGGATTTGTGTGCTTATTTCCAGCGGGTCGCTCGAGCATAGTCTTATCCTGGCAGGCTCATAGGTAGACTATCGCCAATCCAGAGGGAATACCGCTGCGGAGCTGAAAGCTGTCGAGGAGTCTGGAGAGGATTCAGAATGACCAGGAGCGATCAGCTGCGCTTGAGAGCACGGAGACCGATATCCCTGTCAAGCGACGCAAACGATTGGTGTGCGCGAATCGCTGCCTCAACCATGTCATTAATGAGCTCAGAGTAGAGCACACGCGGGGTCGTGCGAGCCCAGAGATAAAATGCACAGGAGCCCGGAAAGGCGTTCAGTTCGTTGAAGTAGAGCTTGCCTGAAGCCAGGTCGTAGATGAAGTCAAGTCGAGCAACCCCTGAGCAACCAAGGAGCGAGAAAGACTTAACAGCGTGGGCCGTAACCGCGTCGCGTATCTCAGGATCGAGGTCGGGGGGATCAATGATTCTCGACAGGCTCGCCATGCCCTGGGATTGTCCGGATTTCTTTCCGCCTGGGCGCAGGTACTTCTCCTCGTACGAGAGCACTCCAGTCTGAGAGACGGGGATCTCGACTACCGAGGCCTGTGTAACACCGACATCCCGCACCGAGACGTTTATCTCCATAATGTCGCTGACGCACGGCTCAACGAGGGCGTGTGTGTCGTAACGGAATACCTTAGCGAGGGCAGCAGCCAGCTTCGCCCTCTCAGCAACACGCGTCACCCCTACGCTCGAGCCTAGGTTGCACGGCTTAACGAATAGCGGGAATGCGGAGAACTCCTTCCTTGAGCAGATCGAGCCGACCGTAGCCTCTATGTCAGCGCGCGCATCCTCGCGGTTAATGAGGGCCGCTGGTAGCACAGGAATGCCGTGCGCTCCGAGGTAGACCTTACAGACGTATTTGTTCATCGTGATCGCCGACGCAGGGACGTTGCTGCCGGTGTAGGGCACCTGCGCCAGTTCGAAGAGCCCTTGGATGCAGCCATCCTCCCCGTACTGTCCATGGAACACCGGCATGAAGACATCGACCGGCAGCACTACGCCGCTCTTTTGAAGCGTGAGGCCTCCAACCCCCGGCTTCGGGAGAAGCGTTACCTCCGTCAGCAAGGAAAGAGAGCCGGGTACCGAGGCGTAGAATTCTCTGTTGAGCAGCGCCTCGCCCGTGTACCACGAGCCGTTTGGGGCGATGTAGACTGGAATGACTTCGTACAGCGCGGGATCAATCGCGAGCATCAGCTGAAGCGCCGTGATGACGCTTATCTCGTGCTCGACCGAGCGTCCACCAAAAAGAACCGCAATCTTCCGCCGCTTCGCCATCACCGACACCTAAAAGCGCACTGCCCCTTCGAGCAGATCCCCGAGGTCATTCTCAATCAGCACCAAGTCGCCGGATTCCTGCCGTTCAGCCAGAGCGGCGAAGGCATCATCTCGAGTCTCAACGGCCACAATCTGAGACTTCGGGTATTCAGCATCAGCAAGCCCAGCCAGAATCGCCTCGCGGTTGATCCGTCCTACCACGATTACGAGGTCAGCCACACTAGCGCACATCGTCGCGAGGCGCCGATTTTGGGCCTGCTGCTGGTCTCCCAGCTCGACCATCCCGGGAGTCATCACGATGCGTCGCTTCGCCGGCAAGGACTGGAGCACCTCGAGCGCCGCGGCGAAGCCCGTCGGGTTTGAGTTGTAGGCGTCCCGCAGAAAGGAGACAGCGTCCGGCTTGGCGTCAAGCACAAGCCTGTTGTCAACGGGAGCAAGGTTCGCCAGGCAGGCCACGGCGTAGGCGGGCTCGGCCCCGAGGGCGCAGGCCATCGTAAAGGCCCCGAGAGCATTTGAGAGAGCCGGACGACCGAGGAGCGGCGTATGCCCCGCAAATGACCGATCGCCCCAGTGTATCACGAAGGAGGTTCCCTGCGCGCTGAAGGAGACATCGCTCGCGAAGCAATCAAGCGGCCCCGCCGACTGGTCAAAACCGTACAGCAACGTCTTTCCACTGCGATGTTCGGCAGCCATACGGCGGGCGTTCGGGCTATCTCCGTTGCACACCAAAATTCCATCTGGGGGGAGGGCCTGAGCGATCTCTGACTTCGCCAGGTAGACGTTCTCCGGACTTCCGAAGCGCTCAAGGTGCATAATGCCCACGGCTGTCACGAGCGCAGCCCTCGGCGGCGTGAAGTCGCACAGCCGCTTGATGGAGCCGCGATTGTAAGCTCCCATCTCTATTACCGCGAAGCGGTGCACCGGAGAGAGCGTCTCCCGAATCGTGCGGGTGATCCCCATCACTGTGTTGATGCTTTTCTTCGGCCAGAAAGTCGGGCCCAAGCACTGGGTCAGGAGGTCGCCGAGGGCGGCTTTTGCCCCGGTCTTGCCGTAGCTACCGGTAATCCCGATAACGAAAGGGTCGACCTGCCTCAAGATGCGCTTCGCGTCGGCGTAGAAGCGCTCCTGCAGCGCCTTCTCGGCCGGCCAGAGTAGCTTGTTCGCCACGACCAAGAGCGCCGATGGAGCCTGCGCCAAGAAGATTCCCCAGAGGGCGAAGTACGCGAGGTCTCGCTCTCCTCCGCCGCAGCACTTGAGCAGCAGCACAGCTGGGATCGTCGCGAGCAGCGCGAAGAGCCCAAAAGAAACAAGAGCGATCTTCCGTGCGCGCTGCGTCATGTTGAGCTTCAGCTTCCCGCTGCGACGAGGATCCTCTTCGACCAGGTGCACGACGAGCGCGAGTGCGAGTGACGTTACGGAAGCGATGAACAGCGCGCTCCAGCTTCCGGGGAGAGCCAGAGAGAGTAGCCCTGCCACCGCCAATACCGCAGTGCCGCGAGTATCGATGGCACGCTTCTCCTTTAACCAGCTCACAAAGCGCACCGATGAGTACTCCTCTTGCTGAAAGTAGCGCAAGAAGGAGAGCGTTCTGCGATAGCCGAACTCGAGCAGGCCGAGAAGCAGTATGCCGAGCGAGAGATTATGCAGCATTGCTCACCCGGTCTGAGATGAACCGATCGATGTAGCCGCACAGCAGGTGCGCACCCACATCTGCAAAGGGCTCATGCCCTTTGTGCGGGAAGATGCAGAGATCCGAGCCGGCGATCAGTCGGTTGTACTTTCGTGCAAGGCTCGGAGGGGTCTCTCGATCATCCTCGCCCCACAGCAGAAGCGTTGGGGCAGTAATCGTGGCTGCCTGCTGAGCCAGGTCCTCATTGACCGTTTTTACCAGAGTCTTCCGGAGGTCTCCGGCTGCGTTGTAGTCGCGCGAGCCAAACTTAGGAGCAAGGTAGTGGGCAAAGAGGCGTGTGCCAAAAAGGCCATCGATCCGTTTGGCGACGGAGACGGCGATCTTGATCACCCGCGACCGGAGGCGCTGGCTAAAGGATCGCTCCACTGTAAGGCCGTGGCTGCCTACGAGCACAAGCCCCTGCACCAAACCTGGATAGCGGGCCGCAAGCCGGACGGATATCCGCCCCCCGAAGGAGTGGCCCAGCAAGATGCACTTTGAGATTCCGGCCGTATCGAGCCAAGCCTTAACTCTCAGGGCGTACTCTTCGGTAGACCAGCCGCCCCCGTCGTTAGAGGCGGCATGCGGTAGGGGGGAGGACCCGAAGCCTGGTAGGTCAACCAAGACTACCTGACACGAGCTCGATAGAAGCTCGCCTAGGGGACGCAAAGCCTCAAGAGAGCGGCCCCAGCCGTGCAGCATCACGACCGTCGGACCCTTTGACCCGAGCCGGACCACGTTCAGCGGAGGAAGTTCAGGCTGATGTTGTACGGCGGGGGAATTCATTCCCCTAATAGTGGACGAAGGAGGGGGATCAAACAAGCCAGGGAACTGGTTCCTGATAATGGGGACAGCCCTGGTTGGCGGGGACGTGTCCTGTCCGAAGTCCGGTAGTGCCCGAGCCCTCTTTGCTCCCTTTTCCTCTTCTTTTCATTCCTCACCTTGCACTTGCACCAAGTTCCTCCTCCTGACTCGGGAATCTTCGACACGCACGTCGCCGGCAATCCCCGGAAATGGCTTGATTATGGGCAGGAGTAGGTGCAGGAGGAGAGAAAGGATTAGGGTGATGACTGGCGGTTGTTAGGCCCAAAGGCAGCCCGTCTCAAGGCTCGACCTGTTTTGATACAGAGCAGGTCACCCCTTTTAGTCGCCGAGAGTGCATCTTCTAGTCAGCACTTTGCGACTGTTGGAAGAAGCCGCCTTGTCGCATACTGAGACAATGGATTACGCCCCATCAATTCACCCGGCGCGCTCGCACCAGCTGCGGGCCCCGTCGGCGGTTGACCTGGTCCTGGTAGCAGCGGTCTTGCTCTTGGTCGGTTTCGGCCTAGTAATGGTCTATTCGACCACCGGGATTATCTCTCAGGAGAAGCTCGGGGACGCGATGTTCTACGCCAAGCGTCAGACGCTCTCGGCGCTACTTGGGTTGGGCTTGATGCTTGTGTGCATGAAGGTGCCTTTAGGGTTTCTGCGCCGCATCTCACCCTACCTCTTCGCGCTCTCGATCTTGATGTTGCTGCTGCCCCTGATCCCGGGAATCGCCGATAGGGCCGGCGGAGCATCGCGTTGGGTAAAGTTCGGTCCTGTGCGCTTTCAGCCAGCTGAGTTCGTGAAGGTGTTTATGGTGGTCTTTATGGCCGGCTTCTTCGCCCGCCACGAGACCCGTCTCCGCAATTTCGCCGATGGTATCGTGAAGCCGTTCGGGCTCGTCTGTTGTGCGGCGGCGCTGCTCCTGCTTCAGCCTGACTTCGGCTCTTCAGCGGTAATCGTGGTTGT
>CAZZJR010000071.1:8491-14787 GCA_964654585.1 uncultured Bdellovibrionales bacterium
AGGCACGACACGTTTCTTTTTGCGCTCGCTACGGGACTAACGATGATGATAGTTGCTCCGGCGCTGCTTAACGTCGGCGTGGTAATTGGGCTGCTGCCGACCAAAGGCATGGTATTGCCACTCGTTGGGTACGGCGGATCAAGCCTTATGGCCTGTATGGCGGTGGTTGGGCTTCTGCTCGGTATCAGGCGCGAAGCGGGGGATCCCCCGGTAGGGCAGCCGTAGCCTCGGTGCGGCGAAAGTAAGGGCAGTCGAATGTTGCATCCGCAGCAAGGTCTAGAACGTCAGGTCGCTCCTAGAGAGTCTGCGGACGGGGTGCGCGTGCTTATCGCCGCTTCGGGCACCGGCGGGCACCTCATTCCAGCCCTGCACATCGCCCGAGCCCTCAAGGCTCTAGCGCCCGCAGCCGAGATCGAATTTATCGGCGCCGGAAAGCCCCTTGAAGAGAAGCTCATCGACGGAGCCGGATACAAGCGCCACGTTGTGGCATCGGCTGGAGTTAAGCGGCGCAGCGTGATCGGAGTGCTCCAGTTCCTCGCGCGGCTTCCAGCGGGGATACTTCAGACCCTAAGGCTCTTTAGGCAGTTCCGGCCCGACGTTGTGGTGGGCGTTGGGGGCTACGTATCTGTGCTGCCCGTTGTGCTGGCGCGCTTAAAGGGCATCCCCACCTGGGCGCATGAAGCCGAGCTTCATCCTGGGCTAGCCAACAAGACTCTCGGTTATTTCGCCGATCGGATGTCGATCTCATTCGCGAACACGCGGCTCAAGGGTCGAGTCAAAACCGAATTCACAGGGCACCCCGTCCGGCCGGAATTGGCCGGAGTTGAGAGGTTTCAGGCTCGCGCAGGCGCCCCGTCGAGGCTGTTAGTGCTCGGGGGCTCGCAGGGCGCGCGCGGCCTAGACCAGGCAGTGCAAGAGATTGCGCCGCTTCTGGCAGAGCGGAAGGTGCAAGTTGTTCACCAGTGTCGCCCTGAGTCGATTGACCTCGTGGCCAACGGCTACCGCGCTGCCAACGTCTCAGCCTCGGTTGTGCCCTTCATAGACGACATGGCGGGAGCCTACGACTGGAGCGACGTCATTATCTCTCGGGCGGGGGCCAGCTCGGTGGCAGAGATTTCGTGCGTCAATCGCCCGACTATTTTTGTTCCGTACCCGTTTCAGCAGGGGACTCACCAGACCGACAACGCGCGAGAGCTGGAAAAGCAGGGGAAGGCCGTGATTGTAGAGGAAACCCAGCCGGAGTTTGGCAAGCGGCTGCGCGCCGCACTAGAACGGCTGCTCGACCCAGGGGTCTTTGAAGAGATGAAGCGCGCCCCTTCTGACCCGAGAGGCATAGGAGCCGCAGAGCGTATAGCCCAGGGAATACTCTCGATCTGTCGCTGTTCTTGAGCCCCATAATGCCCTGTGCTAGAAGCCACTCGTGATGGGCAGGGGAATTTTCAAGCGGATATCGATCTTCCTGGCTTTCTGCGGCATGGTTCTGGGCGCATGGGCGAACCGCACCGGAAAGTTCGCGGTTGAGCCGTTTGCTCACGGTGGCCAGACGGTTCTGGTTACGCCGAGCACGCAGTGGCCCAAGGGCGTAGTTGAGGTGAAGCTCGGGTCGTTCGTTGAGAACGTCTACGACTTTAACATGGCCACACAGTCGGTGGCCGCCGAGGCGACCGTCTGGATGACCTGGCCAGAGGCTTTCCAGCACATGCTCGATGCTGACGGCCTCACAGTTGATCAAGTTATTGGGCCCACGAACCGGGTCAACTCCTGGGACGCTACCACGAAGCCGCTCTACACCAAGCCGTTGAGGCTCCCCGACGGCTCCAACTACCAGATCTTTCGGATCTCGGGGCGCTTCTACGCAGACGTCATTGACCTGCACCGTTACCCGTTCGAGAAGCTCTCGTTTCCTGTAATTTTGGGCGTCAACCCGATGAGTGACCGCTTTACGGCGGATAAAGTTCGCTTAGTCGCGGACTGGGAGCACTCGGGGCTCGGCTCGTACATAGACATCGTTGGCTTTGCGACCGATGGCTACAACGTGAAGGAGCAGATCCAGACCACGCCCACCAACTTCGGGTACGGCAATCGCAATTCCTCAAGCTTCAGTCAGGTCAAAGTTTCCATCAATTACAAAAAGTCTGGGCTGGCGTCGATCCAGCAGCTCATACTCCCGCTCGTAATAGTGATGCTGATAGTGCTCGTTGCACCAAACCTCGCAGCGTCACTGTGGGACGTGCGCATAGCGATCCCATCCACAGTGCTCCTGACTTTGGTGTTCCTGCAGCAGAGCTACCGACAGAACCTGCCCCTGCTCCCGTACATCACCTTCCTCGACCAGGTGTACGCAGAGTGTTACCTCGTGACATTCGGCCTCTTCTGCCTCTTCGTTTGGACCTCGAACAGGCTCGACCACACCCCCGAGGCGGACCGACCTGCGGTGGTCGCGCGGCTCAACAAGGTTGACGCCTGGGTGCAGTTCGCTTTCGTGCTCTTCCTTGTAGGAAGCACGACGATGAACTGGCTCTTCCCACTAAAGTAAGTCAGTTCAGGGCCTTCGGCGGCTCCTCAATCGCAAGGTAAGGGGCGTCAGAACCACCCACCCGCCTCCTGGCATCAGAATACTAACGTGGTCTAGGAGTAGTGCCTGTTGACCAGCCCTGCAGGCAGCGTTGAGCGAAAAGCTCTTTTTATAAAGGTTTCGTATGGCTTCGTTTTTAAGCACCGGCCCGGCCCGCGTTGCAGCCAGTGACAAGGCAGCGAGGGGGTTCACGTTCTCTCCGCAGACCCCCTCAGAGTTCGCCAACATCATCTTGGGGCAGGCCAGGATTTCAGACCTCAAAACCCTCCAGCGGGTGCTGTTGGGGGACCCAGGGAAGCCTCTAGAGATGCGGCGAAACAAGAGCGGCAGCAGTTTCGAGGCGATCGACCTGGCTTCGATGCGCGAAGCCGCGGCCCGCAATGGCTGGTACGTTCTAGAGCGAGGTCCTGGATTCCTGGCCGACGAGGCTCCCCGCATGCGGGTTTTTAAGACCTTTGAGGGCGCCGCAGCGGAGTTTGTAACGCGGATCAGGACCCACGACGAGGGCAGCCTCACGGTCGGTAAGGTGCCGGCAGGCCCCTTAGCCGAGGCAACGCGCTTCACCTTTGAGGGCAAGGGGCGCTCGATGGTCATGGCGCCCGTCGCCACCCCACTGACGGGGCTACTACTGTAACCCCTTAAGTGCTCGATTCCTTTGAGATGACGGCAGTTTGGTTCTCTGCTATACAGCAGAACTGTCATCATCTGAAGGAGTTACATGACCTCGCCCCTAGCTAGCAGATACCGAACTCACACCTGCGGAGAGCTGCGCTCATCCGATTCCGGTAAGCGGGCGACCCTGTCAGGTTGGGTGCTCAGGAAGCGCGACCACGGCGGCGTTGTGTTCGTCGACCTACGCGACAACTATGGCCAGACCCAAGTGGTCTTCAACGAGAACTGTGTTGCTGAGATCCAGGAGCTGAGGGTCGAATCTGTTATCGAGGTAACAGGCACTGTTAAGCAGCGCGACCCTGCCATGGTGAATCCGAAGATTGAGACCGGCACCGTTGAGCTGCACGTAGAGAGCCTCGTTCTGCATTCCGCCTCCGAGGTACTGCCGTTCCAGGTAGCTGAAGACGACAAAGCTCCTGAGCCGACAAGGCTCACGTACCGATTCCTCGACCTGCGCCGTGACAAGGTGCATGAGAACATCCTGCTTCGCTCAAAGGTCATTCAGCGCATCCGAGAGCTAATGTGGGGAATGGGATTCAACGAGTTTCAGACCCCGATTCTAACCAGCAGCTCCCCCGAGGGTGCGCGAGACTTCCTTGTGCCGTCGCGCTTTCACCCTGGAAAATTCTTCGCGCTGCCGCAGGCGCCGCAGCAGTTTAAGCAGCTCCTAATGGTGTCGGGCTTCGACCGCTATTTCCAGATCGCGCCGTGTTTCCGCGACGAGGATCCGCGCGCTGACCGTTCGCCGGGAGAGTTCTACCAGCTCGACATCGAGATGAGCTTCGTGGAGCAAGAGGATGTGTTCTCAATCGGCGAGAAGCTGCTGCACGATGTCTTTAAGAGCTTCGCGAAAGACACGGTCACTCCCGTGCCGTTCCCGCGCATTACGTACCACGAGGCGATGGCGACGTTCGGCTCGGACAAGCCTGACTATCGCAATCCGCTTCGCATTAAGAACGTCTCAAGCGTTTTCGAGAACTCAGGCTTCCAGGTGTTTCAGCGCGCGATAGCTGAAGGTGGCGGCGTGTTCGCCATGCCGATGCCGAAGATGACTACGCCTCCACGCAAGTTTTTTGACGACACGATTGAGCTCTTCAAGAAGTGGAGCGGGCAGGGGTTAGCCTACATCATCGTGGAGGAGGGCGGCTGGAAGGGCACCATCGCAAAGTTCTTCGGGGCAGACGAGCAGAAAGCTCTCACGCAACTTCTTAACCTTGAGCCAGGCCAGTTCGTCTTCTTCGGCGCCGGGAAAGGGAAGGGTGTGCTTCCGCACCTCGGGCGGCTGCGCAACAAGCTCGGCGAAGATTTCGCTCTCTTGAGCGGCGGCTATCACTTCTGCTGGGTCACAGACTTCCCGATGTACGAGTACGACGAAGATCTCAAGCAGATCGTCTTCTCGCACAACCCCTTCTCGATGCCGCAGGGCGGCATGGAGGCTCTGAACACTCAGGACCCGCTCGATATTCGCGCCTACCAGTACGACATCGTCTGCAACGGGTACGAGCTTTCTAGCGGCGCTATTCGAAACCACAAGCCAGAGATCATGTACCGCGCCTTTGAGGTTGCGGGGTACTCCCGCGATCAGGTTGACGAGAAGTTCGGCGGCATGATCAAGGCGTTCAAGTTCGGCGCTCCACCGCACGGCGGTTTCGCGCCAGGGATCGACCGAATTGTGATGCTGCTCGCGCAGGAGAACGCAATCCGGGACGTAATCGCATTCCCGATGGCGCAGTCTGTCGAAGACCTGCTGATGGGCGCACCGAGCGTTCCCAGCGAGAAGGCGCTTAAAGAGGTCCACATCCGGGTGGTTATGCCCGAGGATCCGCTGAAGAAGCAGCAGCAATCTTAATTGCTCAGTCCGCTAGAAGGGTTGGCGTTCCACCGAATAAAAGTCCTTTCCCGCTACCTCCTCTCTTTGGTCTAATATTAGGGGGCATCAGCCAAGAACCAAGGAGCAGCGCATGGAAGGAGACAAGGGGCACGCGATTCTCGAGGCGCAGACAGTCGAGGAGTGTGTTATCGAGCAGCGCTGGGGCGACTACGCGGCGCAAGACCACGAAACATGGAAGACTCTCTACAACCGGCAGCTTGAGAGGCTCAAAGGCTACGTGTGCGAGGAGTACCTCCAGGGGCTACAGACCCTGCACCTAACGGCAGATTTTGTCCCAGATTACGAGAAGCTGAACCGATACCTGCGAGCTGCTACCGGTTGGGAGGTGCTTGCAGTGCCGGGGCTGATCGCTTCCAAGCCTTTCTTTACGATGCTCGCGAACCGGCAGTTCCCAGCAGGCACATTTATTCGGAAGCCAGAGCAGCTCGACTACCTCGAAGAGCCGGATATCTTCCACGACGTTTTTGGCCACATTCCGCTACTCTCGCATCCAGCCTACGCAAACCACATGCAGGAATATGGCAAGGCAGGCCTCAGGGCGCTTGAGCACAAGGGGATTAAGTTTCTTGCGCGGCTCAACTGGTACACGATTGAATTTGGGCTAGTCAAAAACAACGGAGAGATCCGGGCCTACGGCGCAGGAATAATGTCGTCGTTCGGTGAGACGAAGTACCTTATTAACGATCCATCGTCGAATTGGCTTCAGTTCGACCTCGACCGGGTCTTGAGGACTGGCTACTACATCGATGACCTGCAGGCGACGTACTTCACTATCGACAGCTTTGAGGCGCTCTTCAGCGAGTGCATCGATCGGCCGTTTGTGCCCCTGTACGAGAAGTTCCGGGCGATGCCGACCCTGAGCCCGTTTGAGGTCTACCCCGAGGACCAAGTGCTCCGGCGGGGCACAGGGGAGTACTGGAAGGAGTTCCCCAAGACCAAGTCGAAGCTAAAGTAGCCTGCTGCTTCCGGGTGCTATGCCGATTTGGCCGTATTTGGTAGGGTTTGCTTGGCTGTTGCCCGAGTGACCCGCCTGCGCTCCGCTGCGGCGAGGTTTCTGCCGAGGCGAGGTACATAAGCCCGAGTGATGAAATGGTAGACATACGGGACTTAAAAGAAAGTGACTGAACGTATGCCCGAGTGATGAAATGGTAGACATAC
>CAZZJR010000072.1:0-14569 GCA_964654585.1 uncultured Bdellovibrionales bacterium
CGAGGTCGTCGCAGAGCTCGTTCATGAAGGCGTCCTCGTTCGGGTTCTCGCCGAGACCCCACCACTTGTTGAACACCTTTACGTTGTACTCAAGGAGCACGCCCATGTCGTTTGCGATCAGGGCACCGCGAGTGAGGCGACCTGGATCCGGCTCAACCTCCGGCCAGTTCTCTGGGTAGGTGAGGGCAAGGCTGCGCTCTGCAGCGAGGCGCTTAGTGTCCTCGAAGAGGTACGAAAGCTTGTCCGGCATGACGCCCATCGGAGGAACCGGCTGACCGGATGCCTTGGCCGAGAATGGCTGCCAGAGGAGCTCAACGTCGTACTTGTCGGCGATGTCGTAAATCGGGTCCATCGCGAGGTATGAGTACGGGCTCTGGAACGAATAGAAGACCTCAACATTCACTGTCATACGCTTACTTCTCTTTCTCTAAAATGAGTTAACGGGTCCGCCTCTCCCTCGGATGAGCAGCCCTCTTTTGGGAGGGAGCCAAGCAGACCCGACATCGAAAGCACTGTGAGCCGGCTTAGACCGCCAGGCTACAATCAACGCTGTGACAGAGGCTTTGGGATTGGTTGCTGTTTGGGGACGCCAAGCAACCTCTCCTTGAGGCGCTTCGGCACGGCTGGCAGCCCTAGGTGGTGGTCTAGACCATCAAAACTTGGGAGAAGGTACTGGTATTCCTAATAGTTTGCAAGGTTAAGTTGCTAATAATCCGGGCCAGAAAGGAACCCCCTGGACATTTTATCCTTTAGCCCGTAGCTCCTAAGCGCTTTCTGTTGTAATTACCTCAAGTGGCTGAGGTTTTTGGTTTGTCGCCGCTGGTCTAAATCCGTTCCTGGCGTCATCTTATCCTGCATGGCTAGCGGCTTTTGCCTCAGCTTAACAGCCTAGAAAGCTTACTAACTTCTTCGCTCAATGACTGCAGGAATCGACACTCTACTTGGCTCGAAAGGGGACCGCTCCCGTCCACTTATCTGCATCGAAATTAACCCGCCGCGCGGCACAGATGTCGAATCGGTGCTGGAGCGGTACGCGGGCATTGAGGGCATCGACTTCGTAAACGTGACGGACTCAGCCCTGGCGAAGATGAGGCTCTCGGGCCTCGCCTTTGGCGCGCTCTTCAAGCAGCGCTTCGGGGTTGAGCCGCTCGTAAACCTCTCGTGCCGTGACCGGAACATCATCGGGTTGCAGTCAGACCTGCTCGGAGCTTGGTCACTCGGCGTGCGCTCCGTCGTGGCACTCACGGGTGACGCTGTAACGGTTGGTGACCTGCCAGATGCGAAGGGCGTCTTTGAGGTTAACTCAATAGGGCTCCTCCATATCCTGAGCACCCTTGGGGCTGGAAAGGACTTGGCGGGCGTGGAACTTAAGGGGAAGCCGGGCTACGTGCCGGGAGTCGTAGTGAACCCGAACGTGAGGAACCGCGACGCGGAGCTTAAGAGGCTGCTGCGTAAGAAGGAGGCGGGGGCAGTGTACGCCCTTAGCCAGCCGGTCTTTGACGCCGAGGCCGCCAAAGCGTTCTTTGAGGCGGCGCAACCTATCGGAATAGACATGTTCGTCGGGCTACTGCCGTTTAAGTCGGTGAAGGCCTTCGAAGGTATATCAAAGGTTCCCGGCATCAAGATCGCCGATGGCATAGTGGAGCGCGTCAGGTCGATCCCAGAGGCTGAGGTGGCCGAATTCTCGATACAGGCCGCCATGGATATTGCGGCCCAGGTGAAGCACTGTGTGCGTGGTTTCCACGTGGTGAGCGGCGGGTCGCCGTTACTTGCCATCCAGTTGCTTCAGCGGTTAGTCTCATGGAGCCGCGGAGAACGGTAGAGGCCAAAGCCGATTCCGCCGACGCCGCGCTTGTAGCTCGGCGCAACAAGCATTTTCATGTGAGGAGTTAGGATGAAGCGTCGTGAGGAGATGAGCTTCCTTGAGCGGATCTACGTTGTGGAGATCGCGAAGGGCCTCAAGCTTACCTTCGGCAAGCTGCTGGGCAACCTGTGGCTCCACATCCTGCACGCGATCGGGATTAAGACAGACGTCGGGGCCGGAGTCGCCATCCAGTACCCGAACGTGCGACGCCCGTACCCAGCCCGCTACCGCGGCCGCCACCGCCTCACGCTCAAGGAGAACGGCGACATCAAGTGCACCTCGTGCTTCCTGTGCGCGACTGCCTGCCCGGCGCGCTGCATCTACATTGAGGCGTGCGAGCACGACGACTCATCGATTGAGAAATTCCCAAAGCGTTACGAGATCGACACGCTGCTCTGCATTTACTGCGGGTACTGTGTTGAGGCTTGCCCAGTAGACGCGATCCGCATGGACACAGGAATCCACCCAGAGGTCTACCCTCCCGACCCGCGTCTCTTCATCGAAGACAAAGAGACCCTGATGCAGCGCTCAAGGATCCTTGAGGATGAAGGTCCGCAGCGGCTCTACGACATGCACATGAAGCGCATGCAGGAGCTGGAGCGGGTCGTTCTGTAAGACCAGCCGGCACACGGCTTTCGGCGAGACCGCATGAGAGATGCCGACAGCAAGACACACTCTCCCGTACCTGCGCTGTCTGGCGCGTTAGCGAGGCTCGTCTCTGTTGGCCTCATCCTCGTTGGTGTCAGAGCTGCAGCCGCAGAGCCAGTCACCCTGCCAGCAGGGAGCGGCCCTGCGCCGCGCCTCTCAGCCACAGTTAAGAGTGGCGCGCTCGTTGGGGCGCAGCAAGCGCACCTCTACCGAGCGGTGCTGCCGACTGAGGTGGCGGATATCCTGGCTCAGGATGACCTCGCGTTTGAAGCCGCAACGATTGATCTTCCAGCACCGACACGCGAAGGCGCGCCGGGGGCTGTTCGTGTTGGCGCCCAGGGAGAGATCGAGGGAGATGTTGCAAAAGTTAGTGTGACCCTCTTCGGAGTGTCGGTTGCCGAGATGGCGCCACTCTCGGCGGCGGAGAAGGGGTACCGATTGCTGTGGAACTCCGAGTCCGTGCTGTGGAGAGAGCACTCTTTCTCGGAGAGCCTATCGGTCTCGGTCTTCACTGCGAGAAACTCTCTCGGTGAGCGAGTGCAAGTTAACTTGGCGCGAGTGTACCCGACCGCTACAGGGCAAGAGAGTGGCGCCACGAAGACTCTCTTTAGAGAGCGAATCACCTTTACCACCCCGTCATCGCTTGAAGGTCTGGGGTGGCTCTCTATTCGGCTACGAGGAGCATCAGACGACTACGTTTGGGCGGCTTCGCCGCTAGTGAAGAGCGTGCGCCAACTCTCAGGAAGCGTTCGTTCAGAGGAGATCTTTCCCTCGGGCTTCGCGCCCAACGACCTAAAGGTCTGGTCGGGAAAAATCGAGTCAGTTGAGCCAAAAAAAGTAGAGAGGCTCGCGATGCTCATTCCGGTCATCCAAGAGGTGCAGCCTCTATCGAAGCTGCCAGGCGCTGGCTGCTTTGGGTTCCCGCGTGGGCGTCCGAGAGTGCAGTTCAACGCAGAGTCTCGCCGATTCCCGCAGCTGCCAGGCTGGATCCCAACCAACGTGAGGTTCGTCCCGCGTTGGGTCTGGCGCATCGATCTCGCAGCAAAGGACCCCTTCGATGCTGATGTTGTTCAGTCTCTCTTCATCGATGAGGAGAGCTTTCTGCCGGTGTACCGTGTCTCGTGGGGAGAGCGGGGAGCCGTGCGCAAAGTTGCTCTCGGAGTTCTTGGCTTCCTCGGGTACGAGACCACCGTCCGGCCGTGGCTGCTTGGAGAGCTTGTTCGCAACGTGCCAGGGCTCTCTTTCGTTGCTGTCGGCACCGAGGCCCTACAGCTCTGCACCAGCCCGGCACCCGGAATGGCTCTTGTCGACTTTGATCCAGTGGCGCTCCAGGCGCGGCTTGATGCCCTCAAGCGGCAGGAGGCGAAGGTCACCGAAGCCGGGCGCGAGGGGCTTGGGCCGGAGTCTGAGTGACACGATTCGCGCATTGACCTAATCATCACGCGGACGATATGGTTTTTCGGCAGCCAAGAAACGGAGGCGTATGAGCAACCTGCTTGAGGAACTCGGCGAGAAGTACAAGCCTACAAAACGGCACCACGACTACCTTAAGCACTACTGGCGCCATCTCGGCGATCGCCGGCTTGAGGTGAAAAAATTCATCGAGATTGGCATACAGAGCGATCGTTCGATCAACATGTGGGAGGAATTCTTTCCGAACGCAAGGCTCTACGGAATCGATATCGATCCGAAATGCCGGGAGTACGCAGGGGGCCGCAAAGAGATCTTCATCGGGAGCCAAGCGGATAAGGCGTTCCTGGCGGAAGTGGTCGAGCGCGTCGGGGCCGGAATCGACGTCATCATTGATGATGGCAGCCACCTTGCAGAGCATCAGCTCTTCACCTTCGACCACTTATTCCCGCTTTTGGCGGAAAACGGGATCTACGTCATTGAAGATACCGGCGGGGTTGTGGGAGACACAGGGCTTAAGACGGTTAATGTGATGAAGTCTCTGGTCGACCATATCTACTACTGGCCGGATGGCTTCCACGGCGGCAATTGGCCGTTTCTCGCGCGTTTTCCGGAGAGCGCGTCGTGGCTTGCGCGCAATGTCGTCGGTGCCGCGTTTTATCGCTGGATAGTATTTGTGATGCGAGGCAAAAACCCCCAGGACAACCAGTTCCTGAGGGTGCCAGGCCCGGGTGATACGCTCCTGCCGAATGCTGACGGCTCAATGCCGCAGTGGCTCATTAGCAGCAGTGGAAAGTAAGGGCTCTGCGAGTTAAGACTACGGCGTAGGTGCAAGGGGGCTCACAAGCAAGCTGTACAGAAGCTTGCACCGGCACTTCGCCCTTGTCTCTGCCGGTCCAGTCGACCATAGTAACGGGGGCTTTCCTATCTCCCGGAGACACCATGACATCCTGTGACCTTCAGCTCTTCAACCTGAGTGAGACTCGGGGATTTCTCCCGCACTCGGATCCGCTCCTCTCTCTGCCAAACACCTTCAGCGCATGGGAGCGGGTAGGGCAGCACCTTCCCAAGTACCTCGCGGGGCTTAGCCTGCGAAAGACCGTCGATGCGCTGCCGACCTTCAATGTCGACGCGCTCAAGACAGATGCAGAGCTTCATCGCGCAATGGTGATCCTCTCCTTCATCGGACACGCCTACGTGTTCGGAGAGAAGCCGGTTGTGGATCGCATCCCGGCTGTGCTCGCGCGCCCCTGGCATGAGGTTGCCACAAAGCTCGGGCGACCTCCGGTGCTCTCGTATGAGTCTTACGCGCTCGATAACTGGCAGCGCATCGACCCCAGCGGCCCGATAGCGATGGGCAATATCGCACTGGCCCAAAACTTCTTGGCCGGGATCGACGAAGAGTGGTTCGTAATCGTGCATGTCGACATTGAGGCGCGAGCGGCACAGGCCCTTAAGGCGATTGCGGCAGGCCGCCGAGCAGTTGAATCACAGGACGAAGGCGCTCTCGTAACCGCCCTGAAAGAGATGTCCTGTTCGCTCGATGGGATGTACGGGGCGCTCTGTCGCATGGTGGAGCACTGTGACCCCTTCGTGTACTTTCACCGTGTTCGTCCCTACATCCACGGCTGGAAGAACAACCCCGCATTGCCGAGCGGACTGGTGTACGAGGGTGTCAAAGAGTACGGAGGCGTAGGGCAGTTCTTCCGGGGAGAGACGGGCGCGCAGAGCGGAATTATCCCGAGCCTCGACGGCTTTCTCGGGGTAGGGCACCTAGACGATCCTCTCAAGGCCTACCTCATGGAGATGCGTCTCTACATGCCCCCGCAGCACCGAAAGTTCCTTGAGGCGACCGAGGGTGGCCCGAGCACGCGAGATTTCGTCACAGCGCGTATCGCCAACACTACGCTTGAGAAGCTGTACAACGAGTGTGTCGAGTGGGTTGAGAAGTTCAGGACGAAGCACCTTGAGTACGCAGTGTCGTACATCGCAAACCAGGCGCAGCGCGATGCTTCAAACCCGTCCCAGATCGGCACGGGCGGCACCCCGTTCGTGAAGTACCTGACGAAGCACCGCGACGAGACCGGGCAGCACAGGGTCCCCTAAAACTCAAGCGCGCCGCGCTTCGATTCGTTGAAGTAGGCCTCGGCTTGCTTCCTGTACACCCGCGCGTACTCTCCACCCGAGGCTAGGAGCGCGTCGTGGCTTCCGAACTCACGCACAGTGCCTCCGCCGAGCACGAGGATCAGGTCGCAGTTCCGTAGCTGGTCGAGCTTATGGGTCACCAGCACGAAGGTGCGGTCACCTGGAAACTCAAAGAGCGCGCGATTTATCTCTATCTGCATGTCTGGGTCGAGCTTAGCGGTGTGCTCGTCGAGCGAGCAAAACTTCGCCCCAGTAGCGATCGTGCGAGCGATGCAGATGAGCTGCTGCTGCCCACCTGAGAAGCTCTTGCCGTTCTCAAACTGAGAGCCGTTGATAGTCTTAAGGCCAAGCGGCTTGTCGTGGAAGAGGACCTGATGAATTCCTAGCGTGTCGACAACCTTCTCTGCCGGCATCCCGCCGACTTCCGACCGAACACCGAGCTCAATAATCTCTTCAACCGAGAGCCCTGGGAAAGCCTCGTAGTCCTGCGTGAGGTGCGCCCCGAAGACTCGATTGCTGCGCAGATCAAAGCCGCCGATAGAGACCTTGCCGGAGGAGGGCTCAAGCCTTCCAGAGAGAAGCTTGATGAGGGTCGACTTCCCGGTGCCATTAGGGCCGATGATGCCGACTTTAGAGCCTGCGGGGATTACGATACGCCCAGGGATGTTGAGCGTGTCCCGTCTCGAGCCCGGGTAGCGCAGCCGCACATCTTCGAGCACGATATCCGGCGCCTCGCTCAGGGTCTGAAAGCGCTTGCCGTCGTTGAGCTTCTCCGAGAGGTCCAGGAGCTGGTAGCGCAACGACGCAAACTCTACCTTCGTCACCTGCCGACTGAAGAGGTCCGACATGAAGTTGATCTCGCCCTTGATGGAGTATAGCGAGTACACAAGCCACAGGCAGGTTGCGGGAGAGATGTCGCCAACGACTGCACTCATCACCACTCCGGCGTACGACATCGACACGAGCGCCTCACAGCCGTAGTCGGAAATGAGGTCGTCAGCGAGGTTCTTGATAGTCGCTGCTCGACGCAGCGCGTAGCTGTTTCTTGCCCACTCCATCACCTTGCCGACCATGCGCTTGGAGGCAGCCAGGAGACTTAGATCGGTCAATCCGCTGTTGTTGAGGAGCGAGGTGCGGCCGTAGTTGACGCGCTGGTCAAACGCAGACGCGGTATCCTCCGCCTCGATCAGGCGCGCTGAGCAGCGCACCGCGCATCGGTAGGCGATCCAGCCTCCAGCAAAAACGGGCAGGGTCCACAGTCCGTAGCCACTGAGAACTATGGCGCCGGTCGTGACCGCTAGCTCGATCGCCTGCTTGCTTCCATCGAAGGTGCCCTCGACCAGCGCGCGAATCGAGTACTCATTGCGGCGGATCTTCGTGAGAATTTTCTGCACATCCCGGCGCTCGACCACTTCGGGAGGAAGGTTAGTCGTCGCCTCAAAGATAGACTCAGAGAGGTACGGCTCGATCTTCTCGGTGTGGCGTTCAGAAGCGATGTCCTCCTTGAATTGGAAGAAGCGGTACGCAATCGCGGTTGCGATGCTGATTCCGAGCCACGAAAAGATTGAGTCGTAGGCTGTTGGGTCTTGCGCCGTTTCGCCAACGAGCCCAAGCGTTTTGGAGGTGGCGTACGAGCTTGCTACGATCGCGACCGCTCCGAGCGTCGTGTACGCTAAGCGGCGAGACCAGGTATCCTTCGTCTGGTCCCATGCCTCCTTAATGCTGCGCAGGTAATCCTTAAAGAGAGAGCGATTTCCGGTAGAGGCGATAAGCTCCGTTATGACTTTTTCAGGGCGCGTTTCAGTCGGCGACGCGCTTTCAGGCTCAAGGTCGTTAGCGAGGCTCCTCCTTGGATGTTCAAGATCATTGAGAGCAGTAGCAGGGGCAGCAGCCGACACTCCCCGCGTGTCTGTGGTCGGGGAGGGGGCTGTAGTGTTGCGAGGCTCTTCGCCTGGTACTGCTTTGTCGGGGCGATCGATAAATCCCATGTACACCAACGAATCGGGGCTCTGGACGACCGGTCCGAGTAACACAACGCGAAAAGAATAGCGATCGCAGTGCGTCTTGAGGCTGTAGCAGAAGGTGGAAGTGGTTTGATGGTGTTCGTTTTGGTAGCCTTTTTTCCTTCAGGGACTCTCCCAAAAGTCTCCGGGAGCCGCAGCGCGGCCTATGCAACCGGCAGCCCGTGTGAGCAGTCTATTCACGCATTTTTAGCCAGCAGCACGGCACTTCTGAGCGACGGGATAGAGCCCAAGCTCACTGTGTGGGTGTTTCGAGCACCAAACAGCCTTTTTTAGCAGCCCGATTCCGAGCAGGAGTCTGTCTTGCTGGCCCTGCGTTGAGTAAAGGTCTCGGCGAGGTTAAACTTTTGGACGCGAGAGAACCGGACCTGCGGCCACGATTTGTAGCATTTGTACTATGGCCCCATCACACGACCAGTCTGCAAAACGAAAAAGCGGCCACGTAGAGGGTGCCAGAGAGTTGCTGTTCAGTGATATCCCGGCACTCGCTACCTACGATGTCTTCAATCCGCTCCGTATCCCGAAGAGCGACCCGGAAGCTGAGAGGGTTATGTTGCAGGCGCTCAACCGAAAACCTAGCGGAACTAATTCAAAAGAGGAGTCTGAGAAGAAAAGAGCTGACGGAGCTAAGGAGGTCGATGGTTCGATGCTCGGCGTCGCTAAAACGGTATGGCGCCTTACCAAATTCTCGTTCCAATTATCGATGCCGCTTACCACAGTCGGCTTTACTCTGGGGTGCTTCGCTGCTCTCCAGGGACTCGCCACCGGAGCTGTCATAAGCTGGATTCAGGGCGCCTCTCAGGTCTCCCTGACCGGAGGGCTTATCTTGACGGCCGCAGGGGTTGCGACAAGCGCAGCGATGTTTGTCACTTCGTCGTTCATGCAGTTCAACAACGAGCGATTTGGGTGGATGTCAGGCATCTTCCTCGCCAAGAAGCTCGATCGGGCGCTCATGGCCCAGAAATTCCAAGATCTTGATACCGAGAAGCTCCAGGCAGCGATATCAGAGGTTAAGCAACATCAGATGCGGGTGAACTCCCTGCTCTTTGGGCTTTCGAGCGGAGTCGCTGGACTCGTGGG
The DNA here is from genome assembly GCA_964654585.1 of uncultured Bdellovibrionales bacterium. GTDB lineage: Bacteria > Bdellovibrionota_C > UBA2361 > UBA2361 > OMII01 > OMII01. The sequence continues at coordinate 9,169 of CAZZJR010000072.1, forward strand.
AGTTGGGCTCAGCTACTGCGCAATGGCGCAGCACTACCCCTGGTTGGCAACTGGTATGGTGCTGGCAACTTTGCCGCGCTTTGTGGTCGACTACTTCCTTGCACCACACGTAGACGAACGCGAGAGGGAGCAGGCGGCGCGCCTTAAAAAAATCGAGGGCGCAGCCAAAATTCTCAGCGAAACAAGCTCCGCGCGAGAGCTCATGATGCACCAACGAGAAGACTGGGGACAGGAGAGGCGAGATGGGCTACTGAATGCATCTCGACTCGGCCGCTTCAATATTCTTCGGGACATGTTTTGGCGCCAGATGTTCGGCTCTTCGACCCTGATAGCCACGGGATTGTTGGCGACTGCCTATCCAATCTTGGATTTTCTCTCGAATAAGCTCTCTTCTAATTCGCTTCCAGGGGTCATCGGCGCTGGGGTAAGCTTAACTACGAGCGCGTTCCTCGTTTCGAGCTTTTGGGGACAGATGCTCTCAAATCGGCTCTTTATTCAACGGGTCCTCAATTTCTTCGATCAGGGAGAGAAGTCTCCTGAGCCGAAAAAAGCCGGTGTGGCTTCTACGGCGCCAGCAATTGTGAAGCCACTATACACCTTCGAGAGCGATTCAACGATCGAACTGAAGGACATTAGAGTCTCGATGCCTGATGGCACCGAGCCGATCCTCGCATTCAAGGAGCTCATCCTCAAGCCTGGTGAAGTTGTTGGCGTTGTGGGTGAACGTGGACAGGGGAAATCGACCTTGTTGAGGCTGCTGATGAAGCAGATCGAGCCTAGTGCTGGCACGATTTCTCTGCACAACGTCCGGGCTCGCGACGGCGCACTAGTGGAACGGATAGCCGCTACTGCATGCAATACGCGTGAATGGCTCAGCATGATTTCAAAGCTGTATCAGGACTACCCCGACCTGGCGGGGCTAACGGTAGCCGAAGCAGTCCATCTCGGAACCCAAGCACATGACAGCGAAGATTTTGTTCGGCTGCAAGAGATCGTACAGCTGAGAAACGAGATCCTCGGGAACACCTCAACAGGGGAGGAAACTGTTATCGGCGCCGCGGAGGGTGGCGTAAACTTCTCGGGTGGACAGAGGCAGGGCATCGCAGTGCTCCGATCGCTTCTGCTTGGTGTTAACAAGCCAATTATGCTGCTTGATGAGCCGGGTGCCTCATCTGACCCGAAAAACGAACAGGAGATGCTGTCCCGCATCAAAGAGCTCGCTCGGAATCCTGATAGACCCAAGGTCATGGTTATCGTTTCTCATCAGTACGGCACCCTGACAGATGCCGACAGAATTATCGTTATTAACAACCACACCATCGAGGATGTCGGAACGCACACTGAGCTACTGAAGCAACACGGAACGTACTTTTCCCTCTGGAAAAAGCAGACGGAGTCCCTCCTTCCTGGATTCGAGGTGGATGTAGATCAGGCTGGAGATCCAGTTTTTACTCGTAAGCAGCCGAATCGGTAGAGAGCTGTTGCGCGGGAAGGCGCGGAAGTTCGCTAGGTCACGATGACGCTTGCAGCACTGTCAGAATTCCGCCTAGAGTCGGTAACCTCCGGACTAGCGCACCTGATTCACGGTAAGGATGACAGATGGAATAGCGGGTCGCGGCGGATTTGCTTGTCCGACGAGCGACAGGATCGAGATGTTGCTGTCAGGCGAGCTCCACATGAGCTCTACGTAATCTCCCGCTACGGCGTCGAACATAAAGTTCCACGAAGCGACCGCCCGGGAGTCTACTCCTGATTGCGTTAGCACGAGCTGGCTATTTGAGTCAGGTACGTTCTGTCCGTTGTGTGAGAGCCAGATATCGATAGTGTCGGTTCCGGGGTCTGATTTCTGGATCTGAGCCGAGAACTGGAGATTGTATACACCGGTGGTGGCAAAGGTGACTTTGGTGCCATCAAGCACTGATACGCCATCAGCGCTCACCGTAGTGCTGAGCGTCATTGGGCGAGCGATATTCGGTGTTGGATTTGTCTGTGTGCTTGTGTCGTAGAAGGAGCCGTACGAGCCTTGCCAGGCAGGTCCAGTTGGCCCGGTAAGGCCCGTGGGACCGGTAGGGCCTTGGGGGCCGCTGGAACCAGTTGTACCCGTTGGGCCGGTCGCTCCCTGTGGACCTGCGGGGCCGGTGAGTCCTTGTGGACCCTCGGGTCCGGTCAGGCCGGTGGCACCCGTTGCACCTGTTGCTCCCTGTGGGCCGGCTGGCCCGGTGAGCCCGGTTGCGCCCGTGGCCCCAGTGGGACCTTGAACTCCCGGCGGCCCTTGAACTCCTTGCGGGCCTTGCGGACCGTCGATGCCCAAGTTAGCTCCGGTGATCTTAATGGAACCGCTTCGGCAAGAGTAGTTGCTCGGAATGACTCTCACGAGCCGTGAGCGCGAGACGCACAAAGCCTTCGTTCCGCTGGTCTGCAGATTAACGGAGGTCTCCGCGAGAGCAGCATTTTTTGGCGAAGGGCCTTGAGCGGCCACGGCCAGGGAGGAGAGCGAAAGCTCCTGTGCCTCAGCAAACTCGAATTGAGCCGCGCATCTCAGACAGGCCGAGGCAAACACCAGGAGACAAAGCCTCTTCATCTCTTTCATCCCGAAGATGGTACGCTCGGTGGACATCCGAGCACCAGTTTTCTCTCTGCTTGAGCTGCTCCCAGTGAGCTCATCGTAGCGCAGCACTTGTGTCTGTTGGCGTGATGCGAATTATCTGGGGCAGATCGATCGCTGCGAATGGATGAGCTTTAGACGGGCGGGAGAGGCCGTGTAGCAGCCCGTGGAGAGGCCTCTGTACCCTCCCCGTCAGGGTTGAAATCACCGGGGGTAATAAAATCTGTTGTGCGCGGAGGGTGCACAGGATTGCGCCAGGCATATAAACCAACCTAGTGCCCGCAGTTGTGGCAACACTGGTCGTAGCTCCGGGTGCGCGACTCGAACCAAGGCCCCTCCTGGCTCCTGGTAGAGTTCGTTACTTACAAACCGTTTCTGTTACCGGCAGGTCCGCCAGATTATCGAGACCTTGACGCTCAAGGTCTTTGGCTTTTCGCACAAGCGCATCGCGCCGGTTTGTCGAACCAGTCCTACGGAAGTACGCGCGGGCGATGACCCGCTGCGCCTGATTGCGAGCGCCTATGAAGAGGGTGCGGAGCTGAGCAATGGTGTCCGCCCTGTCAACCGTCTCGCAGACAAGCGGGGCATCGGGACAGTTTTTGATTACGTCTGGGAACTGAATTGTAAGGCGTGTCGAGGCAGCCACAAATGCGTCCGCCTTGCTTCGTGCTCGCGCAGCATCCGCAGAGTCATCTTTACCGTCTTCTTGGGCAGCGGCCTCAAGGACGTCAGCTGCATCTTTGGTAAGGTTTGCTAATTGCACCGCAACGCTATCGAGCTCGTTTCGTACCGTGCCAATAGCAGTATCCACGCACGAGCCGTCACAAACCGGCAGTGAATTACTTGCGACAGCTTTTTGGCCGTTCAGGTTCCAGTCCACCTGCTGTGTCTGTGAGGCCAGTGTCACGCTAAAAAGCCCTGGGTTGAGGCCAGAGAAGAAGATCGTCGGCTGGTTGCGGAAGGCTGGAACCGGCGCGAAGAAGTTAAGCCCACCGACCGGGATCTCGACCGGGAAAGAGTTGGGATTATTGTACCCAGCTTGCGCGATCAACTTGCCATCGTCGAAGGCACGGCACGAGAAGAGTGGCTCTACCATCTTACACTTCCGGGTTGTTGTCGATGCTGTCGCTTGGGACTCAGCCGAGCGCGGTGCGCGCACTGCCCACGTTACTTCTGACTCGCTGAAGGAAACCGCCACGAGGCCCCTTTGGACGCCAGGCGCAAACACCGTGGGCTGGCCCCGGTCCTGTGCTCCGCTCGTGAAGCGGTTCGTGGTCAGTGGTACGCCCGAGGACCCCACGCTGATCAAGAGCGCGTTAGGCGTTGTGTTGTTGTAGCTAAAGTACGCCACGCGCGAGCCGTCGATGTTGTCCATGACGCACTCCACCCCAAGCGACAGAACGAGCGGCTCATCTCCCTCGTTGTTATCCTGAGACCCCGAACAGCCGCCATCCGCGAGGTCCGTTGCTCCATCGCTATCGTTATCGAGACCATCTTGGCACTGGGCTTTCGGCGAGCCCTCGTCGGTATCCTGTCGGCTTGAACAGCTGAAATCGGCAGGGAAATCGGCCGCCCCGTCGTTGTCGTTGTCGAGACCGTCTTGACACTGGGAGGTTCCATCACCCTCATTATTATCCTGCTTACTTGAGCAGCCGGGGTCGTTCGTATCGGTTAAGCCGTCATTGTCATTATCGAGCCCGTCCTGGCATTGCGACTTTGGCGAGCTCTCATCGGTGTCCTGGCGGCTTGAGCAGCTAAAGTCGGCCGGAAAGTCTGCTGCCCCGTCATTGTCATTATCGATTCCGTCTTGGCACTGCGAGGTGCCATCACCTTCGTTATTGTCCTGGTTGCTTGAGCATCCGGGGTCGCTAAGGTCTGTGAAGCCATCCCCGTCGTTATCGGCACCGTCTTGGCACTGGGGCCTCGGATTAAGCTCGTCATTGTCACTTGCACTCGAGCAGCTTGTGTCGGCAGGAAAGTCCTGGGCGCCATCGCCGTCGTTGTCAATCCCGTCAGCGCAAGCGGGAGTAACGCAGGTGCACTGGACGTTTGTGACGTTAGCCGGGTTGCCGACGGCCTTGGCGTTTGAGTTGATCTTCTGCTCGCCAGCACCGCGGGTAGCGAAATAACAGTGAGTGTTATTCCCAGGGCTACGGAATGTGCCGGTCAGCACTGCTGAGTAGGTTAAAGATTCCCGGCTGACAGCGCCGAGCGCTACTCGGCAGACCTCCCTGATCTCCTTGTCCTGTGCACTCACTCCGTCACAGCCTGGCACACCGAAGTAATTCTTCGCAGTGTAGTATCCCACGTACACGCTCTGGACGGCACATTGGGCGTTGGCCAAATCTGGAAGAAGTGTGATGGGGAGGAAAGCCAGAAAGATTGCCTGGAGGAGTTTTTGTGGCCGGAGCATGTAATTGCCTCACGCGATTGAAAGGGTTGACCTTACTCAGAGGCCCCGACCAAACATGGCCAGGACAAACCGCACGAAACCGCAAAAAACCAGTGATCAGATAGTCCGATTATGCCAAAAGAGCAAATCTGGCGTTCTTCCTCTGTAGGGGGGCTACTTCCTCTTCTTTTCCTCTGTAGGGGGGCTACTTCCTCTTCTTTTTTCCTCTGTAGGGGGGCTACTTCCACTGTAGGGGGGCTTTTCCACTGTAGGGGGGCTACACCCAGCCCCCAGCCATCTCCTGCGTTTCTCTGTAGGGGGGCTACTTTTCCTCTGTAGGGGGGCTACACCCAGCCGCTCCTCCACAACCATTCGCGCACATCTCCGAACACCTCCTCATGCAA
>CAZZJR010000073.1:0-14405 GCA_964654585.1 uncultured Bdellovibrionales bacterium
CATCGCGCGGCTTGTCCCAGTACAGCTCAAGCCCGTTCCCGTCTGGGTCGCTTAAGTAGAGAGCCTCGCTCACGCCGTGGTCAGCAGCGCCCTCAAGCGCAATGCCCGCCTTGACCAGCCTTCGGAGAGCGTCTGCAAGAGCCGCCCGTGTCGGATACAGGATCGCCGCATGGTAGAGCCCGGTGGTTCCCGCCGCTGGGGGCTTCCCTCCGCGACTCTCCCAGGTGTTTAGTCCGATATGGTGGTGGTAGTCCCCGGCCGCGATAAATGCAGCGTCTGAACCCCAGCGCTCCACAACCTTAAAGCCAAGCACTCCGCAGTAGAAGGCGAGGCTGCGCTCGATCTCTGCAACCTTGAGGTGGACGTGCCCGATGGTAACGCGTGGATCAATCTCGTGTTGCATGCATCTCTCTCAACGCGCAGGTCCGTGCCAAAAAAGCCGCTACTTGTTCCTCGCCAACTCCCTCGCAATTTCTCGATCACTTTCTCGCTTCTTGATATCCTGGCGCTTGTCAGGCGCAGACTTTCCTTTCCCGAGGGCAATCTCCAGCTTCGCTCGCCCGCCTTTGAGGTGGATGTTGAGCGGAACGATCGTGGTGCCCTTCGTCTCAAGCTCGCGGATCAGCTTCGCTATCTCGCGCTTGTGCATCAGGAGCTTGCGCGGACGGCGTGGGTCGTACTCTTTGTCACCGCTGTGCGAGTACGGCTTGAAGTAGGCGTTCAGGAGGTAGAGCTCACCTCGCTCGGGGCGCACGTAGGCCTCGTTGATCGTCACCTCACTGGTCCGGATAGACTTAATCTCGGCCCCGGTCAGCACGAGACCAGCCTCGAAGGTCTCAAGGATGTGGTAGTTAAACCGCGCCTTGCGGTTCTCTGTGACTATTTTGGTTCCCTCTGACATCTCGCCCCTCGGGCGGGAGCCTACCACGGGAGCCCCTGCGCCTCTACCTCGCTTCCTGCCGGCTCTCTTTGACCCGGTCTCACCTTCCGCGCTACGGTGGGGATGATGGGACCACAGAAGAAGAAAACCCTCATTTCGACACTGGCCGCCCTCTACCCCGAGCCACGCTCAGAGCTCGATTTTGCCAACCACTACCAGCTCCTCATCTCCGTGATGCTCTCAGCGCAGTGCACCGACAAGAAGGTAAACCAGGTAACCCCCGAGCTCTTTCGCTCGTACAGCTCGTTCGCCGCTCTCTCGAAAGCGAAGCTTAAGGACGTTGAGCGCATCATCCGGCCGATAAACTACTACAAGACTAAGGCTAAGAACCTGATTGCGACCGCCGAGGAGGTTATGGAGCGCTTCGACGGTGAGGTGCCTGAGACACACGAGGAGCTCACCTCCCTGCCCGGTGTCGGAAACAAGACCGCGAACGTGATCTTAAGCGAGCGCGGTATCGTCCCAGCCTTCCCGGTTGACACGCACATCTTCCGCCTCTCTCATCGGCTTGGCCTCTCGGAGGGAAAGAACCCCGACGCCGTCGAGAAGGACCTGCGGCAAGCTTTTCCATCTTCTGAGTGGAGGAATCTACACCACCGACTTATCTTTCACGGACGTAGGGTGTGCAAAGCGAGAAACCCGGAGTGCTCTGTTTGCTCGCTGCGCAAAATCTGCCCATCAGCGGATAAAGGGGCGTGACGCCCCGTAGCGCATTTGTTGGAGACAGGCTACTGCATCATGACGGGCTCAAACATCACTTCAACAAACTTGCGCTGATCGTCAAGGTACTGGGGATTGGAGCGTTCTTTCTCAGTGTGCGGGGTCAGGCACTGGCCCTCAATCAAGATTACCTCTCCATCAGGCTTGAGCCAGAGATTATTCGGCTCACAGTCCCACAAGCGGTAGCCTCGATCGTTGATCGCCTGGGCCAACTCGAGCGCCTTCCGCAGCGCTTCTTTCGCCTCGATCTGGCCAACCTTTATTGCATCAGCGAGCGGCGTCCCATCGATGAACTGGCGTAACACTCCTACCGTCTGCCCACCGGCAACGATCTCGCCGATCAGCCTAGGTGTGAGCCCCGTAGCAGCCTTTAGCCCCTCGTACTCCTGCTCGATCGCGCTCTGGCGGATGAAGGCCTCAAAGTAATCGGGGTGATCCTCTGGAAGATGTTCACCGGCGAGCTTAGACACGCACTCAAATCCGTCTACGCGGATGTGGCCGATCACTCCGAACGGACGCTTGCCGGCGTTCTTCATCGATATGAGCTCAACCTCATGCCCCTGCCCACGCATCGCCTCTATCAGCTCCTCCACGGAGGCCGGGGAGCGCTGCATCTCAACCCTCAGGCGAATCTGCCCTAACTGCTGCGGAAGATTATCTTCGCAGCTCCTATCGTGACTTAGCATCGAACTCCCCCTACCACTTGCCACAAACCCCAACGGGTTTTAGCCGATCCTCGAAAAGAACCAAGGGAAAAATGCTGTATTACGAACTCTTCCCTTTCTCCCGCCCATTCCAGAACAGCCCCAGTTCAGCCCAGAAACGACCCAAAGCACCAATTAAATGAGGATTATGAAATCGTTAGGACACAAAAATTTGGGGAGGCGCCATAAAAGCTTAGAAGGTTCCGTCCCGGTTTTTTGGAGGGTTACATGCGCTTCTGTATCAAGCAGCTTCTCGCTCTTCTCGTCCTCACAGTAGCCGCCAGCCCAGCAGCTGCTCAAACAGATACCTCGGATTCCCCCTGTGTCTCGGTGTATCCCAACGCGGTTGCCCTAACCTCGGATGGAGTAATCGGCTCACAGGTAGGCAGCTCCGGGGAGCCTGGAGAGAGATTCTCATTTAGCCGCTTCACAGCGATCAACCGGACAGACCGATGCTTCGGCGCTTCCACCATCCGCCGATTACGCGACACGTGCGTAAACTTCCTCGCCGAAACAGAGCTTCTGCCCCTCCTGCCTGTGCAAGGCGAGCCCACCACGGTTGCCTCGTGCACCAGTGAGAAGAGCTCAATAGCCAAGCTCGCAAAGAGGAATCGTCAGCTTAGGCGCAAGATAAAGAGACTACAGGGTCAATAGCAGGATGGGCAGCGCACACAAGGCTCAGCTTGGATTCAGGCGAGTAAAGATCTGATTGAGCTGTTCGCGCGATGCCTTCCGATTGAACTCTGAGAACCCGTAACCTATCTCCTCTTCCCCAGCCAAGAGGCGCGCAAAGGTCGCGTCTGCATACTCCTCAAGCGGCGCGCCATCTTCATGCAGCCCTTTCCCCCCGAGGTCCGTGTTGGTTTTTGGAGGAATGATCTCAACGACGGACACCGATGTGTGACGAAGCTGGTGACGAAGGCTTAAGGTAAACGAGTGCAGCGCCGCCTTCGTCGCGCAGTAACCCGGCATAAACGAGATGGGCGAGAAGGCGAGACCCGAAGAGACGTTTACAATCGCCGCTTGCCGGGCTAGCGAAAGGTGCGGCGCAAAGAGGCTCGACAGGTGCATCGGTGCCTCAAGGTTGGTGGCGATCTCACGTTGCCAGAGCCCCCAGTCCTGCCGCTCAAGAACGGGGGGCGGTCGATGCTGGATACCAGCGTTGTTGATCAGCACGTTCAAGGCTGGAAATTGGCTCGTCACCTCTGAAAAGAGCCTCTCGCGCTCATTCTGAAGCGCGATATCACACTGTAGTGTGCGAATGCCCGGCGCCTCGTGCTCTGCCCACTGAAGCTGCTCGCGCCTCCTGCCGCACACCACTACCGTTGCGCCGAGCGACCTGAGACGCCGCGCCAGGGCAAAACCGATACCCGAAGCCCCGCCCGTGATGAGCGCTGTGCTGGTCGAATAGTCCATCTTCACGTCTAGCAGGCCTTTGAGCAGCTGCTAGCCCCCTGCTTCCTGCGCCATAACCTGCACGCCAGTGAGTCGAGCGAGACAGCTCCTGGGCCGAAAGCGAGAACGAGGGCTGATGTGAGGAGGTAAAAGAAAGGATCGGCATCGATAAACGGCTGCGCATCTGAGAAGACTCCCAGGATAGCCGCCCGATCAGACTCTACCGAGAGATACGCCACGAGCATGTTGATCGTCAGCACAAGCGCGACCGGGCGCGAGAGAAGCCCAAGCAAGATCAGCAGCCCGCCCACAAGCTCCACGCCGCCAACAAGCCATGCGTTAAGCTCTGGAAAAGGAAGCTGCACGCTCTCAGCAAAAAACTGCGCCACCGCTTCGTGGTTAAGCAGCTTCCCTTTCCCGTCACGAAAGAACGCGAGCCCCCAGTGCACACGGAATGCGAGAAGGAGCACAGGAGCGACCAATAGTGTCGAATACTTCACTAGCGCCGCATGGGCACATTGGGCGAGGTTACAGTTCTTGCAGTCAGTCATGGCAGTCTCCGCTTGGACAATGGATTCCCCAGATCTACCGCACTCTCCTGCTGAAGGGCAGTCACGACCTCAGCGGACTACGCGGTCTTCCCGAGCCTCTCTTTGAGGACAAACTCAAGAGCCCAGAGCTGAAGCTCATCCAGCTCGTCGTCGCTCTCGAATGAGAACTCAGAGCCGTCGCCCCACAGCCCGGTGCCTCTGTAGCCGTTATCTGTCCGTTCAATCGAAACGATGCGGGCGTCCTCACCGAACCCCAGGGAGCCGAGAAGAATATCCTCTGCCCTTACCTGTGGTGAGAGGTCGTCGCCGTTTCTGCTCATCCGCGATATGCGCCGAAGACGAGAGACGCGTTGGTGCCGCCGAAGCCGAAGCTGTTCGACATCGCGATCTGTACGTCCGCCTTGCGGGCCTTGTGGGGCACGTAGTCGAGGTCGCAGGCCTCATCCGGATTGTCCAGGTTGATGGTCGGAGGAACGATCCCGTCGCGAATCGCCAGCACTGAGAAGGCTGCCTCGATCGCTCCAGCAGCACCGAGCAGGTGCCCTGTCATCGACTTCGTCGAGCTGACAAGCAGGCCATTCTTGGCGTATTCGCCGAAGACGGTCTTGATAGCCGCCGTCTCCGAGGCGTCGTTAGCCGGAGTCGAAGTTCCGTGAGCGTTCAAGTAGTTCACCTGGCTCGGCTTGATGCCCGCCCAATTGAGCGCGTTGCGCATGCAGTTGACGGCACCCTCGCCGTCCACACACGGGGCGGTCATGTGGTACGCGTCACACGAGGTGCCGTAGCCTAGGACCTCGCCGTAGATCTTCGCCCCGCGCTTAACTGCAGTGTCGAGCGCCTCGAGCACGAGAACAGCGCAGCCCTCGCCGAGCACGAAGCCGTCACGGTCCTTGTCGAACGGTCGCGAGGCACGCTGCGGGTCGTCATTGCGTGTCGAGAGTGCCTTGAGAGCATTGAAGCCGCCTATTCCGATCGGGCTAACGGTGCTCTCAGAGCCTCCCGTAACCATCACGTCCTGCAGACCATCGGCGATCATGCGAAACGCCTCGCCGATTGCGTGCGTTGATGAGGTGCAAGCACTCGTAACCGTGTAGTTAACGCCCTTCAAGCCGTACTTAATCGCGACGTTGCCCGGGCCGAGGTTGCTGATCATCCCCGGAATGAGGAACGGCGAGATCTTCTTCGGGCCACCCTCAAGGTACGCCTGGTGGTACTTCTCAAGCATCACGAGGCCACCGATGCCCACTCCGAGAACGCAGCCGATCTTGGCGCGATCGTATCCTGCAGTGTCCTCAAGCAGTTTTGCGTCCGTCAGAGCCTCGTGCGACCCGGCCACAGCGTACTGCGAAAAGAGGTCCTGCTTCTTCTGATCCTTAAACTCGATGAAAGGGTCTGCGCTGAAGTTCTTGATCTCGGCCGCAAACTTCGTCGGGAAAGCGCTCGCGTCGAAACGGGTGATGGGGCCGACACCTGAGCGACCCTCTTTGGCTCCTGCCCACGTCTCTTCGCGGGTGTTCCCAAGGGGGCTCACGATTCCGATACCGGTTACGACAACTCTTCGCTTCTGCATCTGGTAATCCCTAAACAATTTTCCGGCTCACTCACCGGAGCGCTCGGGGTGGGACAAGCCTCACCGCGAGGCGTATTTCTAGCACACCAGCCAGGACCGAGCTAGCAACCCCAACCACCTGTTACCACGACCTTTTTGCCTACCAAAATGCTTCTGAAAATGCTTTTCGTGAGCCCCGGGGCAGCTATGGATACGGCGGCATCCGCTTAAGGCCACGCCGAGCGGCCCTTTTCGCTCGCTGCCTGGAGCGCTCCTACGAGAGGGAGCCTAGTGCTCCTGAGAGCGCCTGGAACGAGGTGCTGGAGCTGCCAAGCTCAGTGCCCTCATCAAGCTTATCGACACACTCAACCAGGGCCGGAAGCGTACGAGTGACCCGCCGGAGGATGTAGGAACGCTTGCTCTCTTTGAGCTGCAAGCCGCGCTGCTTCGTGATGAGGTCAAGGAGCGAGTCTAAGTCAGCGTCTTGTGGGCTACCGATTGCGACGTGCAATCCGGCAGAGAGGCGGCTCTTGCACTGAGGGGCACAAGCAATCAGTTCGGGCAGCTTGGAGCCAAGCAGCACGAGTGTGCCGTCTGCGTTGGCGAGTCGCTCGACAACGTCCACAAAGGGACCGCTCGCTCCGCTGGTTTCGAGGAGCCGATCGGCGTCATCGATTACCAGCACCTCTCCTCCCGCAAACGGCGACTCTGGGAGATCATTGGCGGCCCAGTTTAGAAAATCAGCTCCAGCGACGAGACGAGCCGCACGCTCCGCCATGAGCTTGCCGACGAGGTAGACCGCCAGGTGCGTTTTGCCGGATCCTTTCGCTCCGACGATGTAGATCAGCGAGAAGCCGCGAGACGGCGCGAGCTTCTCGACCGCCTCGATCGCCTCACGCACTCCTGCGTGCTCGATGAATGCCGCCGACGAGTAGCGGAGCGCCTGGGACATGCTTAACGAGAGCTGAGCTACCATACTCAAACAGCCTAGGTCTCTAACAGCCAGCGAAGAGGAAGTCGTCTGGGTCGCTCACGCGTGCCCAGACTCGGGCACCGAGAGCTCCAAGCTTCTTCTCTACGTGCTCGTAGCCACGCCGCAAATGATGCAGCTCATGAATTTCACTGCGCCCTTCTGCTGCAAGCGCAGCGAGCACGAGCGCTGCTGCGGCCCTAATATCGAGCCCATCCACCGGCGCACCAGCGAGCCGCTCGACGCCTTCTATCGTCGCTGTGCGATCGGCGATCTTAATCTTGGCGCCCATGCGTGCGAGCTCGGATGCGTGGCCGAACCGGCCTTCGTAGATAGTCTCTTCAATGGTGCTCGTCCCCTCTGCCACGGTGAGCGCGGCCATAAGCGGCGCTTGAAGGTCGGTCGCCACACCCGGGAAAGGCATGGTCTTCACATTCACGGCCTTGAGCCGCCCGTTGCTCTTCACCGACACCGAATTTTCAGTCGAGCTTACTTCAAGCCCCATCTCGCGTAGCACATCGAGGAATGCGCCAAAAAACTCCGGGCGAATCCCTACCGTGGTAACCTCTCCGCCGGAAATCGCACCTGCGAGGAGGTACGTCCCCGCCTCAATTCTATCGCCGATCAGATCGTACTTCGCGCCGTGCAGAGCGCTTTCACCGCGGATCTCGATATCGGGCGTTCCCGCTCCCTGCACATCGGCCCCCATCAAGTTGAGTAGATCGGCGAGAGCTACGATCTCCGGCTCTCGGGCGCAGCCGGTAATGACTGTGCGCCCAGGCGTCAGGCTCGCCGCCATAACGAGCTGGTGCGTAGCACCTACCGAGGGGAACGAGAGATCTATCTGAGCGGGCCTTAACCCGTTCTGGGCAACTGCGTGGACTACGCCGTGCTTGAGAGATATCTCGGCTCCCATTTTTGAGAGCCCTTCGAGGTGAAGATCGACCGGCCGAGCGCCGATGAGGTCCCCGCCTGGCAACGCAACTCTGGCGGCACCGCCGCGAGCGAGAAGCGGAGCTAGCACCCAGAACGACGCACGCAGCGCTTTGACCAATGAGTAGCTCGCTTCGGTTGCGACGAGCTTCGGAGTCTCAACTTTTACCGTGTCGCCGTCGTACTCAAGCTGCGCACCGAACTGCTCCAGCAGGTGCAACACGAGGCTGGTGTCAGTGAGGTTGGGGACGTTTGTGATAGTGCACTCTTCCCCCGTAAGCAGCGTGGCAATCAGTAACGGCAGGCCGGCGTTCTTGGCCCCACCAACTTTGACTTTTCCACGCAGCGGAGTGCCGCCAACTATTTCGAAAAACTCAGACATCGTAATTGTTTACCTGGCTCATTATCGGGAGAGATACGTTATGGCAGGTTGGCACACTAAAACAATAGGGGTGCTGCGGGGAATCGGGCGTATGCCTACCCGGACCGTCACGCTTTGATATGCCTACGGAGCGTATGCGCGGCCTTAACAATGAGCGGAGGTGAATCTGGATAACCCAGCTAGACCAAGTCTTTACCGCTCGCTGGTCTCGCTGCTCTCTTTGCAGGGATAACTCTTTTGCTCGCGAACTGGCTTCCTGGCGCCCCAGAAGGTCGAGATATCCGGGAGAAAAAGCTCACAAAGAGAGCGGCGAGGGCAGCGAGTTTCAGGGAAGCAGTGTAGACGGGGTGCGCCTAACTGCTCATCTGTTCAACTACTCGCCTCGTGGCTGTGCGCTTTCAAATTCGCCGACTGCCCTAGGTTACCCCGAACACTGCGGCCGACTCCGCCGAAGAACGTCTCTGCTAGCACACAACTCAGGCCTGCCATCTTCGAACGGTACCTTGAGAGTGCCTCGGAGCCATCTGGCGCAGCTGTTTGGCTCTGGCGAGGCGAACAATCGAACAAAGACCAAGAGGAGAAGCATCATGGCTAGCCCGTACACCGTAGGACCAACCCAAGCAGAAAAGGCCGCCCAACAGGTGGCTTCCACCTTTAGCGACTCCGAGGACGTGCTGTTCAAGGCGTACTCCCTTTCGGAGAACGATACCACCACAAACAACAAGGATCTCTCGGACCTGGCTCGCAAGCTTGGTGTTACATCAACCGACGGGAAATCGTACAAGCTGCGGGCAGTACAGCTCGTCGCTGAGCAGCGCTACCAGCGCGCTTCGCACGTTATGACGATGTTCACTGGTTTGCTCGACAAGGTCGACCAGATGAAGCAGCGCATCATAAGCAAGTTTGCGAACTAGCGCCTGAGCTGACGCAACGGGCTCGCCGGGCCTTCTGTGTCCTGTGAAACTACTGCTTGATCGCAAAAAGAATTTTCTCGTGCATCTCCAGAGATGACGACACGAGGGAATTCGGGACGGTTCGCTTCGGACACGCCCTAAAGTTGCCAAGCGGGCGGCCGTGAAAGTCAGACACGGTCGCCCCAGCCTCCGCGGCGATCAGGGCTATTGCTCCACCGTCGATCCCTTGGCACGGTGCGTGAAGTGTTGCAGCCGCCCGCCCTTCCATCAGGTCTGTCATGTTGTGCTTACCCGGGGTCTGGAGGTAGGACGTTAGCAGGTCAACAACCTCAACGTGTGGAGCGAGCTTCTCTACAAGGTCAGGACGATTAAACACCAGCACTGGCCCTGAACATCCTGCCACGGAGTGCCGCCGCCCCTGAGCCGCACGCCGCACCTCATCCTCGGTGAGGATGAAGGCTCCGCCACCGCGCACAGCGGTGTAGCAGTGCCCACGCCTCGGCATGTGGCAAATGGCACCGACTATCTGGGTGCGGTCGTGGATGGTGACGATAACTTGGTACTGCTCCCGCGAGTCTACGTACGAGCGAGTGCCATCGATCGGGTCGAGAAGCACCTCAAGCTCGTAGTCATCAGCGAAGTACTTACGATTGAGGGACTGCTCCTGCTCTTCCGAGAAGAAGCTCACGTGCGGAAACTTTGCAAGCAACGCCACCTCGATGTAGGCCTGAATTGTCACATCCGCATCAGAGAGCGCCGAGTGGAAGATCGTCTCGCCTGGCTTGGCGTCGTGCATCCCGACCTCTTTCTGTATCTGTGCGCTGTAGGTGCCAGCAGTGGCAACGAATGGTAGGAGGTACGCGATGATTTCTTGAGGAGTGGTCATGATACGGGTGGAGAGTACCAGAGAGTCCTGTCCTGCACGAGGAGAAAATCAGGCAGTCACTTTCACGACGGTGAAGCGATCCTGATGAGAATCGTCACCGAGGAGGCTTGCATTCGCCCCAAGTGCAACTATCTCTGGGCAACGGCTGAGGGGCTCTCTCTTGCCAGCTCCAACTTCAAGGAGCAACACACCGCCAGCAGCGAGAAGCGGCGGCGCCGTCCGCAGGATCTCACGCGCGTCGCGCAGCCCGCTGTCTTCGCTGTAGAGCGCTCCTCGTGGCTCGAACGCAAGCTCCGGCGGCAACGGTTCAGAGGGGTCGACGTACGGGGGGTTGGCTACAATGATGTCAAAAGGCGGCGAGAGGCGCTCAGGTTGCGAGAGCCAACTGGTCTCGACGAAGGAGATCCGCTCGGCAGCTCCTAACGCTTGAGCATTGCTCTGCGCCACCACAAGCGCATCGGCGCTGATGTCCACCGCCACTCCTTGCGCTGCGACACCTCGCCGAGCGAGCTCAAGCACGAGCGTCGCTGCCAGACACCCCGAACCGGTGCCGAGGTCTAGGAAAGAGACTCGTGTCTTGCCTGCGACTACTCGCAGAGCCTCTTCAACGAGCAGCTCGCTCTCAGGCCGCGGGATGAGCACACTAGGAGTCACCATGAATCTCCGGCCGAAAAACTCACGCTCGCCGACGATGTATGCGACTGGCTCCCCTGCCCTGCGCCGTTCAATGAGAGCTCGGTAGACGTGTAGAAAATCCGTGGGGCAATCATCACGCAATCGAGAGAGGAGCTGTGTGCGGCTAAGCGCGAGTGCACGGCTGAGCAGCAGCTCGGCGTCGAGACGAGCCGAGGTCGAGGTAGCTCCGAGAGCTTTTTCGCCATCTCGAAGGGCTTCGCCGACCGAGCCCATGACTACTGTACCGCTGACTCTCCGCGGAGAGCCTCAGCTTGGTAGTAGGCGACAACTGGGTCGATCAGCTGGTCGAGGTCGCCCCCGAGAACACCATTGACGTCGCTGACAGAGAGCTTGATGCGGTGGTCGGTGATGCGCGACTGCGGGAAGTTGTAGGTGCGTATCTTTTCTGAGCGGTCACCGGTGCCAACCTGGCTGCGGCGATCTTCGCGCCGCTCCTTCTCGGCCTCCTCAAGCTTAAGCTCGTACAGCCGGGCTTTGAGAACCCGCATCGCCTTCTCGCGGTTCTTGTGCTGCGACTTCTCGTCTTGCATCGCAACCACGAGGCCGGTCGGAATGTGGGTGATTCGAACGGCCGAGTCGGTAGTGTTGACCGACTGCCCGCCGGGACCGCTTGACCGATACACGTCGATGCGCAGGTCCTTGTCGTGAAGCTCAACCTCCACATCTTCAGCTTCAGGGAGAACGGCAACCGTCACCGTCGATGTGTGAATTCGGCCCGCTGCTTCGGTCTCTGGAACACGCTGAACTCGGTGCACACCGCGCTCGTACTTGAGGCGGCTGAATGCGCCATCACCGTGAACCATCGCAATCACTTCTTTGAGCCCTTTCGGACCGGCATCGCTGTAGCTCATCGTCTCAACACGCCAGTTACGCCCCTCGGCGTACCTGGTGTACATGCGGAAGAGCTCGTAGGCGAAGATAGCTGCTTCGTCACCGCCGGCACCCGCGCGAATTTCGAGGATGACGTTCTTCTCGTCATTTGGATCTTTCGGCAGGAGGAGGACTTTGAGCTGCTGCTCCAAGTCTTCGACGACCTTGGCGAGAACTTTCACCTCCTCGTCAGCCATCGCTTTCATGTCTGAGTCAGAAGTCGACGCTGCCAGCTCTTTGCTGCCCGAGAGCTCCTCTTGTGCCTTGACCAACGCGCGGAAGGTGGTCACTAGCTCGGTCAGCGACTTGTACTCCTTGGAGTACTTCTGGAAGAGATCGCGGTCAGAGATGATCTCTGGCTTCGATAGCTGCTGCGCCAACGACTCGTAGCGCTCTTCGACCTCTTTTAGCTTGTCCCACATACTGCCAACTTTTCTTTCGTGCCCACCCCCACGCGGCTCCTCGCGGCGCTGCATGGCTCCCCAGGGCGTCTAAACACCTAGAATGTCTAGCCCTAGGGTGGCGCACTATACCCTGCAATCTGGCCGGAATCCACCAAGCGGCCCGTCCCCGGGCCGTCGGCGAGAAAAATCCGCCCTAGAGCCCTTGAAATGAGCTAGCACAGTGCCCATATACCTGGCGCACTGCTGTCGTTTTGCTTACTTCCGCTCTTGGGGTAAGCTCCGGCGGCGCGTTCGGGGGGTCCGGGTTTGCGCCAGGAGACCTCCCCTCAAGGTGCACACACAAACCGTTAGGTAAGGCAGGAACTGGAGGCTCTGGACGGCACTGTGCCGGACAATGTGTCACTCAGGGCCCCGCCCCTTTCTACATTCGGAGGTAAAAGAGTAATGAGCAGCAAGAAGAGCAAGATCCGCCCGTTGCAAGACCGCATCATCGTAGAGCGCCTCGCTCCTGAGGAGAAGTCAGCCGGAGGCATCATCCTCCCAGATAACGCTCAAGAGCGTCCGCAGCGCGGCCGCGTTGTTGCCGTTGGCAAGGGCAAGGTCCGTGAGGACGGCTCCCTGGTTCCCGTTGATGTCAAAGAGGGCGACGAGATCCTCTTCGGCAAGTACAGCGGCGTTGAGGTTAAGGTAGAAGGCGCGGAGCTCCTCATCATGCGTGAGGACGACGTGCTTGGAGTTGTACTGTAACTTTTAAACTAGCAAAAAAAGGAAGAGAACATGGCTAAGATTCTAGAGTTCGGCTTCGAGGCTCGCGAGGAGATCCTCAAGGGCGTTAAGAAGCTGGCAGATGCAGTTCGCGTAACGATGGGCCCCAAGGGCCGCGTTGTTGTCATCAAGAAGAGCTTCGGCGCTCCGACCGTCACCAAGGACGGCGTAACGGTAGCGAAGGAGATCGAGCTTGAGGGCTTCGAGGATATGGGCGCGCAGATGGTTAAGGAGGTTGCCTCCAAGACTTCTGATATCGCCGGAGACGGCACGACGACCGCAACGGTCCTCGCTGACGCAATCTACCGCGAGGGACTAAAGCTCGTCGCCGCTGGCCACGACCCGATGTCACTCAAGCGCGGTATCGATGCTGCAGTGAAGACTGCCGTTGAGACCCTCAAGGGCATGAGCCGCTCCACCAAGGGCAAGGAAGAGATCGCGCAGGTTGGCACGATCTCGGCCAACGCTGACGCCGAGATCGGCGGCATCATCGCTGAGGCGATGGAGAAGGTGGGCAAGGAAGGCGTTATCACGGTTGAAGAGGCCAAAGGCCTTGAGACCACGCTTGAGGTTGTCGAAGGCATGCAGTTTGACCGCGGCTACCTCTCTCCGTACTTCGTAACCAGCCCAGAGCGCATGGAAGCAGAGCTCGACAACGTGCTCGTGCTCATCCACGAGAAGAAGATCTCGAACATGAAGGATCTTCTCCCGGTGCTCGAGCAGGTTGCTAAGGCCGGACGTCCGCTCCTCATCATCGCTGAAGAGGTAGAGGGCGAGGCGCTCGCAACTCTCGTCGTCAACAAGATCCGCGGCACCCTCAACGTGTGCGCTGTTAAGGCCCCTGGCTTCGGCGATCGCCGCAAGGCGATGCTTGAGGACATTGCAGTCCTCACCGGCGGCAAGTGCATCACTGAGGACCTCGGCCTCAAGCTTGAGAACATCACGCTTCAGGACCTCGGCAAGGCCAAGAGGATCGTTGTCGACAAGGACAACACCACGATCATCGACGGCAAGGGCTCGGACGCGGACATCAAGGCTCGCGTTACTCAGCTCCGCCAGCAGGTCGAGCTTTCGACCTCTGACTACGACAGGGAGAAGCTCCAGGAGCGTCTCGCTAAGCTCGTAGGCGGTGTTGCAGTAATCCACGTTGGAGCTGCCACTGAGGTCGAGATGAAGGAGAAGAAGGCTCGCGTAGAGGATGCCCTCCACGCCACCCGCGCTGCAGTTGAAGAGGGAATCGTCCCTGGCGGTGGAGTAGCCCTGATTCGCACCATCGAGAAGCTTGACTCGCTCAAGCTCGACGAGGAGCAGTCCTTCGGCATCAAGATCGTTCGTCAGGCTCTCGAGGCTCCGCTCCGCACCATCGCGACCAACGCGGGTGCTGAGGCTGCTGTAGTCATCGAGAAGGTTCGCAGCAACAAGGGTAACTTCGGTTACAACGCTGCAACCGACACCTACGAGGACATGGTTAAGGCCGGAATCATCGACCCGACCAAGGTAGTTCGCACTGCTCTGCAGAACGCGGCTTCCGTTGCGGGCTTGATGCTCACCACCGAGGCACTCATCGCTGACAAGCCGAAGGATGAGTCTTCTGCTCCAGCCGGCATGGGCGGCATGGGCGGAATGGGTGGAATGGGCGGAATGATGTAATCGCCCGCCCGCCCCCTGAAGGGGGCGAGGCTGCGCCCGCTCCTGTAACGGGGCGAGGCTGCGCCCGCTCCTGTAA
>CAZZJR010000074.1:0-11481 GCA_964654585.1 uncultured Bdellovibrionales bacterium
GCGTCGGCGTCGGTGTCATCGTCACTGTCGGCGTCGGTGTCAGCGTCGATGTCGGGGTGTGAGTAGCTGTCGGGGTGGCAGATGGCGTAGCGGTGCTCGTTGCTGTTGGCGTGCGAGAGGCTGTTGCGCTCGGAGTAATGGTGGAAGTCGCCGTCGCCGTGCTGCTCGGCGTGAGGCTTGGCGTTGAGCTATTGGTTGCCGTGGGGGTGCGTGTTGCCGTGCTCGTGGCCGTAGGAGCTGGGCCACTGCTCGGTCCCGCTCCGGCCGAAACGAACACTGGCGTCAAGGCTTGCGGTGTCGCGGAACTGACCCCGAGCTGCCCGGATGAGTTAAGACCCCAGCATTGCACGCCACCTGAGAGCAAGACCGCACACGAGTGAGAGGCGCCTGTCACTACACGCCTAACACCTGACTCAAGGCCGGAAACTTGGACAGGAGAGTACGCGTTCGAGGTGGAGCCGTTTCCGAGCTGTCCGCTGCTTCCCTTGCCCCAGCACTTGGCAGCTCCTGAAGCGACGCCACAGGTATGGCTCGAGATTGGCCCAGATACAATTTGAGAGAGCGCACCACCACTGACTGCTACCGGGAAGAATGAAGACGAAACACTCTGCCCAATTCCCAGCTCTCCACTGTTGTTCCCCCCGAAGCACTGAGCTGCACCTCCACTGCTGAGGATGCACGTGTGCTGATTTCCAGCCGAGACAGACTCGATCCCGGAGGATGGATTTTGTAGCAGCAGCGGAACCAGAGACGAAGTGCTCGAGTACCCGTTTCCGAAGTTCCCGAAAGAGCCAAGCCCCCAACACGCGACACGGCCATTAGAGTACCGAGCGCAGGAATGATAATACCCTGCCGATACCTGCGTCGCGGCTCCCAGATATGAGGCAACCTCAATAGGTGAGTAGCGGTCGCTTGAGTAGTTGTTGCCAAGCTGGCCGAACGCCCCCCACCCCCAGCAGAAGATCCGGCCCGAGGCAGTCGCAGCGCAGGTGTGTCCATATCCTGCCGAGACGTGGACTACGGATTCGTTGTTGACGGAGATCGCCACCGGTGTGGGAACCGCTGAGTTCGAGCCGTTTCCGATCTGGCCGAAAGTGCCTGAGCCCCAGCAGTACACCTGTCCTGATTGCGTTACCGCACAGGTATGGGCGTAGCCGGCCGAAAGCTGCTTTACTCCCGAAAGCCCCAAAACCTTGACGGGCGCGCTGCTGCTTGCGCTGCTGTTGTTGCCGAGCTGGTATGAGCCATTCGCCCCCCAACAGTAGACATCACCGAGCTGCGTCAGAGCACACGAGTGATCGCCCCCGGTGACAACATCGGTGGCGGAGTTTAGGACGCCAGACGGGAGTGGGGACTGCGTCGTTGTACCCGTCGTGCCCGAGCGAATGAGCGCGCCAGTGGTAGCCGTCGGCGTAGCTGTCGGCGTCGGAGCCTTCTTGTACGAGTAGCCCGCGACCCACACCTGCCCCTGAAAACCGGGGAAGCCAGAGAAAATAGGCCGCACATCCACCGGCGACCCGGTGGCAAAGCTCAGCACTCGCACGCTCGCTGCACCCCCAGCGCCTGCCCCAACCAAGACCTGCGTAACTCCGGTGCGCCTCTTCTTTGTCGCACCCACCGAGATGCCTCCCCCGAAAGCGGGGTCGAAGGCGAAGAAATTCTGAATGGCGAGCGCATTGTAACGTCCGTCAAAGATCTGGAGTCTCGGTCCTCCCCCAGCGCCAGCACCAACGATTATGTCCGCGTAGCTGTCCCCGTTGATGTCTCCTCCGGCGACGAATATTCCGCCGAAGAAGTTCCCCTCAAACGCAAAGAAGTTCCGAATCTCCGCCCGATCGTAGCTCCGGAAAACCTTTACGTGAGGGCCGCCACCTACCCCCGCACCAGTGATGATGTCGTCTCTGCCGTCGCCGTCGACGTCCGCTGCTGCTACGCGAACCCCTCCCCTGAAAGTCTGATCATAGGCATAGAACCCAGCAATCAACCCGCCAGTAATCCCATCGAACACCTGCACATGCGGCCCGCCGCCCGCTCCGGCTCCAACGATGATCTCGTCTCGGCCGTTTCCATCTATGTCTCCGGCTGCAACGAACACCCCTCCGCTGAAGCCAGGATAAGGAGCAAGGTAGAGAATCTGCGCAGCGGGGTTTGCGCCGTTTCGCACCGTGACATCGCTGCCGCTGCTGCCTCCAGTTCCAACGATAATGTCCTCGATGCCGTCACCGTTTACGTCTCCGGCAGCAACAGGTGCGCCGCCGCCGTACGCCTGGTCCCAGGCAAAGAACGAGGCGGTCTCAGTTCCGCTCGGGCTCTGCAGCACCCGCACGTGCGGGCTACCCGTTGCTCCAGCACCGAGCAGGATCCCTTGGTCGTAGCTCTGAGCGTGGGAAATTCTCGGAGCAAGCAGAGAGAGCGAGGCAACGAGCAGCAGCAAGATCGCTCCCAGCCGCGCACGCACGGGTGACCCTCCAGGCGAAAGCCCGTGGCGCAGCCGTGCAATACCTGTCCTTCGTAGGACCACCTCTGTCTTCTCCCCATGAAGTGGGCTCTCTAGCTCCTTGAGAAGCCCTCGGTAGTCGTATCGGCTGACCGGGCTAAGGGCTTAAGAGCGGGAGCGAAAAGGGGTCTAGCGGCCTCTAAGGGAACCCGCCGCCTTGGCGCCGCGCTGCTGCCGGGAAAAAGACGAGAAAGTGCGTCGCTACGACAGGTTATCCAACGCCAACGTCAGCGATCCAACCAGCAGCTGGTCGTAGTCCCTAAACCCCCCGGCGTTCGGAAAGACCCCCTGGGTGTCAAACAGCACCCGGTACTCGGTGCGCCACAGGAGCCAGTCGGTGAGGTCTACGTCGACGTTCATCGAGAGTCCGGTGAAGTTGACGCTCTTGCCGTTGACGGCCTCGATAATAACCTTGTGCGGGTCGGCGTAGCGCTCGACGCGCGTGCCGAGCCGCACCACATCAGAGAGCGGCTGCTGCACGAGCCACGACCAGCCGTGCCACCACGCAATGTCGCCCTGCTCGCGCTGGTCCTGCACGCCGATGTCAAACGAGAACGAGCTTTGCCACCCCGACTCGCCGCGGTACAGCGCGATAAAGTCGTTGAAGAAGCGTGTGCCGTGAATGTCCCCGAGGAAGGTGTTGTGCGTCAGGTTCCACCCCTTCTCCCTTCCCCACTTGACCTGCGTCCCGAGCGCAACGCTCTCGTCAGCCGAGATGTTCTGCCAGCCGCGCATCAGGTGAAGCTGCGCAACGAGCGTGTCCGACACCTCATACGTGGCGCGCACGCCGCTCTGGTAGTAGGGCGAGTTGTCGGCGATGAGCGAGCGCGTGTAGTTGATGTCGTAGCTTGAGATCCAGCTCTCGCACCCGATGTGCGAGAAGTAGATGCCGGCATCGATCCAGAGCCGCGGCGAGACGTGGTAGCCGACGAACCCCTCCTGCACGTAGCGCCAGAACTCGTCTGGCTCGGCTTTGTAGTTTGCAATGACCGACGTGCCGTACTGCGCAGCGAGCCTCCCGCGCCAACGATCGCTCGTCAGGCGCGTGCTGACGAGGCCGAGGTTAAGGGTGTACTCCTCGTTGTAGTAGGCCTGTGTGGTGTAGGGCCGCTCCTTCGAGGGGAGATCGTTAAAGTCGTGCGCGTAGTAGGTGTCGGCAAACGCGGACGTCTCAAGCCTTGGCTCTGCAGAAACGGCTCCTGCAAAAAAACAGCACGTCGCCGCAAGAACGCCAAGCGGAAACTGCGCAAGCCTCAGCAAACCCTCAGCCTCAAGGTATTCAGCTCTTAAAGAAGCCAAGCTGCCCGAGCCTCCACAGTGCGGACTTTGCGGCCTCGTGCGGGTGGCCCGCGCTCGCAGCGGCGCTGACGAGCGCCTCCTCGCCAAGCGACCCATCGGCTCGCGCCACAACCTCGCGCTCAACAGGGGCAAGTGCCAGCGCCTCGTGGCGAAGCGAGCTGGCCGGCCCATCGCCACGCGCCTGCTCGCGCGCTGAACGGAGCGCCTGCCGCGGCGCAAAGCTCTCTGGCGCGCCATCGCAGGCAACCTCGGCGAACCCAGAGCGCCAAAGGGTAAGGAGCGAGCTGACGAGGTCTGCCTCCGAGATCTCCCCTGCCCCACTCCGCGCAGCGGCCTCACGCACCTGGGAAGCCAGGCCGCCGAAGGCGCCAAGCTCTCCGAGCGCCGCCAGCACCCCTGAGATCTCTCCCGCAGGCGCCTCGATCTCACGGCCAGAGAGAAGCTCCCGGAACATCTGCTTCTCGCCGCTCGCTGAAACTCGGCGGTACGTCGTGCGGAAGAAGAGCGAGTGAAACGCTGATGCCTTGAGGTCTCTCTCAAGGCGCACGTCGTCGTGGCACAGGATCGTCTCACGGAACATCCGGTTGCGGCACAGGTCGAGCACCTGCTCGCGCGCCACGATATCGTGGCTGAGCTGCCGCATGACGCTTGCGACGTCAGCACCAAGCCCCTCGGCTGACATGAGCGCGACCTTCGCCTCAGAGAGGAACTGCAGCCCCTCGCTCGCGGCGCGCTGCGCGAAATCCGCGAAGAGGCACGGCTCGTTGTGCTCGTCTAGGTACTCGTGCACAAGGTACGACGGCTCAGAGAGGTCGAGCCGAGAGACAGCCTCGCGCAGGTACGAGCCGTATGGGTCAGACGGCTCATGCCGCACCGAGGCAACAAGCTTCAGCAGCGCGAGCCCGGACTGGAGCCGCTCGTCAGGATCAAGCCCGCCAACGAGCCGCGCTCCAACCTGCATCACGTCGCGCACCGCGCCGCGCTGCCGCCAGCCCGGGAGGACGTTGTAGCTCACGAGCGCAACACCGTGCGGACGCAAGGCCCGCTTGCACAGCGCCAAGATCCGCTCGCGCAACGTGTTGCTCACCCACGAGTAGAGGCCGTGCACGATGACGTAGTCGAACTCGGCGCGTGGCGGAGAGTAGCTCCCGATGTCAGCGCACACCCACTCGGTGTTCGAGAGCCCGAGCCGTTCGCTCGACGCTCGCGCTCTCTCAATATGCTCGCTTGCGAAATCAACCCCGAGGAAGCTGCCCTCGGGGTAACGCTCGGCTAGCCCGAGGAGGTTCCCCCCGTCACCGCAACCAAGCTCGAGCACCCGGGCGCGGGCTGGTTCCATCGCCGCCACACCGTACAGCCGTGCGATCGCACCGAGGCGAGTCGGATCGCACTCCTTGCGGGGAAAGGTTTTATACGGAGTTTGGGCGTAAGAGAGCTTGGACATACGTGGGGCTACCTGCCCGGCATTGTGTGCTAGTACGAGCTTGTGAGCAACCAGATTGATAGCCGAAGCGGCGCTTTAGCATCACACAAGCCAGCGGCATCATCCCAAGATTTATCGGCTTCTGGTGAAATCGCCGCGGAGCTGCGGCTGCTCAGCTCTGTCTCGGTGCGCAAGGTGCGGCTCCAGGAGAAGGGCTCTGCAAGTCCCCGCGCACCGGTCAGCTTCGGAGCTTTTTGGTTGTGTAACGCGGAGGTGCGGAGAACGCAGAGTACGCAGCGATGAGGCTTTCTTATCAGGGAGCTTGAACACCCTGGTCGCGCCTCGGTGCATCACTTTCCGTGACCTCCGCGACTTCCGTGCCTCCGCGTTACTTAACTAAAAGGCTTGGACACCGAGAGAGCCAGCTCTTCAAGAAATCGAGTGGACAGGCCTCGATATTATGCCGACGCGAGCGTTACCACCCACTCGACTCCACGCTGAGCCAGCTTACCGACAGCCGCACTACCGTCGCTTGGCCCCCTTCTGCTGCCCGAAGAGCTTCTGCTGCATCAGCTTGGAGAGATCGCCTCGCCCCGCTGGATCCTTGTCGTAGTTCCGTAGAGCATTGTTGCCGGTATCCACGTACCGCATCTTCGTCGTCATGCGAACTCGGTACGGAAGGCACGGCACCCTGTAGATCTCCATCTGGAGAAGCTGCCCCTTGGTGACTGGCAGGTCGTACGGATACACCGACACGTTGCTGCCGAAAGCCTCGGAGGGATCACTCGGCAAGAGAGCACGAGAGATGAACAGGAGATCGTAGAGCACCTTCTCCTTCTTTACATCAGGATGGTGCTCTTGCTTGCTCGTCTTCCCCCCTTCACAGGCCGGTGGCCGCTCAAACGGCGTCGGAGTCGGTGTTGCCGTCGGAGTCGACGTAGGTGTCTGTGGAACCGGAGTCGGAGTCAGTGTCGGTACGATTGCCTCCGGTGACGGGAATGGAACTCCCTCTTTTCCCCGAATGTGGCCCAACACAGGTTGCGGAGTGCCGAGCTTCTGGTTTTCTACGCTCTTCTTAAACCAGCTAGCCTCCTGCTCAAATTCCGCTAAACCAGGCCGCTCAATCGCGAGGCTTGGCACCGGCACCGCTGTGCGCGTGGGCGTCGCCGTGGCGGGGAGCCTTTTCCTAACCTCGTCAAACTGCTTCTTGATATCCTCCGGAGATACCTGTGCGTGCACGCTCCCTGGCCCAACAAGGATACAGGCTGTAGCAAAGAGCGCAGCTACAGCAAAAATTTTAAAGTACCCCACCACGCAAGCCATTCCTTAAAACTCTGAGAGCTCTCCAACTGAATCGGACTGAGGAACCGCCTTCGGATCAAACTCGCCGAACGCGTTGAGCATCCGATCGAGACCAACAACCCCCTCGACAACGTAGCCACCCTTCTCGGTCTGTACTAACCACACCGGCGACTGTGATACCTGCACCGGTGACGTCAAGCTCGATACCGGCAGGAGCATAATCCCTCGTTTGCGCATCCACTCCTCTTCACGCCCAGAGATGTTTCGGTAATCTCCGAGGTGCGCTACGAGCGATACGTACGCCAGTCGCTGGTCTACCAGACGATGTACCGTAGCAATAACCTGGTCTAGGTGTGCTTGATCGAGGGAATTGACGAAGAGCGTAACCGCGATCTTCCGAGCCGATGCATTTTGATCCTGCTGCGGCATGACGGCCGATCCCGCGGGCACCCTTCCTGTCGCCTGCTGCGGCCTCTGGGCTCGCTCTGCCTCACCACCCTTAGCTCCTGGCGCCGATGCGTAGTCATGTTTGAAAAATTCGCGCGGCGCTGCCTCCTGGGCTTCGGCGACTCGGATCGCCACAGAGAGCAGCGCAGAGATAAGCAGGGATAGACGAATCACCGTGATCACCTAAAAACCAGCAGCCCGGCTGGGGCCGCCGAAGTTCTCTTCCCGACAGAAATACCGAAGCTCCGCCTCTAGCTGCGGGTGCTCAACCTCCTTGGAGCGCCAACGCGCGTAGCCCTTCGGGCATGTCGCGAAGAGCCGGAATGCTGCGGCGTAGTTTGAGGACTTCTCGTCGAGCCCACGGTTCCCGATCTGGTTCTCCAGGGCCGGCTTCGCCCACTCTTCAGGCTTGCGGTTGACACCCTGACCAGGGGGTTCCGGCTCTCCGTTCAAATTGAAGCTACCCCCACTCGCAGCCTCGCCGTGCCGAATCTTGTCTTCCGTGAAAGCTCTGTGGGTGTAGTCGCTGATGTAGAGCTGGTCTGAGACATCACCCGCACCCGAGTAGTCTCTACCTGAAAGGTTTTCGCATGGCCGGAGCAGCTCGTTGAAGCCGCCCCCCTTGAACTGCTGGCCGACAAACACCTCGTTCTCAAACGGCAGGAATTTTTTCGAGTATGGCCTAGGCTCAAACCGCTTGTAGTACGATTTAAGGTACTTCTCCGTCCCCTCCTCCCGCATCCCCTCGGCGAGCCCACCAGCGATGAGAAAGCCTAGCATCTTCGATATCGCCGTTCTGCGCTCCACTGCAGCATACCTGTTGAGCGTGACAGGAATGAGCGAGCCGTTCAGCTTGCTCATCCCTACCGCGTCCGCACCCGTCAGGCAGGTGTAGCCGACGTTCTCCATCGTATACCGAGCGTCGATCTTTCCGCTCTTCTCGATCACCTCCTTGAACCCCAGCTCCTGCAGGCCTGGATGATCAAGCTGCATCCGCTGACAGAACTGCGGGTCTTCCTTCCATAACGTCATCCCCTTTGTGAAGTCGGTAGGCGTTTCGTCGATGTTCACCAGGGCGCTCTTGTCCGTGTTCGTCATCAGGTTTACCCCCTTCGGACAGTAGTTCGACCAGACCGGCAGCGCCTTCAGGTCATCGACGCTCGAACCACCACCTAATTGCAGGGTGTCGTGCTGCGGGTCCATCAGCTTCAAGAACTGCTCTTCTCGCATACAGAAGCGGCGTGCGAGCATCCGGCGGTACTCCTCTTCCATTGTCGCGTAGTTTGGGCGCATCGTGAGCCCTTCGCTCTGGAGGCTGTCGGTGAAGCGAAGCTCTTTATCCTTAGGCCGCACGTCCTTGATGACGTCTGCAACGATTTCCCTCACGTCATCACCGCTGCCAGCAGAAGATCCCCCGCCAGAAATCTTGTCAGCCTGCCTCCGGTTCCGCTCGATCGCTCCCGCTACCCAGTCTGTAGCATTCTCATTCTCCATTAGTTCGTCGGACTTTTCACGACACGACTCCGGATTTTCCTGCTCATCTTTGCCGACTATCATCGTGGTTGAGCGATCGTTCTCCCAGCCGATAGCCGCCGTCGGGTAGTAGTACTCAAAGAGACCCGCCCAGCCACTACCGTCTGGGTGCCAAGCCGAAATCTGCTCGGTCGTCGCCCACTCCTCTCCCTCTCTGACACAGCACATTTTAAAGTTCGACTCCTGTGTGAACAGCTTGTAGATGACCGTGGGCAGTGTGAAGCACGCCTCGATGGGGCGGTGAGGACCAAAGGGCTCCCCGTGCCAAACGTGAGGCATGCCACATGCTCCGAGTGGACAAGCTGTAAAGTTCCGTGGCGGTACCCAGAAGGGAATTATACCCAGCTCGGAGAGCAGACAGAGATACACATCCGGCGGAGTCGTGTTCCCCCGGTAGAAGGATTCCTCCTTCTTCGTCGACGGCAGGATCTTGCTATCCCTGAGGTGCGGGCTGTACCACTCATCAGCTTTTGAGTCGCTCTCGCTGGAGGCCATAATCTTCGGGAAGAGCTTCTCCTTCATGTCACGCTTCACCGTTTCGAAGTTCTCCGAACCTCCGCGGTACTTGTTCTTCCCCTCTTTCTCCTGCTCAAGCCGTTTGGCTGCTTCATCACCACTAGCAGGCTGCGCGAATGCTCGGTCGAGGAGCGAGCTGAGTGAGATGAGGCTGAGCGCTATCGCAGTAAGAGCGAGACGGAGGGTTGGCCTTTTGGCGGATACACCAAGCCTCTCTCTGCAACCAAGCGCCCTGCTTGTGAATGCAGCCGCTGTCACGTTGTTGGTCGTCACTGTACAACCTCCCCTGCCGGTAGAATCGGCAACCTCAATGATTGCATGAGGGTAGGCGCCTAACACGCCCTCAAATAGAGGTATGCGGAAATCTCGTAGGGGTGTGCCCTTAAGCTCTGGTCGCGAGGTTAGGGTCGCGCGCTACGCCCCGTGGGCTTAACCGGAACACTCTTCCGAGTTGATCTTCCGGGAGCCATACTGCTTTAGGAAGCCATTCTTCATGCAGCTGTACACCCCTTCGCTCATCCAGCGAACGTACTGCTTGTACTCAAGAGACTTCGTCTTAGCGAGCTCCGTGTCAACGCAGTTCTCCACTAAGTCTCTGTTGAGGTCGTAGCAGCTCGTAGGCTCAAGCTTGTAGCAGCGCATCCAATCACCACCGTTGTTGCACATCTCCTTGAGGATCGACTGCTTGAACTTAGAGACTGACTGCTTGTCGTAGGCGTGGGCGTCACCCACGGCACAGACGCACAGGGCGCAGAGAGCTGAACAAGAGAGGAGCAGAAACGACTTCATGACAGGCTCCCCTTACTTAAGCTGCGAGTTAGGCGGGAAGAGGGAATCCTGCACACCCGACTTCTTCTGAGCATCTGAGGCTTTCGAGGCAGCCGCAGCCTTCTCAGCCGCTTCGAGCTTGCTCTGAAGCTCATCTATCTTCTTCTGGAGATCTGCCAGCTTCTGAGCCTGTTGCTGGTTCTGCTGGTTAAGCTTCTGAAGCTCTGCCAGCTGCTGCTTCGACTGAACGAGGTCGCGCTGCTGCTGCTCAAACTGCTGAAACTGAGAGGGCTGCGTGAACTGGTTGAAGGGGTTCTGTAACAGCCCCGTCACTGGGTTCAACCCGCCACCGAGGCCAGATCCGAGGCCAGATCCGAGACCCCCTCCGAGGCCAGACCCGAGCCCCCCTCCGAGACCAGATCCAAGACCGCCTCCCATTCCGCCGCCCTGGCCGAGAAGCCCTGCGAGCATGCCAAACATCGCCATGTTTCCGGGGTTGAGCTTGCCGAACAGGCCGCCGAACCGTCCACCGCCGCCACCGCCACCGCCACCGCAGCTGCCGCCGCTGCAACCGGGGCTCCCGGAAGCGTCTCCACCATCATCGATGTCGAAAAGATCAGTGTCGCCGTCTGGGTCTTTCTTCCTCGAGCCGTGCTTACCATCCGGTTCACCATCTGAATCGGTAAGTTCAACGTCTTTCGCGAATGCAGCGTGGGGTGCCGCTCCGACAGCTCCTACGACTGATACCGTAAGAATTGCCGACGCCATCAGCGTTGAGAGAAAAGTTCTGCCGTGGGTAGCGTTAACGGAAGTCTTCATACTGTGTAATCCTCTGTTGTCCCGGCCCGATTCAGGCGGTTCCAGCTAAAGCGCACGGCAAAGACCGATACGGCCCGCCGGCGTGATAACTACGAACGTTATGAATTATCGAGGGCAGGTGTGACTTAACCCTCCGCCCCTCCCGTAAGAATTTCTCTTATCGGCTCCTGAACCAAAGAGGTACGGTTGGCGCGACTAACCAGTCGCTTCGCTGTAGAGAGCAAAAATCGAGCATAATCAGGCGTTTGAAGCGCGTCAGATGATTCCCCCGCAGATTGATGACTGCAAAATGGCTCACCAGAACTCTTTCTGAACCAAAGTCACTACTACTGCGGATTAAACCATAAGCCTTGAAGTAGCCCGGGAATGTCCGGCGCTGGTTATTTCGACGAGTTATGGCGAAAAGAGCACTGAAGTTCCTGCTAGCGGTCGTTCTGACACTCTCAGGGGCAAGTGTACCGAACGACGCCCTCGCACAGAGCGATTCGAAGCTTACAGTAGCAGCCGCTGCGTCGAAGGGCGGCAAGGTGAAGAATGAAAAGTCGAAGGCGCCGAAGCGGGGACAGGGAAAGTCAGGCGGAAAGGGGAAGGACCGCGGGAAGAACAAAGGAACCAACGGCTCTGGAAACACAGGCTCAGATTCACCGCCAGCACCGCCAGCACCCGTTAATACCTTAGCGCCCGTCGACACATCAGCGCCCGTTAACACCTTAGAACCTGTTGATACCTCGGCTTCCAGTAATTCACCTACGGCGACAACTCCTCCAACCTACACAGCTGTCGATACACCAACGAGTACGACTCAAGAAACCACTTCGACAGGCGCTCCTACGGAGACCCCCGAGGGCACCGCGACGGGCACGGCCACATACACCCC